>DSAF01000171.1 GCA_011388305.1 Candidatus Zixiibacteriota bacterium | reverse complement strand
GTCGTATTCGAGGAGGTGCTTTCTTATAGAGAAGTTCTGCGCCTCGACGCGCTTCTGGGCGCGCTCGATGGACTTCGTTATCATTGAGTGCGTGATGACTTCGCCCTCCTCGGCGCCGAGCTTGCCCATGAGCATGGACACGCGCTCCGAGCCGAAGAGCCGCATGAGGTCGTCCTCCAGCGAAAGATAGAACCGCGATGAGCCGGGGTCGCCCTGCCTTCCGGCGCGGCCTCGAAGCTGGCGGTCGATGCGCCGCGAGTCGTGGCGTTCCGTACCTATGATGTGCAGGCCGCAGGGGACTTCTTTTCTGCAGTCGCCGAGCGTCCATTCGCCGCCTGCGACGGGCATGTCGTTGGGGTTATCGGAGAGCAGGTGGCAACCCTCCGGGCAACGGACGACGGACGCGCCGAGCTTGATGTCCGTGCCTCTTCCGGCCATGTTCGTGGCAATTGTGACTGCGCCGGGCTTGCCCGCATCCGCCACAACAAGCGCTTCTTTTTCGTGTTGTTTGGCGTTGAGCACATGGTGCGGGATTTTTCGGCGAGAGAGCATTCGCGAGAGCGTCTCGGAGACTTCCACGCTAACCGTGCCGACGAGAATCGGCCGGCCTTTTTCGTGCCAATACTCGATTTCGTCGAGAGCCGCGTTGTATTTCTCGCGGCGGGTCATATATACCAAATCCTCGTAGTCGTTCCTTCGCACTGGGCGATTCGGTGGAATCACAACGACATCGAGCTTGTAAATCTCCCAGAATTCGTTCGCTTCGGTCTCAGCGGTGCCGGTCATGCCGGCGAGCTTGTCGAACATGCGGAAGAAGTTCTGAAGCGTAATCGTCGCGATAGTCTGCGTCTCGCTTTGGACGTTGACGCTCTCCTTCGCCTCAAGCGCCTGATGAAGCCCGTCGGAGAAGCGCCTGCCGGGCATAGGCCGCCCCGTGAAAGAATCTACGATGATGACCTTGGCCTCATCGACGATATAGTCAACGTCTTTCTCGAATAGGACGTGTGCTTTGAGAAGCTGGCTTATCGCGTGGTTGATGGTTGTGCGCTCGGAGTATAGTGCGTATGCGTTTTTCTTCTCTTCGAGCTTGGCTTGCTCGTCGAGTTCCTCGTTGCCCTCGATTTCGGAGATAATCGCCGTGATGTCGGGAAGCTCGAAAATCTCGGGGTTCCGGCTGTCGAGGGATTGTCTGCCCTTTTCGGAGAGGTTGATGGAGTTCTCCTGCTCATCGACTGCGAAAAACAGCTCTTCGTCAAGCTCGTGCATAATTTTGTCGCGGAGTCTGTCTCCCTCGACGCGCTGGATTAGCCGCGCAATGCCGGGTTCTTTCATGAGCTTGAGAAAACGGCTGATTTTGGGCGTCGAGCGCTTGACCATGAGGAGCTTCTCGCCCGCGCGGTAAATCGCGTCTTTGTCCTGCTCGCCCGAGTCCGCGAAGAAATTCGCGGCTTCAAGCTCCTTCTCCGCCTCGCTTAAAAGCGATGTTGACTGCGATGCCTGTTTGCGCACAAGCATTCGGACGCCCGGCTCATATTTTGAGAAAGTCTCGTGAATCTTCGAGTCCACCGGCCCGGAGATAATGAGCGGCGTTCGCGCCTCATCGATGAGAACACTGTCAACCTCGTCAACTATGGCGTAATGGAATTCGCGCTGGACGCGTTCTTCCTTCCTTCGGGAGAGGTTGTCGCGAAGATAATCGAAGCCGAACTCGTTGTTCGTGCCGTATGTAATGTCGGCGTCATATTGCGCTTTGCGCTCGGGCGTTCCCGGCTCGACTCCGTGGTGAATGCACCCCACCGTCAGGCCGAGGAACTCGTAAATCTGCCCCATCCACTCTGCATCGCGCTGGGCGAGGTAGTCGTTGACTGTCACAACGTGGACGCCGCGCCCGGTGAGGGCATTAAGGAACACGGGAAACACCGCGGCAAGAGTCTTTCCCTCGCCGGTGGCCATCTCGGCGATTTTCCCCTGATGGAGGACAACCCCGCCGATGATCTGCACATCGAAGGGAATAATTGCGCGAAATATGCGCCCGTCCTCGAAACGAACGAGCGTGAAGCTGTTCGTGAGGCTGTGGGCTATTCTTTCGGGAAGCTCGGCGACCATTCTCGGCGTGTATCCCGGCGGCGTTCGCTCCGTCCACTCGAAGTCGTCGGCGGAGTAGAACTGCGAAACATCATCGCCCCAGCTCATGCGCTGTCCGGCGGCGATGAACTCCTTGCCCGTCAGGCGGTAGCAGACTTCGCGCACGAGGGCGAAAGCCTCGGGCATAATCTCCTCGAGAATCTGTTGGTTGGCATTGTGTAGCTCACCGAGTAGCTCCTCTTTGCGGTCCTCGGCGCGCTCGCGGATCTCGTCGCCCAGCTCTGTGGCGAGGTCTTCGTTTATCTTCTCGATTTCCTCGCGAATCTCGCGGTTATATTCGAGAATCCTCTCGCGATAGCTTTCTGTCTTAGCGATAAGCTCCTCGTCGGTAAACGACTTCAGCCCCTCGCCCAGTGCATTGACCTCCTCGACGAGCGGAATCAGGCTCTTCATCTGCCTGTCGCTCGATGTGCCAAAAATCTTCTTCAGTATTTCGCCGAACATTGCCATGTTTCTTCCTCGCAATATATAAATTTGTTTAATATATATTCGAGAAAGGGCGCTGTCAAGCCATGGATTGGAAAGGGGCGTCGGCGGCCGTGAACGGCCTACGAAGTAGTCGGGGCGTGATTGCCGTATCGTAGCGGAAGTCTTCCACCCGACTACTTCGCACCTTCCTGCGATTTGGCAAATCGCAGGAAGGGCCGACGCCCCGCATCGAGAACTAAACGAAAATCTTTGAATCCATGGATTGTTTTAACTTTCGAGCATCACCACGCGCCACCGCCACCGCCACCGAAACCTCCGCCGGAGAATCCGCCGCCGCCAAAACTGCTATTCCCTCCTGATGCGCCTGAAGAGCGCGGCCTCGCGGACATCGCCGAGCCGGTGCTTTGCACTGCACTTCCGAGGTTATAGACGAACACATTCGGACTGAACCTCTGTCCCGAAGGGCCGACGAACCAGCGCGGCGCCTCCTTGAAAATCCCCTCGAACGCCTCCGCCCATTGATCCGCGACGCCGAGCGCCATGGCATATGGAAGCAAGCGCTCGAATATCGTCGGGTCTTCGATAGCCATGCGCTCTATGCGATCCTTCTCGACGCGCCTGATGAACTCCTCGAACCCCGCGACATTTACCGCGGCGATTGTGCCCTTCTTGGTTTTTCGAGGCATTTTCTTTGCGGCCAATAAGGTGATTATCCCTGCCGGCATGAGGCTCGCGGCAAATGCCCAGTTCGAAGCGACCATAGCGAGGACGAACCCTGCAATGAGTATGATTACTCCGAAAGTAGTATATTTCTGGCGGATCTCCTCCGGGCACGATGGGAAGTATTTCTCCTTGACGAGGCGTTTGTAGATAGAGTCGCGAATTTTCGGAAGCTCAATGTAGAACTTCTCTTTGAGGCTCGAGGTCGCGATGGCCTCCCTTCCCTTGCAGTCGGGACAGATGAGTTCGAGCTGGGATTTGTCTGCGCTTTCTATGCTCCCGCGTGTGAAGAGGCCGTCTAACATTTTGCTCTCGAAAGGTTTAAGCTCATCGTCGCTGTCTTTGAGTCTCACGAGGATGTAGTCGGCCTTTTTGAAGAAAATGATCTTTTTCTTCTCGATTTCGACAATTTTGAGATAGCCGCGCACCGCCAAATCGACGATGGTCGATGTCATATCGCGGATATCGACGCGCTCGTCGATAACCGTGCCGGCCTCGGCGGGAGAGAGATCGGAGGGCGGCTCGTATCGTGGCGCGATGGACATTTTTATCGGGTCTCTTCCGCGCGCGAGCCAAGTAGAAAGTAGCCAAACGATGCACAGAATAAGCAGGAGAAACGGCCACATATCGACAAAATACCACCTGAGCCATCGGGCAAACCCCGGCTTCTCAACTATCCCCTTGGGGAATGCGAGGCCGATGGAGAGATTCTCGTAAGTCCCGAGCGATTTTGTCGCTATAAAAAACCCTCTGTCGTCCACGAACTGAGCCTTGCAATTGCGAGATTCCGAGCCGTATGCTCCGGTGAAGCAGGTCGTGCGGATGTCCTTTTCGTCAACGCTCTCCGGAAGGTGGACGCTCGCAGAGGCCGCCTTTATCTCGCACTCCCATTCCGTGCCGGTGACGTTCCAATACAGCTCGTCGTGGTCATTGAAGAACAGGATGGCATTCTCGACGCGGTATCGCAAGTGATAGACCTGCTTGCCCGTCACTTTGAAATTCGGCGAGCCGATGCGGATATTGAGATAATCCCCGCGCTTTGAGATTTTCGTTTGATATTCTTTCCCCGCCTCATCGACGACCCTATCCACCGCTATGCGCACACGATATTTACGCATGGGGAGGTCATATTTATATGGAATGTCGCGGTAAATCCCGTGCCTCTGCTCGTTCCCGAAATTCACGATGATTTCCTCATCGACCCAAAAATCAGAGTTCGGGAGAATCCTTATGCTCGAGTTGAACGACTCGATGTAATAAGCGAAGGCATGCGTGGAAATCAAAAGAACAACAATCAAAGCGAGGCGAAGTGATTTCATGAATTTCTCCATCGGTTGCAATAAGTTCTTCAATAGAATTTATTCCATAATTGCTCTTTGGCAAGGAAATTTTTTGGCACAGGAAGGGTCGATATTGACCGAAATATACCCATTGAAACGGCAATCTGCATAAGTTTGACCGCGCCGGGGGCGTCGGCGCGCGTAAACGCGCTACGAAGTAGTCGGGGCAAGATCGGCGCATCGAAGCGGAAGTCTCCCCACCGACTACTTCGCACCTTCCTGCGATTTCTCAAATCGCAGGAAGGGCCGACGCCCCAAGCGTGATAATAGCAGAAATCTATTTATCGCGGATAACTCGTGATATGCCCTCGATGAGGCTCGTGTCGCCAGTCTGCTCGAAATGAGTGCCTACGACTATGAAGTCCGCGCCCGCGGATACGAGCCTCTGCGCCGATTCGACAGTGCGGATTCCGCCGCCGACAATGAGCGGCAGGTCTGTGGCATCACGAACGGCGGAGACAATCGCCTCCGGGACGGGATTCTCTGCGCCGCTACCGGCCTCGAGGAAGATGGCCTTCAGGCCGAGAAGCTCACCAGCCATCGCGTGCGCGGATGCAATATCCGGCTTGTTACGGGGGATTGGAACTGTTGCGCTCATAAACTGCACGGCGGTCACTTTGCCGGACTCGATGAGGATGTATCCCGTGGCCATCGAAGGCAGTCCGACGGCTTTTATTTTCGGCGCGGACTCGACTTGCTCCTCGATAAGCCAGCGAGGGTTTCTGCCGGATATGAGCGTGAGAAATAGTATGCCGTCGGCCTCGAGGGTAATTTGGTGGCCGTTACCGGGAAACAGGAATACCGGCGCATCGATTTCCCCGCGAACCTCGCGCACACATCTCTCGAAGCCATCGCCGAGAAGAATACTGCTTCCCACAAGCACGGCCGAAGCGCCTGCGGAAACGCCCTTCTCTGCCATGTCTGCGAGACGCTCGGGCGCGCCTCTGTCGGGGTCGATGAGTAGAAGCAGGCCGCCGGACGGCTTTCGGTCGCAAAACCACTTTTCGATGAAGTTCATACCCCTCCAATCCTCAGAATATCGGCAACGGTAGAAAGTCTTCCCTCGCCTTTGAGACGATGGGTCATCCGCACGAATGCCTCCGCAGTGATGCGGGCATCGTCGAGGGCGTTGTGCCGGCTTTTCGGCGCCTCAATTTCGAGCAATGCGATTATCTCGTCGAGTCCCGCACGGGATTTATTCGGCCAAATTGCGCCCGCGAGGCGCATAGTGTCTATCATCGGTCTCCTCGGCGGCAACATCCCCACCCTCTTGGATTTACGGCGAAGAAACTCCACATCGACGGCGACATTGTGCCCTACGATAATGCGGTTGTAAAACAGCTTCACGAACTCGGGAAGCACATCGATGGCCAGCGGCGCTTGTGCAAGCTCTTTCCCGCGAAGCCCGTGCACCGCCTTTGTGTCGGCGGGGATGGAGCGCTCCGGCTCGATTTCTGAATAAAACCCCGGCTCGCCGCCAATGGCAAATCCCTCGACCGGCAGTCCCGCGACCTCGATAATCTCATGCTTCGATGGATCGAGGCCGGTCATCTCGCAATCGATGACGAGGAACTTCGCCTTATCGATGGGCGTGCTTGCCATATTACTCCGCGTTGAACTCCCTTTTGAGGCTCTGGCGAACCCAGTCGAGTGCTTCGCCCGCAAGCGACATGTCCCTTCCGCCACCTTGTGCGAAATCCGGCCTGCCGCCGCCGCTCCCGCCCATAATGCCCGCCGCGCCGCGAATTATTTCGCCCGCGGAAATCCCCCGCTGAACGAGGTCTGGTGTCACGCCTGCTAATATGGCCGCTTTGCCGTCAAGTTCCGCGAGAAGGAATACCACGCCGGTGCCGAGTCTCTGCTTCATGTCATCTACAAGTTGCGCCAAGAGATCTCTTCCGGCGATATTCACTTTCTCCGCAATGAACCTGCCCGTAGGGCATTCGACCGTCTTCAAGATAAGCGAATCGGCGGTGTCGCCGGTCTTCTCGCGCTCAAGCTCGTCGATTATCGCTTCGAGGCGCTTGCCCTCGGCGACCATCGAGCGCGCCTTGTCGATTAGGTCGCCGGACTGTCCCGCCTTAAGGATAATCCCAAGCTCGTCCAAATCGTCGCGGACTTCGTTTATCCAATCGACAACGGCCGTTCCGGTGACCGCCTCTATTCTCCGAAGGCCGCTTCCCACGGAACTCTCCGAGCGAATGAGGAATGCGCCCATCTCGCCGGTTCGCGAGAGGTGCGTTCCGCCGCAGAGCTCGCGGGAGATTGGCCCTATTGAAATCATTCGCACCTTTTCGCCGTATTTTTCGCCGAAAAGCGCTATAGCTCCTGCATCGAGGGCATCGCGATATGAGACCTGACTCGAACAAACGGGAATATCCGCCATGGCGATTTCGTTGACGATGCGCTCTATTTTCCGAAGCTGAACCTGCGTGGGCGCTTCGAAATGCGTGTAATCGAAGCGCATTCTGTCCGGCGCGACCATCGAGCCGCCCTGATGGACATGTTCGCCGATAACCTTGCGGAGCGCGAAATGCAATAGATGCGTCGCGGTGTGGTTTCGGCGAATCGCATCTCGGCGGTCGATATCGACCTTCGCGAATACCTCGCTGGACTGGCCGATTTTGCCCGAGAGCTTCCCGATATGGACTGCCGAATCGGCGTCTTTCTTGGTGTCCTCGACTTCGAGCGACCAGCCGTCGCCCTCGATTTTGCCGGTATCGCCAACCTGTCCGCCCGACTCGGCATAAAACGGCGTCTCGTCGAGAATCATTCGGATTCGACCGTCGGCGGCGCTTTGATATTTGCGAATTGTTGCGCTTTGTTCTGTCTTGTCATAACCCCGGAAAAGCGAGTCCGGCCCCTCGGTCATAACGACCCATTCGCCGGCGCCAAGCTCGTGTGCCCCATCGAATTGCGCCGCCCCGCGGGCACGCTCGCGTTGCTTCTCCATCTCTTTATCGAAACCCTTGTGATCGACGACGAGGCCAACCTCCGAGGCCATAAGCTCGGTCAAATCGAGCGGAAAGCCATAAGTGTCGTATAACTTGAATGCGTCCTCGCCCCAAATAGTTCGGTCGCCATTTGAAACGGCCTTATCGGCGAGGTTTTGGAAAAGCTCGATTCCGATGTCCAATGTTTGGGCAAAGCGCTCTTCCTCGGATTTTATCGCACGGACGACATGCTGGTTTTTCGAGATAAGCTCGGGATATACATCGCCCATCTTGTCCGTAAGCGGCGCGACCAGCTCGTGCAAAATCGGCTCATGGTAGCCAAGTTTTCGGGAGAATCTTGCGGCTCTGCGGAGTATTCTCCGAAGCACATAGCCTCTCCCCTCGTTGCCGGGAAGCGCGCCATCGGCGATGGCGAACGCAAGCGCGCGAATATGGTCGGCGATGACACAGATGGGCATGCGGTGTTCGGGATTGACGAAATCCGCGCCGGTAATCTCCTCAATTCGTCCGATAATTGGCGAGAAGAGATCGGTCTGGTAATTATCCCGAAACCCCTGCATTATCGCGACGAGGCGCTCAAGCCCGAGGCCGGTATCGACATGCTGTTTAGGGAGCGGCTTGAGGGAGCCGGCTTCATCCTTAAAG
>DSAF01000030.1 GCA_011388305.1 Candidatus Zixiibacteriota bacterium | reverse complement strand
GGCGATTTCTAAATGGCGCGGGCCGGAAAAACACGGCGTTCGCGAGGGACTTAATGGCATGCTCGGAAGGGCGAGGCAGTTCCGCGCATCGTCGGACAAAGGCAGATACTGTTGTTCGACTTGTTCGCTGGCGCTGTGGCGGGCTTTGTCAGCGGCGCAATTCCCCGAGGGCGATGCTTTCATCGAGCGCGGCTTATCGACAATGCCTCTCTATCGCGACGGCAAATCGGGGTGGAACAGCTTCCCATTTGCATACGCGATTTTCACGCTCGCGAGCCTCGAACACCCACTTGCCGACAAGGAACTGAAATACGCAGAGGAAAGGGTCGAGCGCGCCCTGAAGAGACTTCGTCTCGTCCACGACCCGTTCGGCCTGAGAAAATTGGGATATGAGGCCGCCCTCGAGCGAATTTAGGAACTTCTACTAACGGCGCTGGTCGCCGAAGCTATCACTCTATCAGGGAAGATGCTCACCATGCACGCTAAGTCTCCGCGCGGGCATTCCGTCTTGCCGTGCGGGCTACATGGCCTGCAACTCAGCTCGATCGCCGGTTCGAGAACCGTCACGTTTTCGCCGTATGGCACGAAGCCGAAACTCGGCACTGTCGGCCCGAGAATAACCACCACCGGCGTCCCTACCGCCGCGGCTAAATGCGCCGGTCCGCTGTCGTTGCCGATGAAGACTTTCGCACGGCGGATTATCTCCGCCGATGTCAGAATGTCCGACTCTCCGGCGATTGCGAATGCTCCGTCTCCGGCCTTCTTCGCGACTTCATCGCAAAGCTCCGAGTCTTTCGCACTGCCGATGATCACCGCCACTTCCACGACCTTCTCGGCGAAGAGGCCTCGAATTGCCTCGGCGAAAAGCTCCGGCGGATAGCGTTTAGTCCCCCAAACGCTTCCGGGCGCGATTGCCGCGAATGCCTTGCTATCGATATTGCGTGCTTTGAGAAGCTCGCTCGCCTTTGCCTCGCGCTCCGCGCCGGGGAAGACCTCCAGTGTGGAGGGGTTGGGGTTATGGCCGAGAACGGTCAGAAGTTCCAGAAGGCGCTCCGGCTCGGGCAGTTCCATGGGCTTGGATACCTTTTTCGTGTAGAACAGCGTGCCGCCGGACTTCTCGAACCCGATACGCTCGGGAATCCGCGCCATGAACGTCATAATGCCGGTGCGGAACGAGCGGTGCGGCAGAATTGCGATGTCGAACTTGCGCGAAAGCAGGTCGTTCACCGCGCCAAAGTGCGTCGAGAGCTTGGCGTTGTCGTTTCGCTTGTCATAGACGATAATTTCGTCGATGTGCGGGTTGCCGTCGAAGACCTGCGCGCCCTCCGGCGTGGTCATCACGGCGATAAACGAGTCCTCGCCGAATGCCTCTTTACTGCGCCTGATGAGCGGCGTGGTCAGAACGCAGTCGCCGATGAATGCAGTTTGAACGATTAGTATTTTCATAGTATTCCTAAGTTAATGCTCGGGCCGCGCTTTCGCAAGCGGTTTATCGCTTTTTATTGGATTGTTCCCGTTTTTTCATGATGTGCTCCGAGAACGGGGGGCGTCGGCCCCACCTGCGATTTAAAAAATCGCAGGTGGGAGCGAAGTAGTCGGCCGGAAGACTTCTTCTCGGATAGGCAATCGTGCCCCGACTACTTCGCTGGCCGTTTACGGCCGCCGACGCCCCCTTACATTAAAATATAATCCGCTGTTGACGAAAGATTCTCATTACTTGAACTTCTTGTTTTCACTGTGATATATCTTTATTCGGGTGTTTTTTTATTCTCGTGATGACGGCTCTCGACAGAAACGCTATCAAAATGCCCGCGGGAATCGCCGGTATGACGACCAACGGCAGAAGTTTTATCGCAATCGACGGGCTGAAGATGAGCAGTCCCGCAACAAAGACCTGCGCAACGGCATGAGAGACCGCACCGGTGATGCTGATTCCGTAAATCGACATGGGGACTTTCGACTTCCAGACGATTATCATCGCGAAACCAGCGACAATCGCCGAACTCATCGAGATGATGAATGCCGGCGAGCCGAGCCTCCCCAGAAGAAGCCCACCCAGAAGGACTCTCCCGACCGCGACGAGAATCGCCTCGACCGGCCCGACGATGACCATCGCCAACACAGTCGCGACGTTTGCCAATCCGGGCTTAAGCCACGGAAGCGGCCTCGGGATGAACTCCTCGAGCGTCCAGAGCACCGCCCCTACAGCAACGAGAAGCGCGCACAGCGCCATCCGGCGGTTGTCATCGCGTGACCGCATCAAGCTCCTCCCCTCCCTCGATAACGACGGCGACTTTCCCCGGCGCACAGACAATAGCCGACCCCGGCCGAGATATTCGCCCCATTCCGACGCAAATTCGCTTGGGGCAATGCGCCTCGGTCACGAACACCTCGCCGCTCTCGATTCGCACAGTCCACTCGCCGATATCGGTATCGACGACGAAGCTCGTGTCCCTGCTCATCGGAACGCTTGCCCGGCGCTCGTGCGAGCGATAGACCACAACGGTTTCGGCATGTTTGTCATTGGGAATCAAAGGCAATAGGGCTATCGCAATCGCGATGAGTATCGGCAGAAGGTCGAGAGGCGCGGGTTTCAGCCTCATTCGTTCCACGGCCCCTCGACATCCACGCTCTCACCGCATCTCGCACAAAGCCCCGCGGGCGAAATCCCCGCAGAACTGCTCGCGAACATCGAGCGCGAGATTAGCAGATTGCCGCAATGGGGGCAATGCGTGTCGCGTCCCCAACTCGTCGGACGGTTGCCGGCGTATATGTAATTCAGCTTATTCTTCGCAATCTCGTGCGCTCTCGCGAGAGTCTCAACCGGCGTGGGCGGCGCATCGAACTGGTATGCAGGATAATATCCCGAGAAATGCACGGGAATCCTCTCATCGATGGAAGCGACGAAGTCAACGATTTTCTGAAGTTGCTCATCGGAATCGTTGTATCCCGGTATCAGCAAGTTGGTTATTTCGAGATGAACGGAGGACTTCGCGACGGCTCGAATCGTATCGAGGACGGGATCGAGCCTCCCACGGCAAACTTGTCGGTAAAACTCATCGTCCATAGACTTGAGGTCGATATTGATAGCGTCGATGACTTCGAGTAGCTTCGCCAACGGCTCGGGCATGACAAAGCCGTTCGATACGAGGACATTCTTGAGGCCTTGCCTTCTGGCGATTTTCGCTGTATCTCGGACGAACTCGAATGCCACTATCGGTTCGGTGTAAGTGTATGCAATTCCGATACATCCGGCGTTAAGTGCTTCGCCGACAAGTGTCTCCGGCGTGATGTGCAATGTCCGGCCGTTCTCCTGCGAAATTTGCCAATTTTGGCAGAAACTACACGAGAAATTGCATCCGCGCGGCCCTATGGACAGCACAGTTTCGCCGGGGAAGAAGTGATACAGCGGCTTCTTCTCGATGGGATCAACCGCGACGGAGATTACCTCGCTGTATGAGTCTGCGACGAGCATACTGCCGGTGTGCCTCCGAACGCGACAGGCACCCCTTTTCTCCGGCGCGATGACGCAACGGTGCGGACAGAGGCCGCAACGAATGTTCTCGCCTTCGAATTCCCAGAATTCGGCTCTATACATCGATTGTCTCCACTACTATTTTCGAGAGGATGTATCCCACGGCGCCGGATACCGTATCGAACACCGGAACTTTGGTCGTCTCACGGAAGCCGGCCTCGGTCGCCTCGCCCTCCCCCGTGCGGACGAGAATGCCCTCCGCACCGATGTTTAGGGCGAGTTGCAAATCGCTGAATTTGTCGCCCACGACGAAACTCGCACGAAGGTCGATATCGTGTTCTTCTGCCGCTCTCTCGGCCATACCGGGATTTGGCTTGCGATTCCGGCAGTCGGCGCGGAACTCCGGCACGACGGCATCGGGATGATGCGGGCAGAAGTAGCTCGCGTCGATGCGCGCACCGCGCTGAGCGAAAAGCTCAAGCACCGCAGAGTCTATCTCACGCGCGCGCTCGATGCTAAGCAGTCCGCGCGCCACGCCCGACTGGTTCGAGATGAGAATTGCGAGAATGCCCGCCTCATTCAGCCTGACTATCGCCTCGACCGCCCCCGGCAAAATCTCGATGCGCTCGGGGTCGTCGATGTAACCAACATCCACGATGACAGTGCCGTCGCGGTCGAGCATAACTGCGATTTTATTCCCCATCGGTCTTCCCTACTCTTTCCAGTCCCCGCCGATAGACCTCCTGCGCGCGCTCGAAGACAGCCTCCGGCGATAGATTCTCCATGCACTCGCGATTGCCGGTCTTGCATCTGCCGCCCCCATAGAGCGAGCATGGACGGCATTTGAGGTCGAGGCCAATTATCTCCGCGCCCTCGCCATCGGAAGCGTATCCGAGCATCTCATGCGTCGGGCCAAAAATTCCCAGCGATGGCACTCCCAATGCTTCGGCGATATGCAACGGGCCGGAGTCGTTCCCTATGAAAATATCGCCGAGCGCGATGCAAGCCATCAGCTCGCGTATTGTTGTGTCATGCAATGGGATAGTGTTATTATATGAAGCTTCACCAAATGATGCGACATTGAAGTCGTTCTCGATGAGAAGGTTAATCAATCGAGCGAATTTGTCCTCGCCCCACTCTTTGAGCGGCCATTTTGCGCCGGGATGGATTATGGCCAGAGGCTTCTTCACTTTTCCGCCGAAGAACTTTTTGACGGCGGCGCGGATTTCCTGCTCGGTCAAATCGAGCGAAGGATGCCCCCGCGTCTCCGGTGTAATGCCGAGCGGACGCAATGCCCTGAAGAACCTATCGCGGATGTTCGGAAGGCCGCGTGCGCCGAGCTTCCAGCGGACTATTGCCATGCGCCTAAGTGTGTGCTTCTTCACCTTGACATAATCGGCGTCGATTTTCCGGCGAAGCACAAATGAGCGGGCATTGCCCTGCAAGTCCACGACCAAATCGAACTTGCCCTTCGCCAGAGCCTCTACGAATTCCACGAAGCGCCGCGAGTCCTCGCGGGCATCTGCGGGCATGTCGATAATCTCACAACCGGAGGTGTGGTTTTGGAGGATAGGAGCGAACTCTTCCTTTACAAGATAAAAAATTCTCGAGTCGGGAAATTTCGCGCGAAGGCCGTCGAGGGCTGGCGTGGTGAGGACGATATCGCCGAGAGATGAGAATCGCACCACGAGGATTCTCTCATAGGTAATATTCTCTGACGCTCGGCGCATCATGCTCCAATCTATGCACTCTTGTGGGAAAGCTCGCTAAGTCGCCTTCCTGCAACAAGTAAAAACTATTGCGATATAAAATGCCCTATTCTTCGATTTCTTCGAGGCGCCTTTTCGCGTGCTCTGCCTCGGCTGTTGATGAGAACTCGGCGACCAATCTTCGGTAGAAATTCGCGGCCATCTCCGGCTGATCGAGCCTCTCATAGCATTGGCCGGCCTTATACAGTGCCGATGGAACAATGCCGCTGGCAGGCCACTTCCGTGTGATTGTGAGGTAGCTAAGGGCGGCCTCGCTATAATTCGCCTGCGCGAACAACGCCTCGCCTATGTTGTATCTGGCTTCGGGAGCATGGGCGCCATCCTCGAACTCCTCGAGGTATGACTCGAAGCCCATGATTGCCAGCTCATATTTGCCCTGATTGAGGTCGAGAAGTGCCGTGGCGAAGATCTCGGCACCCTTGACGGGAATATCCTCGACTGCCGAGTCCGAAGGTGCGGTCGCTCTCTTGTCGATGTCGTCTTTGAGTGCATCGATGCGCGTAGTGAGTGCACTCACTTTGAAGCCTGAATCGCGCATAATCGACTCGATTATGCTCAACTCTTCTTGGATGGCACCCATAAATGCATTGGTCTCCGCGCGGAGAGTGCGCATTGTTCGGATATTCTCCAGCATGAGCGAATCGAGCCTCGTGAGGCTTTCTGCCTGTTGTTGGCCCGCGACGCTAAGAGAATCGACCTGTGCCTGAAAGCGCTTAATCTCCGCTCTCGATGCGCACCCGGATAAAACAACAGACCCGAGGAGCGACAAAATTGCCGCTCCTCCGATGATTAGACGGGCAGAGTTCATTATTCGACTACGATGAACTCGACTCTACGGTTGCGTTGCCAGCAGTCTTCGGTTGACTCTCTGCAAACCGGACGCTCTTCGCCATATGAGCGGGTCGTTATGCGCGTCGCCGGAATTCCGTATTCCGTGAGATAGTTCTTCACAGAACGTGCTCTTCTCTCGCCCAGAGCGATGTTGTATGCTTCGGTGCCGCGTTCGTCGCAGTGACCCTCGAGTCTGACTTTGACATCGGGGAATCTCATCAACTGCTCAGCATTGTCGGCGAGTCTGGCCGCTTGATCCGTGCGGATATTGTATTTGTCGTAGTCGAAGAACACCGTGCGGAGTTCGATTCTCGGCGCGGGCTCCGGCTCGACGACAGGCTCTTCGATAACCGGCTGAGGCGGCGGTGCGACCGGCGGCGGCGGTGGAGGAGTCTTCTTGGGGCACCCCGAGATGAAGACAGCCATCACCAAGAACATGATAATAAGTGCGATCGAGGTTTTTCTCATTGTTCCCCTCTCCTATTGTTAGATGTTGTTTGCCATATTCGTTGTAGAATATAGGCTTATCTTATCACAAATCAACTATTATTTCTATTTCAAGAAAATTAATCGAACGACCATTTATATCGTCGCGACCACGCCGGCTCGGTGTTCGCTCCGGCGCGGGTTATCCTCCGAACATCCGAACCATCCCAGTTCATCGTGTAAAGATGATAAGTTCCCGTCCTATTGCTCGAAAAAACAATGTGATAGCCATCCGGCGACCAGCGGGGGCTTCTGTTACTCCCGACGCTGGTGAGATAAATCGGGTCGCCGTATGCGACATCTATTATCGCAATTTGGAAGCCATGATCGGTTCTCGAGGTATAACAAATTTTATCGCCCCTCGGTGACCAGTCGGGCGTGTCGTTGTATCTGCCCTCGTAAGTCAGTCTCCTGCAATAAGTTCCCATCATATCCATGATATATATTTGCGGTGATCCGGATCTGTCGGAAGTGAACGCAATTTCTCTGCCGGTCGGCGAGAACGTCGGGGACGTTTCGATGGCATGCGGCGTATATGTCAGTCGCGTCTCATCGCCGGTGCGGACATCTTTGAGAAATAATTCGGAGTTATTGTCCGCGATGCGCGAATAGCAAATATATCGCCCGTCAGGCGACCAAACGCTGGTCAAGTTCGGCCCCTCATGATTTGCTACCATGGTTTCGCGCTCTTTATAAATATCGAACATATACAGGTCGGGAGAATCATTTTTGTAGCTCGTGTATGTGATTTTGTCACCGGAGGGAGACCAATTCGGCGTGAGGGCTATGGAGCGCGAATCCGTGATTCGTCTCGGAGCGTATCCGTCATAGTCGCATACCCAGATGTCCTTGATGCCGCCGATGCGCGTGGAGACGAACGCTATCTGCGTCTGCGCGACGCCATCCTCGCCCGTTAGGGCTTTATGAATGTCGTCCGAAATGCGATGAACCAACCGCCTCGCCTGCACTGCGCTCGCCTGATAATCGCGCCGCATTATTCGAGAGCGGTTGTTCGCCGAGTAGATGCCGACTTTCAGAGAAACACGCCGGCCATCGGTGTCGAACTGCGTGAGCACGACAGCGTGGGCATTTAACGCCGTCCACCCGAAGGGATCCAAGTCTTTGGGGTCGGTTACCCCTTTCTGGGGATAGAGCGAGGAGTCGATGACATCGAGAAAAGGCGAGAAGCGCAAATCCGCCCGAAGAACGTTCGACAGCTCGAGCATAACCGAGTCCCACTCCGCGCCGAAATTGTCGAAGCGCGGAACGAAGTCTGGCACGGCGAGGCGCATAACGCCCGTGCCGTAATCGGTGATACGGAGATATGCATCGCCCTGCGCGAAGCACAGGGTGGAGAGAATCGCTATGAAAAATAATTTCTTCAACAAAACCTCACGGGTTATGAACGAACTCAAAGAAAATTCCCAGATGGTCGCCCGTGTGATGGTCGGGTAGCTCCGGAAACGGCGCGGATGTCATGATTGTCCGGAGCGCCAGCTGGTCGTATGACGACATTCCGCTACGCTTCTCGACTCTCGCGCCCTCGATTCTGCCGTCGGGCATAATGCGGAAATAGACCGTCGCCCGAAGTTGCGCCGATGTCGCCGGCGGCACCCAATTTCGGTAAACTTTCATGAACACCGAGTTCAAATAAAAATCGTCATCGAACGTCCCATCGACGGTGATGTGCCCCTCGCCGGTAGGGCTTGTCTCTTTGGGCTTCGTGGCCGGCGGCTCGGGCTGGGGTTTAGGCTCCGGTTTGGGCTGGGGCTTGGGCGTTGGCTTCGG
>DSAF01000084.1 GCA_011388305.1 Candidatus Zixiibacteriota bacterium | reverse complement strand
GTAGTAGAGTTTCCCGCAGGTCTGCATCTTCGTCAAGTCTCGGCAAAGTGTAATTCTTCATAGCTCATCTCGGGTTGTGTTTGACTCACTTGAATAATTCGATGACTCAAAATCTGCCAGAATCACTCATGGCATATAAAGATAAGGGAATGGCTTGTAAAAGTCAAAGGCTTTTTCGGCAAAAAAGCGCGGGGATTCCACCGTCGCAACACCCCCCCCCCGCTAAAACTCCTCCAGAGGGACGGGGCAGAAATCTTTGCGAGCGCAGTCGAAGCACATGTCGCCGCACCAAATCATCTCGAATAACGACGACGCTTTGTCAATAAAATCGCGCTCATCAGTGAGAACGCCAACCTCGAAATTCCGCCGCGTGGATGATTTCGCGCCTATCCCCGCGCCGGTGAGGTTCGCAGAGCCGATGTAAAGCAGTCGGTCGTCGGCGAGTATGGTCTTCTGGTGCACGCGCGGGCATCGGCGCATCGTGAAACCCTCTGGCATAGGGTTTTTGCCGGCGATTCGCAGAAGATACTCCGAGGGCACCGCCGAGTGCAAAACGCGGATTTGAACACCGTCGGCAAGTCTTTTGCGGAAAAATGCGAGGATGTCGATGGGGCGTTTGCCCATGAGAACGCGGATTGCCTTGATGTTTGCCGTGGCGATGTCGAGCCGTTCCCTCGCGCCGGACATGAGACCGGCCACGACCTCGGAATAATGCTCGTCCGACTCAATATATTTGAACATGTCAGTTCACGAGGTGGAAGGCGACTTTTCCCGTGCGAATGGGCTGGCCTGCCATGATAACGCCCTCTACGAAGTGCTCGCCGTATGTGATTTTCGCGCCCTCCTCGCTCGATGTGCCGTCCCAGCGGGCATCGAAACTGAGCGACTCTCCCGGAGGAATCTTGTTGCGCGTGATGACCTGCGCGCACATCTTGCCGTCGAGGGAACTCCACAGCTTGACATCCCCGCGCGAGACCTCGAACGCAACCCTGCAAGCCGTCGGGAAAAAAAGCTCCACAGTGTCTTGAGAGACATTCCGCACCGTCATAGAAAAATCCACGGGCGAGCCGAGGGCATAGGCCGAATCCGCAAGAACGAGCGTCGCTGAGATAGGGGAAACCTCCGGCCCGCGGGCGAGCTTGTCCTTTTTGCTACATGATGAAAGAATAATCAGGAAGGTCAAAAAAATAACCGCAGAAACTCTCAAAGCTACCTCTCGTGATTGCGTAGCACCTCGATAACAGCCGTGCCGTCCTCCGCCGATGTCACCTTGTCGCGGACATCGGGATTGTTCATGATTCTCGAAAGCTCGGAGAGAATTTTGACATGCTCGCAAGACTCGCATTTGGGCGAAACTACGAGGAAGAATATCCTCGCAGGCCTCTCGTCAATGGCTTCGAACTCGATGCCCGCCGGAGAAATCCCCCCGACGATTTTCGGCGATGAAATCCCATCGATTTTGGCGTGGGGGATAGCCAGCCCGTGCCCAACACCGGTGCTCATCATCTCCTCGCGCTCGAGCACGCCGTCGAGTATTTCGCCGAAGCTATCGAGCGAATAGACATCGCAGAGATGGCGCACCAGCTCGCTAATAACGGACGCTTTGTCCGTGCCGGTAAGCGGCATTTTAATCGCTCTCGATGGTATCTTATCAGTTATCATATCGAATCTCTATAAACAATTTGAACGTGAGATATTATTTATATTTTTTACGAAGTCAAGACCGCTTTACCGAACAAAAAACAAAAATTTTGCCCTTGACTTTTCAAAATTCAAATTTAATATGTTGAGTCATTATGCTCATTTTCAAAGAGGGTAATCGTGTGGTGTTGTCGGCAAGGACGAGAAACTCGCCGAACAGGTTCTCCATAAGATGGCAGTGCGTTATTCGCATCTCTCGGAGAGACTTCCCCGCGAAGCAGTTAATATTTTTGACAGACGATTTGGAAATGGCATGGCACATGGGTTTTTCGGATAACTCGAATAAACCCCAAGCCTAATAGTGTCGAGACATGGCGGCGTAGCTCAGTTGGTTAGAGCAGCGGAATCATAATCCGCGTGTCGAGGGTTCGAGTCCCCCCGCCGCTATTTTAATCTGGTGATACCTTAAGTCCTCCCCCCCTGATCCCCATTGAGCGGGAAAAATTCTTCAGCGAATAATGAAATTGCCATCGCATCCTCTCAACTCGAGAGACTTCTGAACTCGCCTATCTCGTTAACATCGCTTATCTTAATTCACACTAAGCCGCCATAATTGCATGGCTGGTAGAATAGAAACGCAGATGAACTTCTTCACGGGCGGAATGCTTCTGATAAAAAATTTGCACACATCTCGTTAGCCCCCTTCCGAGACCTATTTTGTCCAACACTGCAAAATTTCGATAAAAAAAAACTTGAACTATCGCCGCAAGAGCGTAAAATACATAAAATTTTAACCGGAAATTCGATATGGCGTTGGTAATCGACAAAGAGAGAGCGTTGATTTATGTGCGCATGGTGGAGAAGCTCGTGCTTCTCGTGGCGAAATATAGCAAGTCGCCGAGCGTTGATAACATCATCCGCGAGAAAAATTATTACGCGCACATCGTCAAGAACCCGCCCGAGACGCCGCTTGTCGGCCTCACGACATATGCCGGAATGATAAAAAATATCCCCCTGCCATCCGAGCCTACCATTGCGATAATGCTCTCCGGCAAAGGCCCGACCATCGACACGGATTTTTACAAAAAGCCCATCGAGATATACTACATTATTGAAGACGAAGTCAAGGAAGTGTCCGAGGACGCGGGGATTACTATAACACAGCGCGGGTTCAAGTATGTTCGCCCGCGTGTTGGAGAACCGGTGGTCGAGCTTGCTATCGACTCAATTGAAAAGCTCGCCCTGCTCATCGTCCTCGAGCTAAACAAGTTGTGCGAGAGAAAAGGTTAGAAGGGAAGAATTGGGATTATCGCCACGCCTTCTGGCTGGCATTCCCTCTCAAACGCAACCCTTGTCCAACAAAACGGCCTCCGTCAATCATCCCAAGAGAAGATTATCTGCACGCAACGGTCGCCGTCCTCCTCCGAGCGGAACTTGTCGCGGACAGTCCATGCGTTCTCCGGGTCGATGATGTTCGACCTCAGAATTCGCACGGCCTCGAACTTGTTCTGCGTCGTCTCGAAAAGCTCGACTATCTCGCCGATTTGTTTCATGCTGTAAAACTCCTCAATGCCGGCACTGCGGAGAAACTGCAGTCTTCCGGCATCGTCGGTCTCGGCGAGCTTGACTATGATGAAATCAAAGGTGTAGTTATCGACGGCTTTCACTATGGTGACATCGACAGGCACAAGTTGCACCTCCTGCGGAAAAAGCGCCACCAGCGCCGCAAGCTCCGAAATTACCGGCTGAAGCTCTCTTCGCAGTTCGGGTTTCTCCAAAGTGAGAAGTTGCAAATGGCGAAGTCTGCTCTCGATGTTGTTGAGCAAATCGCGGACATTCAGCGAAGCCCCGTCGAGCACCAACGGGCAACTTCCGCGGTCGGAAGTGACGATTATTTTCTCGGCAGATGGTTGCGCAAAGGTCACCGCGCAGGCAATCAGTAGCAGAGTTAATGCAGTGAATATCTTTTTCATGTTCGCCTCTTTGTCATGTGTTATTCCCACTCAATCGTCGCGGGCGGCTTGCTGGAAATGTCGTAGCAGACGCGGTTTATCCCCGCAACCTCGTTGATTATTTTCGAGCTGACTCTCGCCAACAGCTCCAAAGGAAGCCTCGACCAATCGGCAGTCATGGCGTCTTTGCTGTCCACGGCGCGGAGGGCAATGACATTCTCGTAAGTCCGCTCGTCGCCCATAACGCCGACTGTCTGCACGGGCAATAGCACCGCGAACGCCTGCCAAACGTTGTCATACTCGCCGCTATCCTTGAGGCTCCGGATAAATATGTCGTCCGCTTTGCGGAGAACATCGAGCCTCTCGCGCGTGATTTCTCCGAGAATCCTCACAGCCAGCCCCGGCCCGGGGAACGGATGCCGCCAAAGCATGTATCTGGGAAGCCCGAGAGCTTCCCCCAGCGCACGGACTTCGTCTTTGAAGAGCCAGCGAAGCGGCTCGATTAGTTCGAAATCGAGTTTTTCGGGAAGGCCGCCGACATTGTGGTGAGACTTTATCGTGACGCTCGGCCCTTTCGTGCTAACCGACTCGATGACATCGGGATAGAGCGTCCCCTGCGCGAGAAATTTAACATTTGGGATGTGCGAAACCGTGTCGGTGAAGACATCGATGAACTTCGCGCCGATAATCTTGCGCTTGCGCTCGGGGTCCGTCACGCCATCAAGCGCGCCGAGGAACTCGTCCGTCGCATCGACGGAGATAAGCTCGTGTGTGAAGTGTTCGGCGAAATCTTCGGCGACCTGTTCGGCCTCGTATAGCCGCATAAGGCCGTTATCGACGAAGACGGGGTAGAAGTTCTGCCCGAGCGCCCTGTCGAGTAGCGCCGCCGTCACGGTGCTGTCCACTCCGCCGGAGTATCCCAGCACCACGCTCTCGCCATCGCCCACCCGCGCGCGGATGTCGGCGATTTGGCCGTCGATGAATGACTCGATGTTCCAGTCGCCGCGCGCCCCGCAGATGTTATATGCGAAGTTCTTGAGAATCTGCACGCCGTGCTGGGTGTGGTTGACCTCCGGGTGAAACTGCAGGGCGAATATTCGCCTCGACATGTCGGCGATTCCCGCGATTGGAAGCGTCTCCGTCTCGGCGATTTGTTCGAAACCATCCGGCAAGGCACCGACATGGTCGCCGTGGCTCATCCATACCGTGGATTTCTCCGGAATCTCCATGAACAAGGGGTTTTCGGAGTTCACCGTGACGATAGCACGCCCATATTCGCGCGTCCGCGAACGCTCGATTCGCCCGCCGGAGAGTTTAGCGATAAGTTGCATGCCATAGCAAAGCCCCAGAACCGGCACCCCCAGCTCGAACACATCGTGCCCTATCATCGGCGCGCCGTCTTCGAGGACGCTGGCCGGGCCGCCGGAGAGGATTATGCCGATGAGCGAGCCGTCGGCGAACGACTCGACCGGCGCATCGAACGGCTGAATTTCGCTGAACACGCCGATTTCGCGCACTCTCCGCGCGATGAGTTGCGTATATTGCGACCCAAAATCCAGCACCACGATTTTCTGATGACTCACGAGCTTCTCCATTCGGACAAAATTTTCATGGGAATAAAATAAGCCTTCCCCCTCGAGAGTCAAGCAGAAAGGGGAGGTTCATTAAAAGGGAAATGGCATCCATCTCCTTGCTCCCGTTTCAAGTTGGTTATCATGAACCTTTACCCACCCACAATTTTTTCATTTTTTTATTGAATAGGTGGACAAAAATTCATAATATCAGCAAGATAAAGTGCTTTTTATAAGTGAGGTTGATTCGGAGCATTAGCGAGAGATTATTTAGTTTTACGCATAAGGAGACAATATGACTCGCCGCCTCACCCTCTTCGCCGCCCTAATTGCGATTTGCCTTATATCGATTGCCGGACTCGCCCGAGAGTGGACCGTGATGGTCTATATCGGCGCAGACAATAATCTCACGACATACATCAACGGCGATGTCGATGAGATGGAGTCCGCCGGCTCTACAGATGATGTCGCGATACTCTGCCAAATCGACGGCCTGAACAATTATTGGTATAATGGGTATAACGATCATCTCGGCAACGGATGGTCAACAGTCCGGCGATACTACATTCAGGCGGGGAACACCTCGGACAACAGAATCAATGCAGGCTTCATATCTGACCTTGGCCATCTCAACTCCGCCGACCCAAACGTCCTCCGCGATTTCGCGACTTGGGCTATCGACAACTACCCCGCCAACCGCTACATGCTCGTTATCTGGAATCACGGCGGCGGCTGGCAAAGGCCGGGGCCGAATACACATCCTTTCAAGGCCATCGTTTGGGATGATTCTCACGGCGACTCGGGCATCGAGTTCGCCAACGGCGAGTTCCGCAACATGATGGGGCAGATTCGCGACCATCTCGGCAGAAGCATCAACATCCTCTGCTTCGATGCTTGCATCATGGGCGTTATCGAGGCACAATACGAGACTATGGGATACGCCGACTATCTCGTCCACTCGGAGGCGAACATCCCCGCAGAGGGATACAATTACGACTTCCTCCAATGGCTCATCGCCGACCCTCTGATGCACGAGGAAACGCTGATTAACCACATAATCGATCGATATGGAGCAGGTTATGGCTCTTCATCGAATATTACCCTCTCCGGCCTTCGGCTCGACCACAGCCATGTTGACTATCAGATGGCGCTGAACGACTTTGCCCGTGAACTTATACTTGCCGGAGGCAAATCGCAGACTGATGTAAATTGGTCGATTTCTAACGCGCGTCATTTCGAAAGCGGAATGCGCGATTTATATGATTTTGCCGACAAAGTTGACTCGCGCAACATCGGCGGCGCGGGAAGCTCGGTTGACCTTGCGGCGCAGGCGTTCAAGGCCTCGCTCGGCTATCCTACGCGAGTTCACGAGAAACCGCTTGTGAGAAATTTCCAGAGGAACTACTCTAACTCCTATGGCTCTATGGCATATATGCCCACGAGTAGCCCATCGAGTATATGGCATAATTTGGACATCGCACAGTGTAATCTTTGGGGCGAATTCATAAGTGGCGCGTCGTCGCTACCCTCGGTGAAGCTCGCATATTGGGGGAACGAGCTTGGCAAGTATATCGGCACGGGCACTCCGGTCGATTTATACATCCGTTGCAGAAATCTCGGGAGCGGAACAGCATCCTCTGTCACCGCGACGCTCTCGAGCATAGACTCTCGCGTGAGCATCTCCGGCGGCCCGGTGTCTTTCGGCAACATCTCCGGCGGCGCAGTCGCCACGGCGGCCTCGCCCTTCACCGTCACCATCTCCCCGACAGTGATGGACAGCACTTTCATGCCGTTCGAGATTACATTCAGCACGGGCAAAAAGCACAAATTCATCCTCACCGCGCTCGGCGAAATAAACTATCCCCCCGAACGAGTCGAACTGATTGCGCCCTTCGATTACGCGAGAATGACCGTCGGCGGCGTTCTGCTCTCATGGGAAGTCCCGAGCGACCCCGACGGCGACCCGCTTCACTTCGATGTCCAGTGGGATACCGACCCGAACTTCTCATCGCCAACGACGATTTCCAGCGATGATAACCCATTAGGCTTCGGGCCGGATGTCCCGCGCATGATTGGAAACTGCAACTATCGCGTGGGAAGTCAGGGCGAGCCGCTACTCTCCGAGGGCGGCACATACTGGTGGCGCGTCCGCGCGAAGGACGAATTCTCCAACGGCGCATGGTCAGCCGCGCGTTCATTGACAATCAACTCTTCGCTCCCCCAGTTCGACTGGCATCAAACAACCGACGCGCAGTTCTTCGATGACTTCTCCGACGGTGTGACTATCGCCGATGACCGCGTGACAATTCAAGAAAGCCATCTCATCTTCTTCGACGACATGGAATATGAACCTGATACCTCGGCGGCTTGGACAATATGGAATACATACGCATCGGGGACGAATGTCGCAGTGACATTAGAAAATAGGCGGCAAGTCTCCGGCGAATACTGTCTCCGCGTAAACGACCGCAATACATCGAATTACGCCGGTGCGTGGCGCACTTTCGATGGAATCAACCAAGGCGTGGCCAAAGTTTGGGCGAAGATTTTCAACCCGGGAATCGAGGACAAGGGCGAGTTCCTCGGACTGCATAACGGCACGGCATACACAAGCTCATTCCCAATTGGCATGGTGGTTTATGCCAAAGCCGACACCCTGAAATTCTGGGACGGCTCCGGCCATAGTATTCATACATCGATGGATTCGCTTTGGCATTACTATGAAGTCCACTTCGACCTCGACGCCGGCGTCAGCGAGCTTTTCATCGATGGCGTGTCCGCCGGAACTTTCGGCACGGCGGGGCTTAGTCAGGTGAACATGCTCGCTATTGGCACGAAGCTCCTCGGCAATGCGGCGCAGGGCACGGTCTATGCCGACGATTTCGAGCTTACGACCGCAGGCACCGCCGACAGCGGCGTAGTCGTGGGGCAACCGGTGGCGTTCAACTGGCATCCATCGGGAGCAACCAGCTGGGGATGGGCGCGATGGACGCAGAACGCCGGAGACTCCCTGAAAATCACCGTCCAATATAAGAGCGGCGGCGGCTGGACGAACTTCGTCTCGGGCATCGCGCCTACGGACTCCGGCGCGTTCGACATACGCACGCTCGGCACTGCAGACTCTGTGCGCCTGCGGGCGACGCTCTATTTCCGCGAGGGACATCCTGCGCCAGTGCTGTTCGATTGGTCTGTCGATTGGAACGACGCGCCGGTGGCAGTTGACGAGAACATCGCCAGGCCGCAGAGCCTCACGCTCGGCCAGAACTTCCCGAACCCCTTCAACGCCGTCACATCGTTCGCATATTTCGTTCCCGCCGATGGCGACATCGAGATTACGATTTACAACATCCGCGGCGAGCGCGTTTTCGCCGAGACCGGCCACCGCAAGGCCGGTGCGCACACCCTCCTATGGGATGCCGGCGACCTCCCGAGCGGCACATATTTTGCGCGCCTCCGCGCGAACGGCGAGGCCGTCGAGCGCAAACTTGTGCTGATAAAATGACCTGACGGGGAGGGCGAACCCTCCCCGTCAATTCGTGATTATACGTTCGGGAGGG
>DSAF01000078.1 GCA_011388305.1 Candidatus Zixiibacteriota bacterium | reverse complement strand
GATAATATGTTATCATAAAATATGGAGCCTTAAAAATGCATTCTGATAGAGTCATTTTACTTATTACAATAATTTTTGGTCTAACTATCTCATGTGTAAGCACTCGTCCAAATTCACTTCTAATTCAAAATAAAAACTCCGCAGAGGAAGCTTTACGAAGAGGCGAGCTTCAGAGCGCAATATCTCATGTTGAAATTGCGGCAAGTATATGCGGAAATTCTGCCTGTGTTGATGAGCTTTATCGATGGATGATTGAGCTTGGCATCTCCCGAAAAAACGACGTTTTTCGTGCGCAGGGGCATAAGCATCTCGCGCTCTTTCACATCAATATGTTCATTGCCGGCGAAGAAGAGCACTTGTTTTTAGCCAAAGAAGCAGGGGCCGAATTCCTCCAATGGGCAGAGAGCCTACATAACTCGCGCGGGGACATATTTCCTTTTTCTGACGCCCTTCTAATAGGTGCGAAATGCTACATGTTCGACAGGCCGGACACCTCGCTCAATTATGTGGCGAGCATATTCCAACTCGGCCTCGATTTTGGCGATGAGCCTATCCCCGCTCACATGCGTGAAATAATCGATGACGCAAAAGCAATTGTCAACCAAATTAACAGAATGATGCACGAGCGAAGAGGATTGGCGAGGCATGCGCGTGAGGAAGGCGATGTAGATAGATATCTCAGTTATATGCTTTACACATATCGAGCATCAGCCGCGCTCGGCGAAGCAAGAATCGCCGCCGAAATAGCCCTCGAACTCGCCGAGTTTTTCAGCGCAATGGGCGAGAGCGAAATCGCATCGCAATGGGCATCGGCGGCCGCAATGTGGAAGGGTGAGGAGATTCAGCGAAAAAGCAACGATTGATTGCCGATGGGGCGCTGGCGCGCGGGTTGCCATCGCAACCCCCGTGCCAGCGCGGAATGGAGTGGGGAATTGCGGCAGAGAACGCTACAAAACCTCTTTATCCTTGATTTGTGCCGACAAGTTCCGCGGCTTACGCCATGTAGCGCCAAGTGCGAGTTCTGCGAGCATGAGGAAAAACGCTATAACGAGAAAGATATGGTGAAGCTCTCGGCCATGGCGCGCGGAAAGTATCTCCTGCGAAATGTCGCGGTCGGGGTGAAGCCAGTGA
This sequence comes from Candidatus Zixiibacteriota bacterium, assembly GCA_011388305.1. Lineage (GTDB taxonomy): Bacteria > UBP14 > UBA6098 > UBA6098 > UBA6098 > UBA6098. The sequence goes on along the minus strand of DSAF01000078.1, from coordinate 7,597 downwards.
ACATCAACCGCGCGCTCGATTGCCCTTTTATCAAGTTTTTCGGGGTCGCTCTCGCGAACATCCACGTTGACGGCGAAAACATCTACCAGCTCTTCGTTGTTCAAGACACTGTAAATTCCGGGAGTTGAAACGCGTCCGACGGGCAAAATCGTCCGCCCGCCGGAGAACCTCGGGGCAATGAAAGTTCTCGATCCGTCCGGACGCTCGAGCGTGAGCGCTCCGGCACCGACAGTTTCGATAATCCTCACAACATCGTCGCCCACGGTGTATCCGCGGTCGAATTCCGAGACATCCGACGCGAGATATTGCGCCAGTCGATGCATTAGGGGGACAAAGAAGCCGCTGGTAGGCAATTCTCCGAATTGCAAACTCGCAGAGAAAGCGCATACCGCCAGCTTCCCCTCGCCGACCTCACGTTCTGCAATGAGCGGAACATTATTAGTGAGATAAAGCGAGATTAGTTCCGCGTCGATAATCGCCGCAACGCGCCGGAAATCGACATCAGGGAGGCCTTCATCGGCGAAGGGAGTGAAAATTGGGTGATCGAAATCGGCATTGCCTATCTTGAATCTTGCCGAACCAACAGAATCTCCAATGCTCGCCACAACTGACATTCCGGTATCCTCGCCGAAAAGCGACTTCCAAGTCCTCGATGGATCCGGCGATCCGCCCAGAAGAAGCGCCAGTCCGCCCCCGCGCGAGATAAACCCGTTTATCGAAGCGGCCAAATTTGCCGCAAGCTCCGGCGGGTCGGACAAAATCACTACATCCCAAGACGACAGAAGCTCCGCGCCGAGTTGCGCGTATGAAATCCTCTTGACATCGAAGAAATCGTCGCCGGAAGGGGAGAGAGCGTTTGCGATGAACCTTGTTTCGGTGCCGCCAACAATCAGGACGCGGATTAGCTCCGGAATCTTGAACGAAAACCAGCGCGAGTTATCCGCTGGCAGGGCGTCGCCCTCGGTTCGGAATTCGCCGTAGTGAAAGCCCCCCTCATCGACCTGCGAGCGAAATTCCAAAGTGGCTAAATCCCCCGGCGCGAGGTCGATAGAACGCTGTGCGACGCGAACATCATCGAGATACAAATCGACGACAAAGTCGCTCACCCCGCCGGGCGCGAAGCTCATAATCTCCGGTAAGAGATTGAAAGGCACACGCTTCTGCAGAAGTGTCCGCGGGAATTGAATATCCGAGATCCCGATATTGCGCTCGTCATCAGGGGAGAAAATTAAGCAATAGATTTTAACGCCCTCGGGAAGAACGAGGTCGCCGGCGCGTTGCCAGCCATGATCTTTGTCGTCTGTGAGGAGATATATTTCGCGGTTAGGAAGTTTGCTCGTCGAGAGAATATCGATGCCCTTGGCAATAGCGCCCCAAACATCCGTAGTCCCGCTGGAAATCTTTAGGGTATCGATGACCTCCCGCGCGGCCGAGAGTGCCTTGAATGGTTCGCGAGATGCTGGCATTGGCGATGAATTGAATGGCACTATAGCGACCTCGTCGCCGTCGCTTAGAAGTTCGAGAATATCCTCGGCGGCCTGACGTGCCTGCGTGAAGAGATCAATCCCCGCAGATTCCTGACCCATCGAGTAGGAGTTGTCGATAAGAATTGCCACGCTCGTCCGCTCATGTGTTCCGACCAATGCAGAGCGTTCGGTGCGGATTGTCGGCCGCGCGAAGGCCGAAATCACGAAAAGGAGTATCAGAACGCGCAGAGCCAGAAGGAGCAATTGCTTGAGCTTGAACTTGCGCATCCGCCGCTTCTGAATTTCCTCAAGAAAGCGGATGGACGGCCATTTGCGCTCGACCAGCCGCCTGCGTGTGAGGAGATGAATTAATATCGGCAGAGCAACGGCCGCGAGGGCCGGCAGAAAAACGCTGTTTAAAAAACTCAACATCAAAACTTCAAACCCGCAAAAAGAATACCATTATACGCCGTCCGGCGAATAAATCAAGGTGATAACTCTCGAAAGGGCTTAAAAAAATTCCCGAATTTTGCTTGCTAACTGTCTCAATCACACTTATTGTTGAAAGCAATTAATACAGAATATAGAAAAATGCGAAGAATTCTTCTTGTATCGATAGATGTTAACCCAAACTTAGGCTCGGAAGCCGGGAAGGCCCACAACTGGCTTCTAGCTCTTGCAGAGCATTTCGAAGTGGATGTCTTTGTGCATAGTAAACATCGAAAGGCCATCGAACAATTCGGTTATCCTAATAATATTCGGTTTCTTTTTGCTCATCCTAATCCGACTAGGGAAAAATCGTTCGAGAAGTTCCGTCGATATGACAGAATTAACAGGCTGTTTATTGATAAAATTGAAGAAGAATTCTACAGAATGCTTAACACCGGTGAAATTGAGCTCGTCCATTTCCTAACCCCGGCCGGCTTGCACTCCTACAACACTCTTTATAAAAAACAATCTTTCCCATATATTATCGGCCCGCTTGGCGGAGGGCTTAGCACGCCGAGAGGGTTCGGCAATCTTTTCTCATGCAAAGAAAGAATAGGTGACATACTTCGCCACAGTTTTTACACATTACTCAAACTCAACCCCAATTATAAAGCCTATCTGCGAAACGCGAAAAAAATTATCGTTGGAACAGAGTATTTGATCGACTATTTGCCACGAAATTTCCATAGTAAGACTATCGTTCATTTCGACACCTTAGTGAATATGGATGAATTTAAAATCTGTGAAAAATCTGTGAGGGTTCATTCCCATGCAGAGATTATAAGAATCGTTTTTTCTGGAAGGCTTGCGTCTGTAAAGGGCGTTGAATTATTAGTCGAAGCGGTTAGAATTGCACTCGAAAGGTATCACGGCTTAAATAACAGATTACAAGTCGATATTTTTGGCGATGGCCCAAAAAGGAGCAAGGTTGAGTCGAAACTATCAGATTACGGACTCCGAGAGGTTGTGCATCTACACGGAGCCGTCCCGAAAATGCAAGTCATAGAAGCTTTATGTAAAGCCGACATTTATTGCTTGCCGACAATAAGAGAACCAGGAGGGAATGCTATTCTGGAGGCGATGGCATCAGGGTTGCCAATCATTACATCCGACTATGGCGGCCCGAAATTTAGTGTGACGGACGACTGTGGAATTAAAATACCGGTTGATAATTTCGATGATTATGTTTCTAAACTTGCTGATGCAATTGCAAAGTTAGCCAGTGATGAATCTCTTCGAAAAAAAATGGGGGAGTCAGCCAGAAAGCGAGTCAGAGAGACTTTTTCATTGGATGCTCTCAAGGCAAACATCACTAATATCTATTCATCATTGTTGTTTGATTAATAGCGAGTTGCGTGCGATTCATTCTGCATTCCGCTTATTTTCCGCCGGGAAGTTAATTCCAATGCGAAATTTGCTCGGACTCCACCACGAAGAGTTTTCGCCCATACCGCTGTAATTGTCCGAACCGTGGCAGTCAAGCTTGATACCGATGCCGGAAAAGTCTTTGCGCCAAGTGCCATACCCTGCCGTGTCGTAATTCCTTTTGCTGACATACGAATCGTTGCCGGCATAGTCAATAAAAATGCCTACACCGTGCAAATTCCCTGCTCCGCGCGACATGTCGTGGGAGATGTAATTATCGTTGCCTTCGAGGTCGAGCAAGTATCCAACGGCGTTGTCGTGGCCGAAGCCCTGCGAAACGCCGTGAGAAGAGTATGAATCGTCGCCTTCCTTGTCGAATAGAATTCCGGCGCTGAGATGCGTCGCCGTCCCTTGACAATACTGGTATCCGCGATATACATCATTGCCGCCGCCGTCCCAGAGGCCACCGAGAGCAAGCCAATAGCTCGACCCCTGCGCGAAGATATCCGCGATATAGGCGTCGTCGCCAACTCTATCCAGAAGAAGGCCTATTCCTCCAGACCAGTCGGGGCGGTTGCCGTAGCCGAAGCCTTGTGCCATCGAGATATTGTGTCCTGCGTATGAGAACTTCTCATTGTGGGCGCCCTGCGCAACATAGATATCATCGCCGCCGGAATCGACCAAAAAGCCGATACCCCCGACATAGCCAAAGCCCTGCGCAAACATCCGTGCTTGATATGAGTCGTTGCCGGCGCGGTCAATCAGCAAGCCAAAGCCGATAAAACCCGCGCCCTGCGTGAAAAGCCCGCCTTGATATCTATCGTCGCCGGCTTTATCAATGAGAACGCCCGTGCCGAAAGCCCCTACTGCAATGCCATAGTTTCCGGTGTTGTAAATATCGTTGCCTGCGTCGTCTATAAGAACTCCTACACCCAAGCCGCCGCTCCCGAACGCGAACGGTTCTTTCGAGTGGTAGAGGTCGTTGCCGCCCAAATCGAGGCAAACTGCGAACGGCGTTTTGGAGTTGGCGCCTCCGGCGGAATTCAGGTAAATATCGTCGCCACCCAAATCGATAATTAGAGCGGTGCGCTTTTTGTAAATCGTTCTCCCCGTCCCGCCGATAATTACGAGGCCGAAGTCCGTTTCGCACCAATAGATAATATCTCCGCTGGCTATACTATCGGGTATGTCCGTGGAAATGGCCGTCTTCGCGGTCAGTCCCTCGAGCTTCTCGCGAGCGGTGAGCGAGGCCTTCAAAATAATCACCGATGCGTTGGCGATTCTCTGTCTGTCAACTTTTGTGGCGATGCCAAAGAGCCTGTCTGTAAGTATTTCAGCTTCAAGCTCGGCTTTGTCGTAATCCTCGATGGAGGCATCGCCGCGCTCGGCATATAGTCTCGCGCCGGCATCGCGGGCGAGGTAGTTAAGTCCCCAAGTGCGAATCGTGTCCATTTGAAAGCTATCGACATTGGCGAATGCCGCCTCAAATTCCACGGCGCTCTGTTCATAAGCCGCGAATATAATGTCCATCGCCTCTCTAAGGCGAACCGGAATCTCACGTTGGGCTTTCCATGGGTATTCTTTGGCGGGCGATTTTATCACGGGCTTGTGAATCTCAAGATCGCCGAGGGCGATAGCCCTCTCGAGTGTTTTATTTGGATCTTCAGCGGGATCGGTCAAGCGCATTCCCATCGTGTCGAGGATAGCCGGTATATCGAGGGGGCGGTTCATGCAGGAATCCACAAGCGAGAGCCTGAAAGGCCCGGAAATCATGGACTGCACCGAGAGGTCAATCTCGCGCATCTTCATCGAGACGAGCGCTTCATCCACAAAGGGGCGAACATCCTCGATGCCACCGGCGATAATTGCCGTCCCCAAAACTATTATAGATAAAAGCATTGCTTTCTTCATGCTTCCTCCGTGCATATTTGCCATGTTATATCGTGCCTCGCCCCGCATTCGGGTTCATGCCAAAGTTCGTCCAGACGGCAAATTACTTCTCGCCGTCGAGTAGAGGCGATACTTCCAAATCCCCCGCAATAATCGTGCCCGTCGAGTCGAGGAAAACTGCCTTAATTTCGCTATTCAAGTCGAGATATGCCATGCCGTCCTCCGGCCCCATTACGAAAAGGGCAGTAGAGACGATGTCCGCAGTTGCACCGTCTGGCGCAACCACTGTGACGCCGGAGCACTTGCGCGAGGGCATTCCCGTCTTTGGATCGAGAATATGGTGATATTTGACGTCGTCGATAACGAAATATCGCTGATAATCACCCGCCGTGGCGCATGCTCTGCCGGATTCGAGGATAAATTTCCCGACTACGGAATCAGCCGAAATCGGGCTTTGGACGCCGATATTGAAAGACTTGCCAGTGGAGGACTTCGCGCGGATATTGCCGCCTAAATCCACTATGAAGCGGTCGATTCCCTCGATAGTGTCGAGGATTTCGAAAACTGCGTCGCAAGCCAAGCCCTTGGCGATTCCGCCCAAATCGAGCCGCGGCTCGTCAAACTCCTTCTCGAGGGTGTCGCCGCGCATCCTTATCGGCCTGTGCATTCTCTCGAACGCCGCCGTAATTTCCCTCCTCGATGGCACGCGCCCCTCGCCGGCGAAATCCCACAGCGCAGTCATCTCGCCGATTCTGATATCAAAGGTGCCGCCGGTCGGAACTATCGAAGCAAGCCCTTGACCGACCGCGCGGCCGAGCCTCGCCGGCAGAACTGTCGAACTATCGGCTTGGTTGGCGATATTCAGCGCGGACGAACTGTCATAAAGGTTAAGCTCTTCTTCCCAAACAGACAACTCGTCCCAAATCTCCTTGAAAATACGAGGATAGTCCAAATCGGGATGTCCCTCGATTGTGATGCGCACAACCGTGTCGAACATAACCCGCGTCCGGCTTTCGGTGATTGCTTTCGGCTCACCGGCTCGAAATCCTCGAATGAAGCCAATAGAAAAAGCGACTACGAAGATCGTCACGGCGATTATTATTTTGAGATTTCTTTTTTTTGTCGAATTATCCATATCGCACATCTTATCAACGCAAAGTGTTTCAGTCAACGAAAATTATCTTAATAGCATTCCAGCGGCATCGGGAGAACATGGCGAATTAACGAAGCAGAACCGCTTTTTTAGCGGCTATCGTTTTGCCATCGGAGACTATCCTTACAAGATAAATTCCTGATGGCAACGAGTCGCCCGGTGTCCAGACGACTTGCTTTTTGGCGTCCGTATCGATTTCGCGAGTTGTCCGGCCTTTCCCGCTCGTTGCTGAAATATCAAGCTCTGCAACTCTCCGTCCGGCGATGTCGAATATCTCGACACTCTCCACTTGCAGTTCTCCACTCTCAACGTTTATGTTCACCGCCGAGTTGAACGGATTGGGATATACCGACACTTTCAGCGTTTGCGGAAGCTCTACCTCGGCGATGGAGGAGGCGCGCCAATGGTCGCCGTATTTGCCGGTTCTTGCGAAATTGCCCTTCATTGTAGGCCACGCGATGGCTCGCGACGAGTTAGGTGCGCCGGTCTTCCAGATATAGACTAACGAGGCGAAGCAACCGATGGCTATCTCTATTTCGCCGTCGCCGTCTATGTCGCCCAGCGTGGGGGCGCCATAGAGCAAATCTTTCGCCACCAATGGGAAGCCGGGAATCGGGTTCGCGTGAATGTCGAAGGCGTATATCTTGTCTTTAAGGGTATAGACAAGATCCCAATTGCCATCGCCGCTGATGTCCCCGATAGTGGGATTGCCCGGATATTCGGTGGAACTTCCGAGCGAAAGCGGCCATCCGGGAAGCGGTGTGCCGTCGGCGCGGTGAATGCCTAAGTTGTATGAGCCGGCGATAATCGCCTCGCAAATGCCGTCACCGTCGAAATCGGCGGCGGCGCAGTAAGAACCGTATTCCCAAAAATAATACCCGCTAATCGGCCAACCGGGGAGCACTTCGCCGTCGTGGGAGATGAGATAAACACCATGAAGCCTCGATGCCGCGAGAATCTCCAGCGTTGTTGTGTCGGAATCGAAATTAGCGATGACAACATTGCACCCGGAAAAATCCGCCAGCGGAACCCGAAGGGGCCATCCCGGCGCGACAGTCCCGTCGTCTTTGAGCACCCACAGCGTGCCCTGTCCCAGCGAGTCTTTCGTGCCTCCGAAAACCAGCTCCATCCTGCCGTCGCCATCGATGTCCGCAATGGCGGGGGAGTTCCAGAAATTGCCGGTCGCCCCCGGCTCTGGCTCGAAGAAGAGTCCGTCTGAACCGGCGAGATATTC
>DSAF01000203.1 GCA_011388305.1 Candidatus Zixiibacteriota bacterium | reverse complement strand
CCATTATGGCGCTTTCTAAATCCCTTAGAGAAGATGCACACTTCTAAAGTCCAATTTCGAAACAATGACACTGTCGAGGGCGATATAATTTGCTTGCGAAGCTATCGGAAAATCCGCAAATTGTAGCATGTTTTTCGAAATTAACAGAACTGACGACACTGCCCGTGCGGGAACTCTGAAGACTGCACACGCCGAAATCCCCACACCGGTATTTATGCCGGTTGGCACGCGCGGCACGGTGAAAACCCTCGAAACGCGCGACCTCACAGCTGAGGATTACAGGATAATCCTTAACAACATGTATCACTTATTTTTACGGCCGGGGGTCGAGCTTATCGAGGAGGCAGGCGGCCTGCATAACTTCACCGGCTGGAACCGCGCTATACTTACAGATAGCGGCGGCTTTCAGATATTTTCGATGACAGATTTGACAAAGGTCACGGAAGAGGGCGTTCGATTCCAGAGCCACCTCGATGGGAGCTATCACTTCTTCTCGCCCGAACGCGCAACAGAGGTGCAATATCGCATGCGCCCCGATATTTTCATGGCGTTTGATGAGTGCCTCGGGTATCCATCGACATCCAGCGACATCGCTCGCTCTGTGGAGCTGACGCTCAATTGGGCGCGCCGATGCAAGGATGAATGGCTTCGCCGAGCCGAAGCCGACAACAGCGCGGAATCTTCGCCGGCGCTATTCGGCATCGTGCAGGGCGGCGTGGATGCGGAACTTCGCAAGTTTTCGGCGGGGAAGACCGTGGAAATCGGCTTCCCCGGATATGCTATCGGAGGGCTTTCCGTTGGCGAGCCAAAATCGCTGATGTGGCCGGCGATTGATGCTTGCATCCCAGAGTTGTCGCACGAACGGCCGCGATACCTCATGGGCGTAGGCACTCCGGCGGACATTGTCGAGGCGGTGGCTCGCGGAGTCGATATGTTCGATTGCGTGCTTCCCACACGCAACGCCCGTAAAGCTACGGTTTTCACTTCGCGCGGGAAACTCTCGCTTAAGGCGGCGTATTTTGCCAAAGATGAATCCCCCATCGACCCGGAATGCGATTGTTACACCTGTCAGAACTACTCTCGTGCGTTCCTTCGGCACCTATTTTCGGTGGGCGAAATCACCGCGATGCGCCTCGCAACGATTCATACATTACATTACTATAAAACTCTGCTCGACCAGATCCGTCTGTCCATTTTAGCCGGAAATTTCACGCAGTTCCGCGAGGATTTTCACGCGAAATTCAGAGATGAGCTGATACGAGGATAGGGGCACTTCGCCGAACCGCCCCACTCCGGCGCTGGCACGGAGGTTGCGGGAGCAACCTGCGCGCCAGCGCCCCCCTACATCCGTCCCGCCTTGATGAGATTCGTCGATGAGCCTGAGTTGAAGGGAAAGCCCGCCGTCACGATATAGTGCTCGCCTTTTCCGATAAGCCCGTCGCGGGCGGCGGTTTCGAGCGACATCTCGATGAGTTCCTCGAAATCCTCGATTTGCGTGATTTTGACTGGAATAACGCCCCAGAACGAGCCGAGCCGGTTGAATGTGTCCTCGCGGTGGGTTAGGGCAAATATCATCGCCTCGGGACGATAGCACGATATGACTTTCGCGGTGAATCCGCTACTCGTGGGGCAAAGTATTATCGGCGCTGATAGTGTTTGCGAGAGGCTCGCCGCCGAGCCTGAAACGGCCATAGCGACGGCGTTTTCCGGCGGAATTTCTTCTTTTTTGAAACGGCGCAGGAAGTGATAGTTGCGTTCGGTCTCGATTGCAATTCGCGCCATGGTCTCGAGCGCCTCGACGGGGTGTTCGCCGACTGCGGTTTCTTCCGAGAGCATGAGCATATCCGCGCCGTCGAGGATGGCGTTGGCTATGTCGGCGACCTCGGCGCGCGTTGGGCGAAGGTTTTGCGTCATCGAGGAGAGCATCTGCGTGGCGATAATCACCGGCTTAGCGCGGAAATTCGCCTCGTGGATTATGTGCTTTTGGATTCCGGGAACTTTTTCGAGAAGAACTTCGACGCCCAAATCGCCACGCGCCACAATAACGCCGTCCGATGCGTTGACTATCTCGTTGAGGCGCTCGACAGCCTCGTGCTTCTCAATCTTGACTATGAATGGGATGGGTTTATCGACCTCGTTAGCGATTTCTTTAAGCGGCAGTAGATCCTCCGCCGAGCGAACGAACGACGGCGACACGAAGTCAATGCCCAGCGAGACGCCGAGCCGGAAATGTTCGATATCCTTCTGCGTCACCGCCGGAACATTGAACGTGCCATCGGGATAGTTAATGCCCTTGCGCGATGTGAGCGTCCCGCCGATAAGCACCTCGCATTCGACTGCGGGCGGCTCAACGCGAAGGATTTTCACGACAATCGAGCCGTCGGCGAGGAAAAGCTCGTGCCCCTCGCGGACATCATCGGCGAAACCCTCGTGATTGACGGGCAATCGACGCCCATCGCTGATTTCGAGCGTCGAATCGAAGGTGATTTTATCGCCGGGCACGAGCGCGAGCGATGTCTCGCTTAAATCCCCGAGCCGGATTTTCTGCCCGCCCAAATCCTGCAGAATTCCTATCGGTGCGCGAAGTTCGCGCCGGATGGATTGTATCAGCGAGATAGTCTCGGCGTGCTCATCGACTGTGCCGTGCGAGAAGTTTAGGCGGAATGCGTTGGCACCGGCCTCGATGAGGCGGGTGAGCGTTTTGCTGTCGGATGACGCGGGGCCGATAGTTGCGATTATTTTTGTTCGTCTGCGATTGCTCATTTGATTTAATTTGAAGTTATATTTCGGTTTGAGAGAATACGGATTTTTCTCGGAAGTTCAACGGTTTTCGCTCATGCTGATTCTGCAAGTTGTATTCCGTGTGTCGTTGTTGCATCTATCGTTTTAGGGTGTTTCAAAAATAGACCCTGAACGACAAGAACCACATGTTCGGATAGCTTCCGAATTCGGACTCGACATGCGGGAAATCGATTCCGCCCTTGCCAAATCCGATATGCGCCCCCGCGGAGATATAGACATCCTGCGCGAAATTGTGCTCTATGCTCGGCGAGATGAGCGCGGAGTTGTCGCAGATGTTGTAGATAAGGCTCATGCTTCCTGTTAAAAGCGGGGTGAACTGGTAAAACGCGCCGGGGATAATGTAGTTCTGAGCATTCAGGAACACCCCGCCGCGCTGGAATGCCGACTTGGAGTAGTTTTCCGCGTAGTTTCTCGGCGAGCACTCGCCCGCACCGCTGTAGTGATACTCCGCGAAGCCATAAAGTTTGCCGGTGAAGCTATAATCCGCGCCGGCCGTGAGACGGAAATAGCCATCGCCGTCGGAATCACTGCCGTCGGTGAAAAACTCGTGCGAGCCGAAATATCCGAACTCCAACCATGTCCCTGCGCCGCGAATCGCCCTCGCAATATCGACGCCCGCAAATGCAAACTCCCTCATGCCCACGAGAACCAGAGTCACATCGGTTTCGAGGGCATATAGCTTGAGATTTGCCCATCCCGCCGAGTTCTCCGCCTCGAAATCCTTTCCCGGCAAATATCCCGCGTCTATCTCGGACATCATCCCCAGCGGCACGCGAACTCGGAGGCCGTCAACTCCGGGGCGCTCCTCCACGTCCAGCGCATCGAAGGAGAACGGCGTCAAAATGTCCGTCGGATTGACGGTGCGGGCGCTTCCCCATGCCACCGCCTGCCTGCCTATGTCTATGTCGGCGAATGAAATACGCATCGATATCATCGCGCGGTCGAGGTTTTGCTTTATCGCGAAGCCCTCCCCTTCGTAATCCGCCGGCGATATCCGCGACGGGATGTCCGCGACGCGATAGTCGTTCAACTCTTGAGCTTGAAAAAAATTCATCCCCGCGCCGGTGTATTGCGGAATAAAATCGTATGAAGCGCGGACGCCCAGCCAATCAACCGGCGAGTATGAGGCTTTGAGGTTAAATCGATAATTCGCCGCACCTGTAAGCTCCGGCGTAGTTATTCCAAACGGTGCCTCGAATTTCGGCGGGTAAATCAACGCTGTGTAATTCTTGACATAGCCGCCCAAAGAAAAATCCCCGGCCATCGCCGAAAAAACGGCCATTGCGAATATTACACCGTTCAGCCGCCTCATCGCCGTCACCTGACCTCGTCGCGGGCGATAACGCCGTCGCGCATCGTAATCACCCGCTCCGCCCTGTCGATGACGATTTGGTCGTGCGTCGAGAACAGGAAGGTCATGCCGGTCTTTCGGTTTAGCTCGTGCATCATGTCGAGGAGTGCGCCGCTTGTTTTCGAGTCGAGGTTCGCGGTTGGCTCGTCGGCGAGGATAATCGACGGCTTGGCTACCATCGCGCGGGCGACGGCGACCCTCTGTTGCTGACCGCCGGAGAGCTTCGGCGGAAGCCTGTCCTCGAAGCCGCCAAGCCCGACTTCTTCAAGAATCTCCGCTACTCTGCTTTGGCGCTCCTCTTTCGGCACACCTTGAAGTAGCATGATGTATTCGATGTTCTCCTCGACGGTCAGCACGGGGATGAGGTTATATGCCTGAAAGATGAAGCCGATATTGTCCCTGCGGAAATCGGAGAGTTCCCTGCCGCTCATTTCGGATAGCGGCTTTCCGTCGAGCCAAATCTTGCCGGCAGTGGGCGTGTCGAGGCCGGAGATGAGATTGAGGAATGTCGTTTTGCCCGAGCCGGACGGCCCCACCAGCGCGCTGAACTCACCGCTCTTGATTGTTAAATCCACGCCGCGCACAGCCTCGACGGGCACGCCGTTCTCGTCATAAGTCTTCTTGACGTCCTCGGTGACGATGATTTTCTCGCTCATTTCTCTCCTTGGATTATTCTATGTTTTTGTTTTCAATCAGACGAGCCAAGCTCGTCCCATTGCCTTTACACATAGCAAGCCCCTTACATTGTCTTGCGCATCGCCTTCGATGGGGCTATCCGTGCGGCGTGAACAGCTGGATATATGCCGACAATTAGCGTAAATATAAACACGCCAACAGGATATATTATAAATTGATATAGCTTCATTACCGGATACAACTTCTCGCGCAGTGCAATGCCGCTGAACTCCATGCCCGAGAAGTCGAACCCGATGTGTGTCATCAAGGCAGTAATTGTAAAGCCGAGAGTTACCCCAAACACAATACCGACAATGGAAAGTGCGCCGGCCTCGAACATCAGCAATTTGGCCACTCCGATCGGCCTTGTTCCCAAAGCCCGCAGAACGCCAAGCTCAAACATACGCTCATACAACGCCATGAAAAGCGTGTTGAGAATCACGAAAATGACCACGCCCATGAGAATAACCGACATGGAGATTTTGCCGATAAGCATCATCTCGTCGATAGTGGCGATCTCCGGCATAATCTGAACCCAGCTCACGGCGACATTGCCGCCCTTGGAGAAGTCGCTCCAGAAGGCGGTAGTCGTGTCTCTGCTGTAATTCGTGTCCAGAAATTTCAGCACGATGGTGTGCGCTGTTTCGCCGATACCGAGTAGCCTTTGTGCAACATCAAGCCCGATAAAAACTGTGCCGGAGTTCATCGACCTGTCGCCGAAGTCGAAAATACCAGAAACGCGAAACAATTCCTGCGCAATGTCACCGGAGATAGCCTGTGCGGCGGACAGAACAATGCGGTCGCCAAGGCTGACGCCGAGTATCTCCGCAAGCTTAGTGCCGATGATTGCATCGCGCGTGTTATCGCCGGTGAGATACTCGCCCTCGACCATCACCTCGTCGAGAATGGACATCTTGCGCTCGGTCTCGGGGACAATGCCGTAAATCGAGATTCCGCGAACATCTCTTGCCGATGAGATAGTCCCGAATGCCTGTGCTCTCGCAGTAAACGCCTCGACATAAGGGTTTTCCGCGAGCATCCCCAAGGTCTCGTCGAAATCTTGTATCGTTAGATCGACTGTTTGGCGGACGCGGTATTGCTCGTGCGTAATTTGTGCTTCACCAAGGAAGGTCGATGTTGCAATCTGCGGGAGGAGCACTTCCTCGCCGGTGTATATGGCATCGAGGAATATTAATGCGCCGAGGCCAATCGCAATAGCGATTCCGGCGATAATCGTCCGTCGTTTGTTCCTGAAAAGGTTGCGCCATGCGAGCTTGAATATCATGATTACTCAATTCGTTTGTTTGCGCCGTGAAGCGCGCTGTTTTCGTTTTCGGGCGCGGAGTTCTCACGCTCCTATTAATGAAACCTCAACGACTTGGCCGGCACTGTTCTGGCGGCGCGAATCGCCGGAAAGATACTCACGAATAAGGCCGTGAACAGCACAATAATCGCTGGCATCGTGAGCGTCTGGACTGTCACTTCGGATTTCATCGTGTCGAATAGGATGCCGCCGATGTCGTATGAGTGGGGCGTTTTGATGCCCCAGTGCGCCATTGGGAGGTTAATCGCAGTGCCGAAAATACTCCCGAAAATCATCCCAAAGACGCTCATAATAGCGGACTCGACGATAATCAGGCGGAAAATCACCGGAGGTCTCGTGCCCAGGGCTTTCAGCACGCCGAACTCACGCGTCCTCTCTAACACGGACATGAGCACCGTGTTCAGCACGCCGACCGCGACAATGAGCATTATCACGAACTGGATGATAAAAAAAGCGCCTTTCTTCGTGTCCACCATCTCGGCGAAATTTGGGTTGACAGCCCGCCAGGTGACCAGGGAAATGCCCGTGCCTTGGAGTTTTGCCGAAATTATCTCGTAATACCTATTGAGCCTACTTATTTTTCCGATTATTATAGCGATTTCGTGAATTTGGCCATTCATGACCATAATCTCTTGTGCTTCATCGAGTTGCATATAGACAGACATGCGGTTAGAGGCCTCATTGCCGACATCGACCTTGCCGACGATGCGGTATAGGTCGTTGCCCATCGAGCCATCGGCGGATTGGACCACGAGGACAAGCTCGTCGCCAATTTTCGCATCGAGCGCATCCATCAGGCCTTTGCCGAGGATGACCTCGTTAGGCGCAGAAGAGAAAGTTGTCCCCTCGACTATTTTGCCGTCGAAGTGTGTGGTTTGGTTCTCGAGCTTCGGGTCGATACCGACGATGCTCACAGCGTCGCTCTTTTCGTCCACCGAGACAAGTCCTGCGAAATATAGCCTCGGTGCCCAGCCCTCGATGAAATCGAAACCGTCCAATTCGTCGCCTATAATTTCGTAGCCGCGTATTACATTATATAGCGTCGGCTCTTCGAGATATCCCTCATTGTGAATCTGAATGTGGCCGAGATAGGCTCGAGTGAAAGTGTCTATCATTTGGTTGAAACTGCCGGTTTGAATGCCAATGGAAATCGACCCAAATGCGAAGCCCGCAGAGATTGTCGCGATGGTGAGGATACTCCGCCGTTTTTGCCGGAGAATGTTTCTGAATGCAAGTTTTATCAACATAGTCGCTCAATTCGTTGTCCGCGCCTTGAAGGGCGTGTTTTTTTGTATTCTGGCGAGCACCCGAAGTGTTATCTGGGGTCACCGTCAAACCCCTACGGCCTTTCCTATTACCAAAACACTCTCAACTCTACCTACCTCCGCCGCTGGAGGTTGCGCAGTGTGAATATTTCCGAGGGCAGATCGATGTCGAACTCGCCCTCGATGTATCTCACGATGGTATATTGGCCGTCATCAGTCTGCGGGATAAGCTCCATCACCGTTGGAAGCACGCGTCCGCCGATAGTTTTAATTTCCCTGAAGTTCATGACGCGCATGAGCTTACCTCGCTCGTCATAGAATTTCTGCCACACGGGCAGGTAGTCCTCCTCGCGCACGGCGATGACAATTTTGCCCCAGACCGAGGGCGTGTCTTCCTTAGGCACAAGCTCGAGATATACCTCACCTTCAACGCCCCCATCCAGCTCGACGATTCGATAGTCATAGTCTTCTTGGAGAGTCGTTTGCTTGACAAGATCGTCGTTAGTGAAATCCGAGCCCATCCACGAGCCCATCATCATTGAGGGCGGGATTTTCATTACTTTATCGGTCTTCGGGAGGTAGTTCCACATCTCATTATCTATGCGGAGCGTCGCAGTGCCGCGCTCTCTTGGCGGCGAGTTTATGAGTATGAATGTCTTGTCAAGTCCCTCGCTCCAGGCCTCCAGTTCCAGCGTTCTCTCCCAGTGCGGCGTAACGATTTTCATCTCCATGACGGCATAGGAGCTTGTCGCGCGGTATAGCTCGTCCTGCTTTGCGATGATGTCCTCGGCGCTATGTGTTTGCGCGCCCACGAATGCCACAAAAAATATCATTGTCAAGATTATCAGGAAAAATCTCATCCTTCGCTCCTTCGGCTATTTTCTTTCTTCGCAAGTTCAAAACGGTATCGCTCAATGGATTGCGCAAGTTCGTTCTCCATAAAGTTATATATATCGTAAACTCCATCGAGGCGGTCGATTGGCTCCGGCGGGTCGGATTCCATTATGTGCATTCCCTCACGCAGTAGGGCTTTGAGCTTCGAGAAGAAGGCGATTTTCGCCTGCATGGCATCGAGAAGCGAGCCGGGGCGCGAAATGTAGAACGACGAACGCTCGCCCTTTAACGCGACTTCCTCTATCATGTTGAAGTGCGCCAGAAGGCGCAGATTCATACTCAGCGAGCTTCTGCTGGCACCGAGGGCTTCGGCGATCTGCGCGGCGGTCTGTTCGGGCGGGTTGCAAACAAGGAGCCACGCGAATATCCGACCGGACATGCGCGGCAAGCCGATAGCTTCGAAGCACATTCCGAGCTTTTCGACATATTCAAGTTTCTTTACT
>DSAF01000041.1 GCA_011388305.1 Candidatus Zixiibacteriota bacterium | reverse complement strand
GCGGCATTCGAGCGCGGAGAGACACACGTCCTTGCAGAAATCCTCGATATTGACAAAATCGAAGGCTCGCGGGCGCTTTACGAGCACATTCACCGCGAGGGGCCCACAATTGGCGTCAACACAATTGCCGATCTCGCGTCTCGAATTGTCGAGCCCGATGAGCATCGTCGCCTCTGGATTGGCTATTGCGAGTCGTGGCTCGACGAGAAAGCCAACGCCTCAGAAAAAGCCAGAAATACATCTTGACAAAATCTCTCCGCGTGAATATTTTGCAGAACTGCGAGTCGCGGGACTCCGTGGTTGTTTTGATAAAATTCTACGGCCTTATGGCCAACCAGCCAGCATAGCTCAGTCGGTAGAGCAGCTCACTCGTAATGAGCAGGTCAACGGTTCGAATCCGTTTGCTGGCTCTTTTTGTTTTAGTAGTGTATTGTTAACGGCGTCGCAATTCATTAGATTGCAGTGAACTTAATACAACGACATATTTCATCGAAAGGCAGACATGCAAAAAATAAGCACAAGCTGGAACCTCTCCGACCTCTATGAATCCTTCGAATCGGAAAAATTTCAACAGGAATTTGCGGAAATAATCTCGAAGTGCGAGGCTTTTCGCGAGAAGTTTAGCGGGAAAATCGCGGAAATTGCACAAGAAATAGCAAATATCAAAGCTTGCATCGAAGAATACGAGTCGATTGTCAATATCGAGCAGAGCTTATACAGCTATCCGGCGCTCAAATTCAATGCAGATACGCGCGACAAAGAGGCAGTCGAGTGGCAACAAAAAACTCAACAAGTCGTTAGCGCCGCATCTAATAGCCTGATCTTTTTTAGTCTCGAGCTTCAGGCACTTCCTCGAGAGGATATCCAACGCCTGATTAACGCACCGGAGCTTGCGCCTTATAGGCACTACTTTGAGAACCTCCTCAAACTCAAGCCCCACACGCTCAGCGAGGAAGTCGAACAGGTTCTGAACGAGATGAGCCTCGCCGGCGTTTCGGCGTTCGTTCAGCTTCGTGAGCAACACCTCGGCGCCCAGGAATTCGAACCTGTCACCACTCCCGAGGGTAAGACCGCAGAGACCGAGCCGGAGATTTCCGCGCTACTCTTCCATCCAGATGCCGAGACTCGCCTTTCCGCCTATCGCAGTGTCCGCAAAGTTTATGAGGAGCACAATTTGCTGTATGGCATAGTCTTACAGAAAATCGCGCTTCATTACAAGCTTGTTTCAAATCGGCGAAATTTCAAGTCCACACTCGAAGCGCAACTATTAGGCGACGAGGTTCCCGAGTCAGTATATCGAAATGTCATGGACGTCACTCGCGAGGGCTTCGGACTATTTCAGGATTACTACCGCTATAAAGCCGACGAGCTTGGCGAGAAAATCCGCATATGCGACCTTTACGCCCCGTTCGACCAGGTGCAGGTGCTGAAAGAACTCCCCGAAACGGTCGAGATGATCTATGAGGCCATGTCGTTGGTGGATAGCGAGTTCGAGGGAATCGTCCGCGGCTTTTTCGAGGGCGAGTATGTCGATTCTGCCGTTCGCAAGGGCAAGCGCGGCGGTGCTTTCTGTTGGGGGATATGGGGTTATCATCCCTATATCTTGCAGTCCTATACGGGAACCCCGGACAGCTGGTTCACGCTTGCACACGAGCTTGGGCACGGAATCCACGGCGTGCTAACCAACCGTGCCCAAAGGCTTCTCGGCGCAGACCCGCCCATGGTTCTCGCGGAAATCGCGTCAACATTTAATGAATTGCTTCTTCTGGATTATCTCCTCGAGCGCGAAACCGACGAGGCACTTAAAAAATCGCTCATCACCAAGCAAATCGAGGATTCTCTTAATTTGCTTTTCCGCCAAACCACGATTAGCCGACTCGAAGAGGATATCCACAATAAGACTGCCGAGGGCGCATTCGATAGCGATTGGGTGAACGAGCGCTGGATGAACTGGTATCAAACTCTCGGCGGCGATGCGGTGGAAATTCTGCCGGAACATCGCTTCGACTGGGCGAGAATCGGGCACATATTCTTCAAGCCGTTTTATTGCTATAATTACTGCCTGTCTCACATGGTAAGTCTTGCGTGCTATGCGCGTTTCAAGGACGAGGGCAAAGCATTCGTCCCGAAGTTCAAGAAGCTTTTGAGTCTCGGCGGGAGCAAAGACCCAAAGTCTGCGCTCCAGTCCGTAGGCGTTGACCCGACAGACCCGCAGGTCATGCAATCTGCGATAGATCATACGCGCGGGCTTCTCGATAAGCTAATCGAGCTAAAATAAAGCCTTTACTCTAAGCCCATACTAAGCATAAACTCGCGTGTGACTATTGCACACTCGTAGTCCGCGCGGTCGATATATGCTTTGAGATGCGCTATTCCCTCCTCGCGACGATTGAGTCTAAATAAAATCGCTGTGTAGTTGATGTTGAACATCGCTCGCCCGGGCTCAACCTCCAACGCTCGCAGAATATATCGCTCGGCCTCGGCGTTGTTTCTCTCGTTGTAATAGCTCGATGCCATATTATTGTAATAGTTTCCTGCGTTGCCGCCAAGCGAATATGCCAGCTCGAACGCATCACGCGCCTCATGCGTCCTTCGAAGATAATTTAGCACAATGCCCCAGTTATTTGGGATTGCGGGCGAATGAGGATACAGCTTCCGTCCGCCGTGGTAGAATTTCTCGGCCAGCTCCAAATCTCCGCGCGAGGCAAAATATGGGATATATCCCGCGATATGTAGCACCTCGACGAGCGATTTATTCCAAAATGGATCCGGTTCGGCCTCATCATCGGCGAGGCGCAACAGCTCTCTCTCAAGAGGCGGATCGACTGGGAACGAATGAATCACATCGCGAAATCCGCCACCGGTTTCCATGCGCGTCATTACCGTCTCGAGTTTGGCCTTGTCGGACATCGCGATGATATTGATAACGGCTGGCAGGATATCGCGTTCAAGGTTTGTTATTGCGAAAGCTTGGAGAGCATAATATGCCGCCAGCCGCGAGTTCTTGCGCTCGTTGGAGTTGAAAATTATGTAGATATACGGCATCGTCCGATACGGATATTTCTCGATGCAGATGGCGCTCCACTTGTCAATTCTATAACGGCGATCGGCGCGAAAGATGTTTCGGTGATAGATTTGAACGAGACGCTCCTCGGGGGGCTTTCTTCGGAAATATGCGGTCTCCTGCGCGAGAAGAGTGCTCTCTCCTTTCGAGATTCCACGATCGAGATCGAAGTTCAAACAAAGCCATGATAGAGTCAGAACGGCACAAAAAGAAAGAAGCACGAGCGCGGATCTTCTGGGGATTTTCGACAATTGCAAAGCTCCGGCGATGGTGAGCGGCAGAAGTATCGTCGCAGTTAAATCCCAGTCCATCGCACCGAAATCGAACTCCACGAGGAAAACTCCCGCAAGGGCACATATAGCCAAATCGTCTATGCGGTCGAGGCGAGTGCCACGCTTTTTGTGAATAAAAGCGAAAATCGCAGGTGATGAGAAAATCGTGAAATTCACGAAATTCAGAATGTGCGCAGACGAGAAGAAATACCGCCAGTCGCTCACCGGTAGGAAGTGATGAGAGAGCGGCATTCTTGCAAAGATGTTCGCCAGCGAGTATAGTAAAACAACTATGAAGAACCCCGTGAATGCAAAAATGCGCGCTTTATCGCTCTTCTTTTGAAAGATAATTAACAGTAAAAATACGAGTAGCGGATTAAGGATTATCGCAAGTATTGTCGGGATTAGGAAGAGCCATTTCCTGTGTTCTCCTCTCGATAGATAAATCCCCCACATAGCAAAGACCACAGCCGGCGCGTAAAACTCGTGGTGAGTGAATATCAATATCGCGCCGGAAAGGATAATGCCGAGAAAAATTGCGGCTTTTCCGAACGCATTCCTCCCTTTAACTCGCGCGATTCGATGAGCGAGAATCGCGAAGAAGCCGCCGCAAAGAGCGTGAATTGCGCTCATAAGAAAATTCATTGCTCGTGGAGCTTCGTCGCCGAATCGTCCTGTTATTGTAAGAAATGCCTCGGCGAGCAATCTGTATATGGCCGCAGTGCCATAATGATGCCACGCAACAGCCGCCGTTCCGGGGAATCGCGATATGCTCCCGATTATCATGTGCGAGTCGCCCCATAGGAAATTCCTGCTTCGAAAGATATAGAGGACGATAACGGCAATCGCGAAGATCAGTGCGTCTCGCGCACGAAAGGGGATTTTTCCCAATTTTGCGAGAAACGACGAAAACTTTCCCACAAGATACTCGCTCGACGAAAGAAGAAATGTCCCGAGAAAAGCACTCCACAGAATAATTTGCGCCCACAGCGGCAAAAAGATTAGATTGGACGTCGCCCACAGATGCGCGGGAAAGATATAGCCGAGCAGAAGTAGCAAAGCCGGCACACAAAAAACTATGATTTTCCTGTCGATAGAGCACCTCCCGTTCGCACGAGCAGGATACATATCGGACAGCGCAGAAAATCGCGCAAAATCCTATCTATATATTGATAATATTGTTTTTGCGCAAAGTCAATAGGAGATTTTTCACGGCGAAGTCATTATCGCCTCAAAAAACCATCATATAATTGGGCGTAATTGAAAATGCTTAATCGCGCCCCACTCTTTGGCTACTTGAGTAAAACTACACGCTTGGTCTCTTCAACGCCGCAGGGCGTTGTCGAGCGGACCAAATAGATGCCCGTCAAAATAGATTCATCGGGCTTCCATATTATCTCGCGACCATGGGTTGTGGAGGTTGTCTCCGAAGGCCCAGCGAAGACGCGCCTCCCCGCGATGTCGAAAATCTCGACAGACGCACCCGCCGGCGCGGTGATTCTGCAGGCCGCGTTGAATGGGTTCGGGCTGACGGCGAACTCCATCGTCTCGGGGAGCCTCTCCCCTATTCCAACGGCGGGAACGAACCACCACCGATGGCGCTCGATGTTCGGCTCGCCCGCGTCGGGCGTGTCCCAGACGCCGAACTCCATCCAGTTTGTGTCGTTGGGCGATGGATTGACCCCGACAAGCGAAAAGGCGATGAGAACGACTGAATCGCCCTCGGTGATAACGCCGGTTCGGCCTTTGCGGATAGTGTCCGCGCCTTCGAAGTAGAAATACCAATTCTCGTCGCTGGTTCCGGAGAGCGCATCCCGATACTCAATCATCGCGCCGTCGGGGATGTGCGTAAGAACGCCCGAAGGCTCGTAATAGATGAGTTCGGGCGGCGTGTTGTCGATGAAGAAGTTATATACACGAACCGTGTCCGGCCCCTCGTGGCCGTGCGTGTCCTCGATACGTCGGATACGGAGCGTCACCTCGCCATCGGGCAAAGTGTCGGGAAGCGCGATGAACACCGTATCGCCAACGGCGCTCACGATTGGGTCGTGGCCGGTGAAAAGGACATCATTGAGATAGAACTGGAACGACGCGAGGTTGATTCCATCGTCGTCTTGAAACTCCATGCGAATCGTCGGATATCCCGTGACGATAGTGCCCTCATCGGGCATGAACGCGCGGAGAATTGGCCCCTCGCTACGCAGACCCCAATGGACGACGGCGTTTTGCAAAAGCAAGTCCTCATTGGGCGTAGGAGTATCATAATAATCCCATCCGAAGAACAGGACGCAACCCGCGCCAATCTCCTCGTAGCCGATGGACATATAATCAGTCGTGCCGGATGAGTATTTGCCGACGAGCGTCCAGCCTTCGAATTCCGGATACGCATACGATGCATTCATGCCGTTAAAAGACCCGGCGACGCCCTCGGCGATTGGATGTTCAGGCGTAACAATTTCAATAGCTCTGCTCATTGTGCTCATACTTGAGCCTCCAATTCGGGTGAATCCCGCGCCGTTGACGAACTTGGCTCCGTGCGAGTAGAATGCGATGAGCAGACCTCCAGCCTCGACCCACGATCGAAGAATCGGTGCTAAAAAATCGCCCGCCAAAGAATCCCGACCGGCCTCATAAAGGCGTTCCTGTTCGGGAACGATAAAAATATCGATGAGCGACAGGCTCTCTGCGTTGATCGCCGTATAGTCCCAATAGTCGTGCTTGACCCAGTCGTATGGCCCTCCGTCGAGCGCATCGCAGACGCGCCAATACTCGCCGCGCCACGATGTAGATGTATCCGCCCATTGCGCCCAAATTCCGATGTGCTTAGCTTGCCCGAAAGCGATGCCAGCAAGAACAAGCAATAACAAGACTTTAATTGTGAGCTTCATGCGCTACCCCCAATACTATATTAGCTGTTTTATTAAACATAACTTAATTAGGCCTTCATCGCAAGTAGTATTGCACAAAAAAGGCGGCCGAGGCCGCCTTTTGTTGTTATGCGAGCATTAGTCGGCGCCCTATCGGTTTGGGAACAGGTTCGCCAAACTCTTGTGCCGTATCGATCCATAATTGAATCGCCTCTTTCGCATTTTTCAAAGCTTCTTCCTGAGAATCTCCGTGCGCCATACATCCCGGAAGCTGGGGCACATCGGCGACAAAGGCTTCGTCTTCTTCGCTCCAATAGATAATTATCTCGTATTTATTCATCTGGATCACCTCCGAGACGGTATTTCACTATTACCTTGCGAACTTGGCGGACTTGATATGGCTTTGCATATTGGCCGTCTTGCTGAAGATTAATCTTCTCTTCCACGCCCGACTTACGGAATATATGATGGCTTCCACGGATTCTCTCTTCGAAGCCCAATCTTCTAAGTAGTTGACATAAATCAGAAAAGGGAATATTCGCATCGGATAAACCGCTGAGAATTTGCGTGATTAGCTTTTCCCACTTGCCCACAGTCCGGCCTTTCCGTTCAACTATTCCCATACATTATATAGATAATGACCTCGCTTGCAATAGATAAAGATTTTCTATCAATGAAAAAAGGCGGCCGAGGCCGCCCTTTTTCGAGTCACCATCCGAGAAGCTTCGGCTAATAGCGATGCACCACATAAGTTATTCGGCTTCCGTGGCGGAATATCTCAATTTTATAAGTGTAGAAAGCAATAGAACTTTCGCGAGCCAGCCAATAGACGCCCTCATCGCCATACCATCCAGAGAGGTTAAGATTGGCATCGTAGAGGCCTTCATCGCTGAAATAATACCAAGTGTCGTTAGTGCACAATATGTCATTGCCGTCTCTATGCGAAGTTCCACCGCTCTGCATATTCCAGCCGGCATCCCACCATTGGGTGATTCCGGACTTCTGACGGAAACGAGGTTGGTAACTTGTATTTACTCCATCGGAATAGCACCACTCGATATCGATATCGCTGTCGGAGTAAATTGTAGCATTCGATGAATAGGAGATTTTTCCGGTTGCGACCTGGCCGCCGCCGGGGGATGTGCCATCAACGGTGAGGTTGCCGGTGATATGGACATCGCCGTCGAAGTAGCCGGCCCAGTTAGTTCCTGTGCCGGAAGCTGTTCCGTAAACGCCGTATTTTGTCCCATTATCAGACCTTGCCACACCGTAAACACCATAAACATCTGCCGGATTTCCGCTGGTGTTTCTTCCAAATCCATAAACACCATAGGAGTTATCAATCGCGGAATTTGAAACGCCGTAAACTCCGTATGAATTTTCTCCCCATTCAGCTTCAGAATAGACACCGTAGAAGTTTCCGCCCATTCCGCCGCCACCGTAAACGCCTGAATAACTCTTGAGGCCATATGCGAATGCGGTGGCATCTCCGGTGACTCTAGCGAAGAGTGCATGATGCGTTCCCGAAGTAGTTCTCGGAACTTCAGCGTAGAGGCCGTGGGATTGTCCGGCTTCGTAAGCGCGGACATCATCGTTGCCAATAACTCGCTTGTAGTCTCCGGCGTCTTCCCATTCGCCGCCGGGGGATGTGCCATCAACGGTGAGGTTGCCGGTGATGTGGACATCGCCACCGAAGTAGCCGGCAAACCAGTTCGCGCCGTTGTAGTAGCTCAATGCGCCGAAAGTGCTGTTAGCTTCATTCGAACCCACAACACCGGCTATGTTTGCGTTATATCCGCTCCAGACTGCACCGTGTAGTCCGGCCTTGTATTGGCCTGCGGTCTCGAGCATGCCCATGACGCCGCTTCCGCCGGAGCTGAAGTAGCTCCATGAGCTTCCATCTGAGGTTGAGCCGTTAAGGGACGAAGCGAAAATCGCATGCAAATCTGTTGTTTCATCGTTATACACGGAGAAATTTGCTTGCCGAAAAGGATCGTCATGAATAAAGGTAGTGGTGGCATTTTGTTGCAATCTCGAATCGCCGAGGGTGGTTCCGTCGGGTGTCCAGAGGGGGATGTAATTCACCGTTCCGCTTCCGCCGACGCCGCCGCCGCTACCGGTAGTAAGATCGATCCAGCTGGTGCCGTCGTAGAAGTAGAGGTTATTATCGCTTGCGTTGGCGTATAATGCACCTTTGACCGCTGATGGCGCGGTTCCCGGTATGAGAAGGATTCCAGGGTCAAACTCGCCGCCGAAATCCTGAGTTGCGAGACGGCCGTCGGTCCCCGTATTATTATGGTATCCGCGGACACCGGCGTAATAGTCCGTGCCGTCTGCTACGCCAAATACGCCGTATCCGCCGTCGGCGGCATAGCCATATATGGCGTCAACGTAATAGGATGTATAGCCATATACACCGGCTCCACCCCAGCCGCCGGGATGGGCTGTTAAATTACCGCCGAAACCAAGATAACCTAAACAAGTGTCAGCCGGGCCATAGTCGCCTAATCCTCTTATCGCAGTCCCTGCGGAACTTCCGAAGGCATTGACCATGAAGAATGTATCTTCGGTTGTATCATGAGCCTGAATATTGGCGTTGTTATTTGCATAGATATAAGG
>DSAF01000186.1 GCA_011388305.1 Candidatus Zixiibacteriota bacterium | reverse complement strand
TACTACATCCTTGCGATAGCCTTCTTCATCGCGGCTATACTCATCGGCATTACCGCCGACTGGGAGCCGCTTTTCGAGAATATCGAACCGTTTATTTTCTTCACGATAATCTTCACGATAGCCGCTTTCCTGCGAATCGATATAGGCGGCAATAACATCATGGCGCTCAACGACGCAATAGGTTTCGCGGCGTTGCTGTCGTTCGGGCCGGCGTTCGCATCGGCCGTCTATTTCCTCGGGATGATGATATACATCATCGTTTCGGGCGAGATGGTATTCCGGCGAATGGTCATGGTTGCGGCGGGTATAATCGGGTTTTTCGTGGCCGCTCTCGTCTATTATGACCTTTTTAACGGTCTCCCCGGCTTGGCCGGCGGTGCTCAGGACATTCTCGTTGCGGTATTGGCGGGCATCACCATGTGGACAGTTGATAGAGTTTGTGCATACACGATTTTAGCGTTCGCCGGCAACAGGAAAATTCACGACCTTTTCGGCCAACTCAAGCCTTATCTTCAAAGCCTCCCGCCGCTCTATATTTGGGGGATGGTGGGTGCGTATATTTTCGTGAATGCCGGCTATTTCATGACGCTTGTTTTTCTCCTATTGCTATTTGTGGTATTCGTCTTCATGCGTAGCCAGAAGAAATATTTCGATACTATTCGCAATATGGTCTTCTCCATGGCGAAGATGATAGATGCGAGGGACTCATATACGGCAAAGCATTCGCACGATGTCGCGGTAAACGCCAGAAGAATTGCCGAGAGGCTCGGCCTGCCGGAGGAAGACCTTCAGGCGATTTACGAGACCGGCCTTCTGCATGACATTGGCAAGGTTGGGATTCGCGACTCGATTTTGCTGAAAGAAACATCGCTCGACGATGGCGAGTGGGTGATTATGCGCCAACATCCGGTTATTGGTGCGGAGTTGCTCGAAGATTTGCGCTTCCCGCATGGTTATAATATGGGAATCCGCCACCATCACGAGAGATGGGATGGCAGAGGCTATCCCGACAATCTCGCTGGCGAGGAGATTCACCTCTGGGCACGGATTATCGCACTCTGCGACGCATGGGAATCGATGCACAGCGACAGGCCATATCGCAAAGCACTCTCCGTCGAGCGCGCCGTCGATCAAATAATCAAGGGGAAAGGCACCCAGTTCGATCCGAATTTAGTCCCTGTGGCGCTGGAGGTTTTCGGAGCGGAGGATAATCTTCCCGACGAAAACGTTTGAATTGAATTCGACCGCCGATTAAATCGATGCCAACAAAGACCACGCAGAAATTCCATATTCCCTTCTTTCTTTCGACTAAAAAAAATAATAAAATAACTTGCATATTGTAGAAATATAATTATTATGCCGCTCGAAGGTTCGGTCGCTACCTTGAAAGCGGCGTATCGAGAAGGCCGCATTTGCCATGGACGAGCACGATCGATTTGAATTAACTCCATGGCGAAGAAAGATGGATGTATGAACATCTACGTTGGCAAGCTCGACTATAACACCACCCAAGACGAACTCAAGGCGGCGTTCGAGCAACACGGACAGGTTGAATCTGTCCAAATCATCACAGACAAATACACCGGCAGTTCAAAGGGTTTTGGCTTCGTTACGATGCCGAACGACAGTGAGGCTCAGGCCGCAATCGATGCTTTGAACGGCACCCAACTTGGCAAACAGACCATCGAGGTCAATAAGGCCAAGCCGAAGGTTGACCGTAGCGACAATCGCGGCGGCGGCGGTGGCAATCGCAATTCCGGCGGAAGACGCTGGTAGAGCGAAAGCTTGTTCCTGTTACCCCGAATCGCAATGCGGTTCGGGGTTTTTTTATGCGAAAGGGGGTAGCGTTGCACTAAATGGGTCTATGTGAGTGAGTTTAGTTGACATTATTTTCACTTACTTTCTTTCATAATTTGGGCATCGAACCAGAGTTGAAGGAACGCTTTGCACGACTCATCAGTCTTGAAGCCATCCATGTTTTTCAATTTGCGGTTCAAAGTGCGGTTCCATGATTCAATTATATTCGAGTTCGACGGCAAATCCAAGCACTGCTTGCTGTGCGAGTTCATGATCGAGATTGAGGTCGATGAGGCCGTCCTGAATTGACTGCTGACGGGGTTGTGCGATGTCATATCCCACGGGGATGACATCGACTTGGCTCGGCGAGGAGGCCTCACAGGCGAGTGTCGAACTCGACATCGGGGGGAGGAGGCTCCTCCGACGCGGGATTGAATGTGGCGTCAGGGGTTTCCGTAGCTGTGGCGAAGATGTCGTCCGTCTTCTGTGAACATGGACACTGAGCTCGCGTTGGCACGGCGAGAAACATAGCGATAACGGCGATGATGTAAACAGCCATCGCTATAATTCGATCCTATCCTTCATGTCGGCTCCTATCTAACTAACTGCCTAATCAGCCGTTTTCACAGCTGAAGAAAAAATTGAAGAATCGGTAGCGCCACCAAGGGTCACGAGATCAGGACCATCACAAAGATTTCAAGCATCAAGCCTGCAGACAGACTTAACTATTATTCTGTAAGCAATAAGCGTGCCTAATTGATAAGGCATTGTAAATCAACAAGATAAAGATTGAGAGGTTTGCGTTGAAGCGGGATATTCCCCACGCGTTTTAATCCATTTGGGTATTAT
Organism: Candidatus Zixiibacteriota bacterium; assembly: GCA_011388305.1. Classification (GTDB taxonomy): domain Bacteria; phylum UBP14; class UBA6098; order UBA6098; family UBA6098; genus UBA6098. The sequence goes on along the minus strand of DSAF01000186.1, from coordinate 6,689 downwards.
TGTCCTCCGTTTCTTTCCTTCGCAATCATAATTTAGAAGGGCGACCAAAGGTCGCCCCACTTTTTCATTATTTAGAATATTCAGCGAGCTACTTCTTCGCCCAGCTGAAGTCCATCTCCGCGAGCTGGCGGTAATAATTCCACCTGCGGTTGACGTCTTCCTGGGCGAGCTTGGCCAGCTCGGCGGCGCGCTCAGGGTGGCGCGCCTTGAGCGTCCGATAGCGCACCTCGCCATACATATAGTCCGCGACGGGAACCGACGGCGCCTTCGAGTCCAACTGGAGGGGATTTAAGCCCTGCTCGACTCTGCGCGGGTCGTAGCGGTAGAGTAGCCAATGCCCGGATTCGACAGCACGCTTTTGGTTGTCGAGTTGCTTTGTCATGTTGATTCCATGGGCGATACAAGGGCTGTAGCAGATGACGATTGACGGGCCGTCGTATGCTTCTGCCTCGGCGATGGCCTTGACCGTCTGCGCGGGGTTCGCGCCCATAGCCACTTGCGCGACATAGACATAGCCATAACTCTGCGCCATCATGCCGAGGTCTTTTTTCGGCGTTGACTTGCCGGCCTCGGCGAACTTCGCAGTCGAGCCGCGCGATGTTGCTTTCGAGCATTGCCCGCCGGTATTGGAATAGACCTCCGTGTCCATCACCAGCAAATTAACATTCCTGCCCGATGCGATGACGTGGTCGAGGCCGCCGTATCCGATGTCATAAGCCCAGCCGTCGCCGCCGAACACCCACACCGATTTCTCGACGAGGAAATTCGCCAGCGACTCCATGTGCCCGTCATTTTTGGACTTGGCGAGCTTAACAATTTCCGCGACGCGTGCGCGTTGCGCCTCGATTCCGGGGTCTGTGCTTTGGTCGGCGTTGAGGATTTCCTGTTTGAGATTATCCGGCACATAGTCGGCCTTCTCCAGATACTCGATTGCCTCCTGTCGCAACCTGTCGGCGGTGAGCCGGAACCCGAAGCCGATTTCCGCCGCGTCCTCGAACAGGCTGTTCGTCCATGCAGGGCCGAGGCCGTCGGCGCGTTTGCAGTATGGCGTCGTCGGAAGGTTGCCGCCGTAAATGCTCGAGCATCCCGTCGCATTGGCGATGAGCGCTCTGTCGCCGAAAAGTTGCGTGACGAGCTTCACATAGGGCGTCTCGCCGCAACCGGCGCACGCCCCGCTGAACTCGAACAGCGGGCGGATAAGCTGACTTCCCTTGACCGTTGCTTTGTTGATGTTCGCGGGGTCAACCTCGGGGAGTCCTAAAAAGAACTCCCAATTCTCTTTCTCCGGCTCGCGAAGCTCGAACTGGCTCTTCATTGCGAGAGCGCGGTGTTCTGGGTCGTTCTTATCTTTGCCGAGACAGGCTTCGATGCAAAGCCCGCAACCTGTGCAGTCCTCCGGCGCGACTTGAACCGTCGCGAACTTGCCCTCGAATGCCTTGGTCTTCGCCGGTGCGGACTTGAATGTCTCCGGCGCTCCATCGAGAGCGGGTTTGTCGTAAATTTTCATGCGAATCGATGCGTGCGGACAGACGAACGAACATTGACCGCACTGAATGCAAAGCTCCGGCTCCCAAACGGGAATCTCCACAGCTACATTGCGCTTCTCATATTGCGTCGTCGCCGTTGGCCACTGGCCGTCGTCGGGCATCTCGGAGACCTTGACCGAATCGCCTTCGAGGCGGATAATCTTCGCCGTCACGTTCTTGACGAAGTCCGGCGCGAAGTCCGGCACCGTCGGCGGCATCTCGATTTCGCTCGTAGCATGGTCGGGATATTTGACCTCGCGGATGTTTTCTACCGCGCTATCGACGGCGGAGAAGTTGAGCTTGACAACCTCCTCGCCCTTGCCTCCGTAAGTGTCGCGAATTGACTGCTTAATCATATCAACTGCCGTCTGGAACGGGATGATGTCGGCCAGCTTGAAGAACGCCGTCTGCATGAGCGTGTTGATTCTCGCGCCGAGGCCGAGCTGTTTCGCGACTTCTATGCCGTTGAGGACGAAGAACTTGGCCTTCTTGGCGACTATCTGTTCCTGAACGATGCGCGGAAGCCTGTCCCATGTTTCGTTCTCATCATAGGGTGAATTTAGCAGGAAAGCACCGCCATCTTTGAGGTATTTTAGCATGTCATATTTTTCGATGAAGCTCCAGTTATGGCATGCGAGGAAATCGACCTCTTGGCAGAGATAAGTGCTTTTAATAGGTTCGTCCGAGAAGCGGATATGGCTTGTGGTGCGTGCGCCGGCCTTCTTGGAGTCATAGACGAAATACCCTTGCGCGTATTTTCCCGTGGCGTCGCTGATGATTTTGATCGTGTTTTTGTTCGCGCCGACTGTGCCGTCCGAGCCGAGTCCCCAGAACATCGCCTGATAGCCCTCACTGCAACCCTTGCCGTAATGCTCGTCCCAATCGAGGCTTGTTTGCGTGACGTCGTCGGTGATGCCTACGGTGAAGTGATTCTTGGGTTTTTCTTTTTGGAGGTTATCGAACACCGCTTTGACCATGCCCGGCGTGAACTCCTTCGAGGAGAGGCCGTAGCGACCGCCGACGATAATCGTGTCCTCGAACTGCGGCGCAACGCCCTCGACAACCATTTCGTCGATTGCGGCCACGACATCAAGGAAAAGCGGCTCGCCGAAAGCCCCCGGCTCCTTCGTCCTGTCGAGGACTGCGATTTTCTTGACTGTTTTGGGCAGTGCATCGACGAAATTCTTTATGTCGAAGGGACGATAAAGGCGGACTTTCAGCACGCCGACATTCTCGCCCGCTGAATTCATCATATCAACGGCTTCGTGCGCAGTCTCGACCGCCGACCCCATAATAACGATGACCCGCTCGGCCTCAGGGCTTCCTTCGTATTGGAACGGCAGATACTTCCGGCCGGTCAGCTTCTCGAATTTGCGCATATACTTTTCGACAATTTTCGGTGCCTCGAGATAATACTTGTTGACCGTCTCCCTACCTTGGAAATAAACATCCGGGTTCTGGCTCGTGCCGCTAATCATCGGGTGATCGGGGGAGAGGCCGCGCCTTCGGTGCTCGAACACGAACTTGTCTTCGATCATCTTGAGCATGGTCTCTTTGTCGAGAACATTGATGTTCTGAATCTCGTGGCTTGTGCGGAATCCATCGAAAAAGTGAAGGAAGGGAAGTTTTGCTTCAAGCGTGGCCGCTGTGGCAATCATTCCCAAGTCCATGACCTCCTGCACGCTTCCGGATGACAGCATACAGTATCCCGTTGTCCTACAGTTCATTACATCGGAATGGTCGCCGAAAATAGACAACGCTTGACACGCCAGCGACCTCGCGGCTATGTGGAACACCGTCGGCAGAAGCTCTGCGGCGATTTTGTGCATGTTGGGAATCATCAGAAGAAGCCCTTGGCTTGCTGTGAATGTCGTTGCGAGTGCGCCGGATGCCAACGCGCCGTGAATCGCGCCGGATGCCCCGCCCTCGGATTGAAGCTCGACCACCTCGGGCACCGTTCCCCAGATGTTTTTCTCGCCGACGGCGGACTTTGCGTCGGCTATTTCGCCCATATTGCTTGATGGCGTAATCGGGTAAATCGCGATAACCTCATTGCACGCGTGTGCAACGTGTGCGGCGGCAGAGTTGCCGTCCATGGCTTTCAATTTCTCGGCCATTTTATCTCCTTGTTCAAGTTAATTTACTTCGAAACCGCCATCGGCTTTTGCGCCAAGACGGCTGTATATTTTATGGATTTTATCGCCCGAGGTCAAGATTGAAAATTCCAAATGCCCCTGATGCGATAATAATTTCGCAAATCAAGACAGATCCATGTCCCTTTACCGAACAGAATATAAAGGAAATTCACTTGCATAATGGCTGTTAATGGACTAAATTAACTAAATAAGACACATAAACGACGGAATGCTTATGAAACACTTTGCGATTGTTTTAATTCTCTTCCTTGCCGGTTGCGCTCTTTTCTCGCAGGATGCCGAAGCCGAGGCAATTTTGGGCGACTCGATTTTACTTATCCAAAAAGTCAATCTCTGCGCGGAGATTGACATCGAAGCGATTTCCGTTTCGGACTCCTTCCCGGGCGCGGAGCTTTTCGGCGATTTTGTCTATTGGGAACGCCCGCTGAGCCAATTCCTCGCCGATTCCTGCTATTGGGATTATCTATGCAGGCCTCGCCACGCCTTCTCCGGCTATGACGACTCCCTGCGAGTGAAGATTGCGCTTTGGCGGCACGGCTTTATGTATTGCGGTGTTGAGGGCGACACAAGCTCGGCGCTCTTTATGCTTTGCAATGGCGGAATCGGGCCGGTGGCGACATGGGGAAGGCCGCTTTCATGGGATGACATATACACTGACCCATTTTTCACGTTGGATTTTAGCCAGAACATGCTCGCGCAACTGATTCATCATCAATACACAAAAATTACCGATTGGGGCTACATAATTTCGGGGGAACTTCCGGTAATCCGTGACAGGATGTGCCTCGACCCGCCGACCGACAGCACGGGCGTTCATCTATACGGCTTCAACCTTCTGGCGTTTTCGCTGAAAAACAATCTCGACCGGACGATATGGAGTGTTGCGTCGCAGATTGCGACTTCGCGGACGGACAATATCTATTCCGGCTCATGCTGGTATGCGGGAATTCCTGTTGTCGAGGGGCCGACGGGCATCGTGCCGTTCATTCTCAACACGGCTTGGTGCGCCCTTTGCGATGACTCGACCGGTCTTGTCACCGGCACTCAGAGCAGGGGTTTTTCGATAAATTACATCGCACCGGAATACTCGGCAATTCGAATGACGGGCGGCTCGAACAACATGACCGAGGCATGGGGCTTTCTCGATGGCGTCGAGCGCATGTATATTCTAAATTGTTGCACCCGCGATTATCCGCGCGCGAATTATTACAGCTTCGGGGATTTCCCGGACTCGGTTCGCATGCAAACGCGCCTTAACCGCGCGGCGATTTCCTCGCGTTTCCGTATGGCCGTCGTGGCTGACTCTGTGTGGTTCGACGACATCTGGGAGGACCCGTCGCCGGGGCTTTCCGATAATCCTTCGCCGCTACTTTTGAAAATCTCCCCCGGATGGAACGGCAAACTCTATCCGGAAATCGAAATTGCGCCTACCGATACGCTCGATTTAGGGCTTGTGCTGGTGGGAGAATCCGCCATTCGGAGCTTCACAGTAAATAATATCGGCGACACGACGCTCATCATCACGACGCTCGCAAGTAGCAATCCCGACATATTCGGCACGCATTACACCGTGCATACTCCAGCGGGCGAAAGCTCGCTCATCTCGGTTAGCTTCAACCCCAGCTCAGCAGGCGAGTTCTTCGCGACTCTGGCAATTTACACGAATGTCCCGTGCAAATCGCTCATCTATGTCCATGTTCGGGGGAAAGCCGTCGCTGTCGATCCGCTCGTGCCATATATTGTCGAACCGCTACCGGGGACTTGGACATCCTGCGACGACCAACCGATAATAATCGGCGCGATTTGCGCTGACACGATTTATACCGAGTCGGATAGCATACGCATAAACAGCCTTCCCAGCACGACCGAGTATTTCGATTCGCTCTCGATGGAGTGGGTTCCGGCGGAATCCGTCTGGTCATCGGCCTGGGGCACGACAATTCTCCCCGGCACAAATTGGCTTTGGGATAGCAGTTTCGAGCGCGAAGAGTGCATAGACTTCCGCGTGATTTTGAACATTCCCGATGGCGCAAACATCGATTCGGCGAGCATCTCACTCCACGCGGACAATCAGGCGACGGTTTTCGTGAACGGCACTTATGTTGACACTACGCACTCGATATATTGGCACAGGCTTCATACCTTCGACATAGCGCCGTTCCTGCGCGGCGGAAGCGACACGATACTCATCCACGCCTGCGATATCTCCGGCGTGACGGCTGGGCTGAATTTCTATGTCTTCGTCTCGTATTCTCGCGTATGTTGCCGCGCGGTGGAACTTTCCAGCGTTGTGCTTGATGTCGATTCGATATTCTATCACGGCGGTGACGGCACGATTTCGATTCTCGACGACACGCTGATAGTCTTCAATCCGCCGGAGCCGTTCGAGGACGGCGACACGGTGCGAGTCTGTCTGGCATCAGCGGCGGACACTTGCGGTGCGATATTTCGCGATTTGCCGCTGTGCTGGGAGTTCATGGTCGATTTAACGCCGCCGGTTCCAACTCTTTTATCTCCGCTTGACGGTGCGACGATTATGGACTCATTGCCCACTATTTCACTGCTTTTGCACGACTCACTCACCGGCCTCGACACCGCCAGCGTTGTATTTACAGTCATGGGCGAGGAAACACCGGTCGAGCTTATCGAGACTGATGACGGCTATCTTATCGAATGGACGCTCGAAAGCCCCGTCTTCCACGGCGATACCGTTCACTTCTGCGTTTCCGCGACTGACACCACCGACTACTGCCCCGATAACATTCTCGATACTTGCTTCTCGTTCAATATTTTCAGCGAGGGGCCGGTCGCCGAACTACTCTCCCCGCGCGAGAACGCGATTTCCGCCTGTATCGACCAGAACATCATCATCGCGATTACCGACCCCGAGGGCATCGACCCAGCGAGCATCCGGCTCGTCGTCGATAACGACACGCTGAGCATTTCCGACCCACAGCTTGACTTCATCGACGGCTCTCTGCTGATTTTCACTCCCTCGCCGCTATGG
>DSAF01000101.1 GCA_011388305.1 Candidatus Zixiibacteriota bacterium | reverse complement strand
GTGTTCATCCCATCGGAAAACGGGCGGACAGCCTGCGATATATACTCGCAAAGCCCCCACCACGTGGGCTTCCGGCTCGGGCAGGAGGTTATTTTTTTCGACATACTCAAGCTCCGGTGCGGCGTCACTTTCATACCGACCACGCTCCACTTGGGGGTAGGCCTCCGAGTGAGGGATTTCGAGTTCGATTGGGCATATATTGGCCATGACGAGCTGGGCGGAAGCACCCAGTTCGGGCTGATTTACATGAGGTAGCATTGAACGATTATCGCGAACATTTCGCCCGCGAGGACAGGGATTTACAGCCCTTCGCAGTGCGCAACAGCACATCGGCGGGGAGGAAATTCCCCGAGCCGATTCACCCGTATCGAACGCCATTCGAGCGCGACCGCGAGCGCATTATCCACTCAAGTTCTTTCAGGAGATTGACATACAAGACGCAGGTCTTCCTCAACCACGAGGGCGACCACTTCCGGACACGCCTCACGCACACGCTGGAGACGGCCACCATCGCGCGGGCAATGGCACTCGCACTCGGCGTGAATGCCGACCTCTGCGAGGCAATCTCGCTCGCCCACGACCTCGGGCATACGCCATTCGGCCACACCGGCGAGGAGGTTCTCGATGAACTTCTGGCCGATGTCGGCGGATTCGAGCATAACAAGCAGAGCCTCCGCATAGTTGATTGCCTCGAAAAGAGATACCCCGATTTCGACGGCCTCAACCTCACGCATGAAACGCGCGAGGGCATCCAGAAGCACGTCACGCGCTATGATTTCGCTGAGGAACACGGCGATTTCCCGCACAGATGGCCGCCCTTGGAGGCGCAGATCGTCTGCATCGCCGATGAAATCGCGTTCATCTGCCACGACCTCGACGACGGCATCTACTCGGGCATTCTCGCGCCGGAGCAACTCGAGGACGAACTCCCACTCTGGCGCCGCCTCGCCGAAGCTATCCGCAAAGAGCACAAGGGCATACAGCCGGAACTGCATCGCAAGGAGATAATCCGCCGCCTCATCGACATCGAGGTCACCGACGCGGTGATGGAGACCGACCGGCGAGTCGCGATGTTCGCGCCCTCCTCGCCCGATGATGTCCGCAACCACGAGGAACGCCTCGCGCTCCACAGCGACGAGATAGCCCGCGAAAACGAGCTTATCAGCGGGTTTCTCTTCAAAGAACTTTACAGGCACTACAAAGTCCTTCGCATGAGCACCAAAGCGCGCATGGTAATCGAGGCGCTATTCGAGGTTTATACCGACGAGCCGCGCCAACTCCCCGAGGGCAGTCGCGCACGCCTCGACTGCGAGGACACGCGCATAGTCGTCGCCGATTACATCGCGGGGATGACCGACCGTTTCGCGATGAACGAGTATCAAAAGCTGTTCGACCCTTTTGAAAAATTGTTGTGAGTGGGTGTTAGGCTGTGGGTTGAGAGCCGGTGGTTGCCCCGTCGTTGGGACTGTCATTTCGACGAGACCGAAGGTCGAGGAAAAATCTCCTTGATACCGTGAGATTCCTCGGCAGAAGCCTCGGAATGACAGTGGGCGCGACTATCTTGCAAAGTTTTGATTGATATTGAAATAATTTTCTAACAAAAAAACTGGAGGCAAAATGAGAAAGCTATCCCTCGTAGTTTTCGCGGTGCTCGCGATTTGTTTTTCGCTCGCGGCACGCTCGGCGGAGACGACCGCATACCAAGCGATAACGGATGATTTCCAAAGCGGGCTGATTTCCGCCGAGGATTACATCATCAATTTAATCAACTCGGTGAAGTCGCCGGAATCGCTCGACCCGGCATACCGCGACCTGACTACCGGAAGGTCCGGGACTATTCCGCTGGTGGAGGCTTATAATTACATAGAGTCGCTCCCGGAGGCGGACAGGGCGCGGCTTCGTCCCGCGATGGCAAGGCCCACCGGCCTTCCCGAACAGCACGTGACGACGCACTTCAGGTTCCACTACACGACTTCCGGCTCCCACGCCACCAGCTCGACATTCGTCACGCAGATGGCGACGGCATTCGAAAATTCGTGGGAGCACCTCGCCACGACGCGCGGATACGACACCCCGCCATCGGATGGCTCCGCCGGCGGTTGCCACAGATACGATGTCTATATCCGCAACCTCTCATCCGGCATCCTCGGATACTGCGAGCCGGAGGCGAACGTCCCCTCGACGCCGCACAACGACGCTACGAGCTTCATTGTCATGCGCAACAGCTACGCCGGATATAGCTCAAGCCCTATTCAGATGATGCAACAGACGGCGGTTCACGAGCTTTTCCACGGCTTCCAAATGGGCTATGACGTCAGCGAGAGGCCTTGGTGGATGGAGCTTTCATCCACGTGGATTATGAATGACATGTATCCGACATATCACCACGAATTTGCATATCTGCCAACTTTCTTCTCCAGTCCGCACACAACAATTCAAACATACAACGGCTCTTATGAGTATAGCACGTGGCTCTTCGGGACATATCTCGCCCGGAGGTTCGGCATCAACACAATGCGCGATATTTGGGAACAGTGCAAATGGGTGAACGTCCTCTCGGCCATGCAGGGCATTCTCTCCGGTCGCGGAAGCTCCCGCAACGAGGCTTTCAGCGAGTTCTTCACTTGGAACCTCTTCACGGGGTCGCGGCACATCCCCGCGCTGTATCCCGATGGAGCGGCTTTCCCCGAAGTTCGCATCGAGCGAACGGTCTATACATCGGACTATCCGGTCATCGGCGGCTCAAGCTCGAATTGGCCGGACAACCTCGCCTCGAACTATTTCCGCCTGACAGTGCCACCCGGCGCCAGCGGGCCGTTCTCGATTAGCTTCGATGGCGCGACCGGCGGCATTTGGTCGGCGCAACTCGTCATGCAGGAAGCTCCGGCATACACCTCGATTAACATCCCGTTAGACGGCTCGGGCTACGGCTACTATGTCCTGCCGGAGGCGGTTTATTCGGAATATTCCGATATCTACCTCATCGTGGGGATGCTCTCGACGAGCGGAAGCGCCTGGAACTTCAACTATTCGGCGGCATTCGACACGATAACGGCGGCGCTCAACCCGCCGACCAACCTCCGCGCAACCAGCGGCCTCTCCGGCAGAGTTCCCTTGGCTTGGGACGCACCCGAGGGCGCGGGCGGCCTCACGGAGATTTCATACGACGACGGCGTGGGCGTGGGCTATTTCCCCAGCTCGGCTTTCGGCGGAGCTACCAACATCATCGAATATGTCCGATTCACATCGACATCGCCCTGCACATTGCAAACCGTGAAGTTCATGGCATACAACCCCGATGGAACTTACAGCAACGTCGGCATCCGCATCTGGGGAGACTCCGGCGGCGATGCTCCGGGCGTAGAAGTCGGCACGGCGCGGTCATATCTGCCGTCGGGCAGTGGATGGGAGGAGTATGACATCTCCGGCGAGGGCATCGCATTCCCCGCAGGCGACTTCTTCCTCGGCATCCACCGCAGTCCCGATGGCGCTACCGGCCTCTTTCTTGCCGACTCAACCGGAGCCAGAAGAAGTTTCGCCATCGTGGATGATTCCCTGCTCTATGGAGTCCCATACAACTTTCTCCTGCGCGCAGTGGTGAGAACAGCCGGCTCATATCGCGAGCTTACCGCCGTCGGCGCAGATGGCAGGCCGCTCTCGTTCGATTGGCGCACGCCGAACTACCGCGAAGTCTCCGCCGAGCTGGAGCTTGCCGAGCAGTCTGCGCCAATCTTCGCAGACTCCCATCGCGCAAGGCCGGAGGAGCCGGTTGACTATTACAATATTTACCGTAGCACCACTCCCGGCGGCCCGTGGACTTTCCCGATTGCCACATCGCCCACAGAGGCCTACGAGGATATCGCCGTTATCAATGATGTCACTTACTATTATGTTGTCTCGGCGCGATATGCCAGCGGCGAATCACGGACATCGAATCAAGTCAGCGCCACTCCCGGCGCCGCCTCGGGCGACACTCTCGGCGACGAGATACTCATCAACGCTGACCTATACGACACGCTCTCGGCGCTGTCGTTCTGGCCGCTCCGGCCGGGCACCAAATTCGGCGAGAGGCTCGAGCTGGACAGGCCCGCGAAAATAAAATCGCTGTGGTATTATGCGCTCAACATCGGCACGGGGCGCTTCGTCCCCGGGATTCACCACTGGACAGGCGAGAGAATCACCGGCGACCTCATCCCGCCGATTACACAGACGGCAGTAGGCACAACGCTCGTGGTCGTCGATGTCGAACCGTATAACATCTATGTCAACAGCGACTTCGTCGTGAGCTTCGGCATATATGACTCGACATCGTTCATCCTCAGCCAGCGCGTGCCATCCGATGACCGCGACTGGATGAACCTCGGCTGGGGATGGTTCATCCCCGACAGCGCACGATTCATCATCGGCGCAGAGGTCGAGTTCATCGACCCATCCGAGAGATACAGCCTCGAAGGATATGTCAACCTCTCCGGCGGCACCGGCGGAAGCCCCGACCCCGAAGGCCTCGACGGGAGCATCGTCCGCATCGAGGGGCTGGGCATCGCCGAGACCACCGATGTTGACGGCTATTACGAGTTCGACGACCTCGAGCCGGGGACTTACATCGTCTCGGCAAACCGCGTTTGGTATGAGCCGCAATCGGACTTGGTCTCGATTAACGGCCCTCAGAGCAAGGATTTCAACCTCATCCCGTATAACCTCCCGGTGAACCCGCCGCGCCTTCTGACCGCCGAGAGCTTCAACGACGGCGCCGTGCCCCTGCGCTGGTGGCCGCCAATAGGCAGTCCGGGGACATCGGAGTGGCATACATATTGGGAGTATCCCGAGTCGCTGTTCTATTACCGTCCGGGGCTTGCGCCGGGGTCGGTCGAGTGCACGCGCTTCGACCTCTGGGCGCCATGCACGCTCACCATGGCGCGGCTCTGCTTCTATGACTCCGCCGGAGTTTACGACAATATCGAGTTCCACGTCTGGGGCGATGACGGCGCGGGCTTCCCCGATTTCCGCAACGAGCTTATCGACCCGATAATCATCTCGCCGACGCCATACAGCCCGACCGCCGGGCTTCAGTGGACCTATGTTAACTTCGAGAGCCTCGGCGTGCCCGTCGTGCTTCTGCCGGGCGACCAAGTGCACATCGGCGTTAAACACATCACATCGCGCCCGAGCCTCGTCATGGACGACACCACCCCGCTGGAAAGCCCCACGCGGAGCAAAATTTTCGATGCCGGCGCATCCAACTGGGACGCGGATCTCTCGGACTTCCTTCTCGAGGTCCACGCGAAGTATTTCGACATCGGCTCGAGGCCCGCGCCTCCGCGCCCGAAGGGTGAGCCGGGGGAAATTGCCGCCGTGTCTAAAAAGCTAAGCCCGCTTCCGGCGGGAACCGCCTTCCCAGAGGCAGATTCGCCGAGAGAGCGCCCGATGGCGGGCATCTCCGTCGAATTCTACGACATTTACCGCACAACCGACCTCGACGACACGACGACCTTCGAGCTTATCGCCTCCGTCCCCGGCGACAGCACAAACTGGGTCGATGAGTCCGCCACGAACAACATCTGGAACGCCTATTACATTAAGACTAACCAGTCGCACGGCATGTCCGGACGCTCGAACTACGCGATAGCTTACCCGAAGGCGCACGAGGACTCGGCGATTGTTCTTCTCGTCGATGACGACGGATCGAGCTGGGGCGGCGGCGTCAACGAGAGCTGGGCATACATCGATGCGCTGGACAGCCTCGGCATCCCGTTCAACGGCATGGACTTAAGCTCGCCGTGGATGGAAGGCCCCACGCCGGCGCAGATGTTCCGCTATGACGCGGTGATTTGGTTCACGGGCATGCTCTATTCCGACAGCACTACGCTCATGGCCTCCGACGAGGCGAACATCCAGACCTATCTCACGGCGGGCGGCAATTTCGCGCTGTTCTCGCAGGACTATCTCTGGGATAGATACGAAGACGGCGTCGCGCCGCTGAGCTGGCCGGCGCTGACCTTCGGCCTCGACTCAGTCGAGCAGGACGTGGCGGCCATCCCGAGCGATGCGTTCGGCCTGCTTATGGGGACTTCCACCGGTCCGTTCGCCGACATGACTCTGGGCATCACTTCGCCCTTCGGCAACACCGACCTCGCGCCGGACGGCCTCTTCGGCCCGAACCAGCTGATGAACCTCAGCCACACCGATTTCGCCGGCCCCGTCATGGTTGGCAAGAGGACGGGCACATCGAGGACCTTCTTCTCGACCGTGCCTCTCTCGGCGATTTATGACACAACCAGCCCCAACAACAAATACGACTTCATGTTCCGCCTCCTCGACGAGTGGTTCGAGGTCTTCGGCCCGGAGAATGTCGAGGCTACTTTCAATGTCTCCCCCGGCTGGAATCTGCTGTCGATTCCGGTGGAGCTGGACGACTATTCGCCGTCGTCGGCCTTCCCCGGCCACTCCTCGGATATTTATTATTACGATCCGGCGACATCGGGCTATGCCGTCGCCGACAGCATCGTGCCGGGATTGGGCTATTGGGTATTGTTCACCTCGACAATGGAATTCTCGCACATTGGCGCGCCGATTTCCTCTTGGACTCGCTCGCTCGCCAGAGGCTGGAATTTGGTAGGTAGCGTCATGTCCGACGACGAGGTTCCGCTTGCGAACGCACAGTTCGTGCCGGAGGCATTTATGTCGGGGAACTTCTACGGATTCGACGGTTCCGCCTACACCGAGGCCTCAGGCTTCACCGCCGGCGAGGGCTATTGGATTCTCGTCAGCGCAGACTGCGAGATGACCCTCGATGCCCACGCCCGCAGGCGCTCCGAGCCGCAGACCGCCGAGCTTCACTCCATCTTCGCCCACGGCGTCGAGCTTAAGCTGGCCATCGGCGCGGAGGCAATCGGCTACATGCCGCCGCCCGCGCCGTTCGACCGGCACCCATCGGCGCACCTCGTCCACAATAGCGAGAAGTGCCAGAAAATCGTGGCCGAGAACGGCGAGTTCACATTGAAGATGGCCGAGGCCGGCGTCATAAGGAGTGTCGGCGACCTCACGCTCGCTATCGAGGGCGACAAGTTCTCCGGCATTATCGAGAGCGGCGGCGAACTGTTCCTCCCGCAGGGAACGTTCAAACTGGTCGCTTCCTTCGTTCCGTCGAGCTTCGCCTTGCATCAGGCCGTGCCGAACCCGTTCAACGCAACGACGAAGATTGCGTTCGACATTCCGAGCGACTCGCACGTCGAGCTTGAGATATTCGACATTCAAGGAAGGCTCGTCCGGCGCCTCGTCTCCGGCGATACTCCCGCAGGATTCCACTCCGTCATCTGGGATGGCAGAACCGACGCCGGAAGCTCCGCGCCAAGCGGCGTCTATCTCTATCGCATCAGAACCGACGGCGCGGCGCAAACGAAGAGGATGATGCTCATCGAGTAGCTATCATGAAGAAGACGACCGCATTGACATTGATTTTCGCCCTTTTGCTCATTGCCGGATGCAAAGAGGACTTGAGGATTCACTCCGTCGCCGTCCTCGGCAGGGGCGACGAGGGATACGCGCAGTTTCTCGCCGACACGCTGGCCTTCTATGGCCTCCAAGTGGTGGATGAGGACAGCATGGCGAACATCCTCGCCGATAACATCATCAATGCGCGGAAAATCCGCATGTGCGCGGCCACGCGCTCCGACCGCCTCGATGGCGCCGTCGCGCTCGGAAGAGAGCTTGATGTCTCTGCGGTCGTCTTCTCGGCCATGCCCTCCATGGCCAAAACGCGAGAGCAGGTGCCCTGCATGATAGACAGCGTTATAGCGCTGTTCCTCGTCGATCCGCCCAAGGTGCTCGTCGAGGCGCGAAGTCTCGGCGAGTTCCTCTACCGGCTCGAAAAATTCGATTGGGAAACTATCGTGAGGCCGCCGCCTCCGCCGATGGAATTCACCGTTGCCCTCGGCGAGACTTTAGATTTCGCACGATATGCGATTGTCGTGCGCGAGAATCCCGTCGAAAGCCCGCGAGGGAATGCCGAAAAAAAGGGCGACGGCCAAATCGCCGCGAAAACTCGAACCGCCGACACCGAAAAAGAGCAAAGCGACGCCAAAACCCCGTCAACCGCCGCCCGCTGGGAGTTAGTGATTTTGAGAGGTAGCTTTGTCGAGAGGCGGGAGGCATTCGAGACGCGGACAGTCGGGAGCATCGCGGGCAAGCTGAAATTCGATGTCTCCGCCAAAGCATCTGAACCGCCCGCATTCAAGCTCGTCCTCACAGATTTGGAGGGCGGCGGATAACGCTTTTTTGGATTTTGACAAATAAGTATTGTTTAATTCCGGTTTGTGCTATATTATATTAAATTGGTATGAGTTTTTCAAAGGAGATAATATGAGAACTCTTGTTATCGCTTCGTTATGCTTTGTTTTTGTCGTCTTCGGCCTAATCGCCTCCACCGGCGGCCCGGACGAGTTCGGATACCGCTGGATAGACTCAAACGAGCCGGGCGGCCCGAGCTTCGAGTGGATAGTATTAGAATCATCGGCCACGGGGCCGACCACCGACGACGGCTATATGACCATCGACCTGCCTCGCCCGTTCGAATATTACGGCAATTTATACAATGAACTCACCATCTGCTCAAACGGCTGGTGCGCATTAGGCCGATGGACATCCGGCATGTATTATTATGAGCCTCTGCCCAGCACACGCATACCCGATAACCTTCTGGCACTATTGGTGTTCGATTTGCACCCGGGGTCCGGCAGAATTTTCTACGGCACACACACCGATGGAAGATTTGTCGTCACCTATCAGGACATCTATGAGCTTGGCTATTCCACCACTTCGAGCTATACATTCCAACTGGTTCTCGATTTTGACCGCAGATCGATTGTCTATAACTACTTGGACGTCGATGAGATGCGCTCGACCACCCGAACCGGATACATCGGCATCGAGAACGAGGACGGCACAATCGGCCTGTTCTATGGAACACATACCACCGCGAGCACCGTCCTCCAAGATTCGCTGTCGATTCTGTTCAGGTCGGATTTGATTGTCTCAGCGCCATATTTCAACGACTGCTACACATCCGAGGATTTCGAGACCGAGGGAAGCGTGAACGACTGGGAACTTGGCCGCCCGTTAAACGTCGGCCCCGTGACCGTCCACTCATTCCCCTACTGCTGGGCGACTGTTCGGGACGCGAACCACTCGGCATATTCAAACAGCATCCTCTATCCGCCGAGATTCTCCATCGCTACGGAAACCCAACCCATTTTCGACTGGTGGCAATGGTTCGAGACGGACTCCGGCCGTGATGGCGGCGTAGTGGAGATTTCCACCGACGACGGGGCGACTTGGAGTGTCGCCCATCCGGAGGGCGG
>DSAF01000017.1 GCA_011388305.1 Candidatus Zixiibacteriota bacterium | reverse complement strand
GTATAAAGCTCGATGCGTTCCGAATCCGATAGAACAAAACTCTCGCCAGTGCATCCGGCGACCAAAATGCCGTCGGTGCCGGCGCGCAAGTGCAATTCCGCAAGGGCGCGAACGCCGGTAAAATCTATCTTTCCGCCCGCATCGAACGGAGTTATTAAAGCAACTGTGCAACCATCAAACATTGAGCCTCCTATTTATATTAAAATACACGATTTAAGTATATAAGTCAAGGCATAATCGCTCCCCAGAGTTTGTAACATATTGTGTATATTTAAAAAGTGGTGGACAAATGAGGCCACGCGGACTTCTTTAGAGTAAGCAATGACCCTATGATTCTAAAAGAATCCTAAAGGAATACACATAAATAGTGACAAACTCCCAAAACCACAAATGCCTTGACCGGAGGGCCTGCGAAATTTATAATCATAGGCTTGATTTTGGACTCGGGAGGAACATGAACGACGAAAAGATAATTATTTGCCGATGCGAGGACATCACTATCGAGGAAATTCGCGCCGCCATCGCGGACGGATACACCGATTTCGAAGAGCTGAAACGCTTTCTTCGAGTGGGCATGGGGCCGTGCGGCGGGAGGACATGCCTTCCGCTTATTAGGCGCGAGCTTGCAATTTTTCGGGGACTTCCAGTCGATGAAGTGGCACTTCCCGCGAAGCGCCCGCCCACGCAGGTGACGACATTTTCTTCGGTGGCCATCTCCAGCGAAGGCGAGGCGAAATGACGGATTTTCCAAAGACTGCGGAAGTCGTTATCATTGGCGGCGGCGTTGTGGGCGCATCGATTGCATACGAGCTGACCAAGCGTGGCGTGAAAGATATTGTCGTGCTCGAGAAGAGCTATATCTCCAGTGGCTCGACAGGCCGTTGCGGCGCCGGAGTGCGCCAGCAGTGGGGGCTTGAGATGAACTGCCGCCTCGCCAAAGGTTCAGTCGATATTTTCGAACAGCTCACCGAGGAGCTGGACTACGACATCGAGTTTCGGCAGGGCGGATATCTCGTTCTCGCGCATAACTCCACGCAAGTCAAGCAGTTCGAGCGCAATATCAAACTGCAGAACTCCGTGGGAATTCCCAGCCGGTTTGTCGATAAGGACGAGGCGCGCGAGATTTGCCCGCCAATCAACACCGAAGCCTTCGTCAAAGCGACATACTGCCCCACCGACGGCCACGCAAATCCTTTCAAAACGAACTTCGCCTATGCCCGTGCGGCCGAACGCGGCGGCGCGAGAGTTTACCGATACACCGAGGCAAAAGACATTCTTACAGAGAATGGACGAATAGTCGGCGTCGAGACGGACAAGGGCAGAATTTCCACGAACATTGTAGTCAATGCCTCCGGGCCGTGGTCGCACGAGGTCGCCAAGCTCGCCGGAATCGAAATCCCAACGTTCTCCGAGCGCCATCAGTGTCTCGTCTCCGAGCCGCTCGAGCCGATGTTCGAGACCATGGTCATTAGCTTCCAGAAAGGCATTTACCTTCAGCAGGTGCCGCATGGGAGCTTCGTCATGGGGATAGGCGAGGTCGAGGAGCCGAACCACAACATCCGCTCGACATGGCAGTGGCTCGAGTTTTTCACGGGCGAGCTTCTGGATATACTCCCCGTGCTCAAAGACTTACGCATCGTGCGTCAGTGGGGCGGAAGCTACAACAAAACGCCCGACGCCGCGCCAATTCTTGGCGAGCACGAGCAACTCGCGGGCTTCTACAATGCGGTGGGCTTCTCCGGCCATGGCTTCATGATTGCCCCAATGACCGCCGTGTGCATCGCCCAGCTCATTGTCGGCGAGAAACCTACGGTTGACATCTCCCCGCTCTCGGCGGAGAGATTTTCGAAGGGCGAGTTGGTGGTCGAGCCGAGCGTTGTGGGTTAGCTTGCTATTTCAAGGATTTGCCTTTAAGCAATCCATCCCTACAATATATCTATCTGTGAAGTAATCTGTTTGGTTTTCGCGGTGAATTAGCCGCTATTGAAGATATACCCATTAAACAGCAGGGATTTGGGCAAACAAGAAGAGAACACGACGGCACGATTTCTCGAGATTGTGAAGGAGCTTCACCTCGCAATCAGCAAGGTCGAGATGTATGGGAATTCGCATCCCATTGCCAAGCTGAATGTTAACCGTGCGTTCGCATTCATCCGAGAAAACCTCGATTCCCGGCAATCGTTCTCGCTTTCGGCCTCCGATGACGGCACGCTCTTCGCCGATGGTGCGCTTCTTCCGCACGATACATTCACGCGGCTCTTCGCGAAAGACCTCGCGCGGCGAAACGTCCGTTCGCTGTTGTTCGACGAGCGACTCACCTTGGAGGATTTCGAGTATCTCGTGAGTTTTTTCGAGAAGACTGTTCACGAAAATGCGCACCTCAATATTGATGAATACCTCCATCGCGGAGAAATAGCATCCATCACCGCAAACAGCGTAGAATATCGCCTCGTTGCCGCCGGTGACGAAGATGAACCGCCCGTCGAGCAATTGGCATCGCGCGAGTTTCTACCCATATCTGCGAAGGCTATCCTCGATGAGCTATCCGAGCTTTCCGATGAGATTTTGCGGTATTTATCCGAGCAGGGCTTGATAAGGACAATTGGCGAAGTGCTCTCCAAGGGCGGAAAATCGCGCACTCAAGAAATTTTCACCCTCGACGCAATTATCGACCGGCACCGCCAGATTCTTGGCCCGGCTCAAGGTGCAGAACTCTCAAAATGGTATGACCGCCTCCGCGACAAACACCTCGACCGGAAAGGCGAAGACGAGCCGCAATCGGCAAGCGGCAGTAGGGCGGAGTTCGTCGAGAACCTCGACAAGTTCATGTCTGCACTATCGGGCGGCATCGACCCTCGTGAGAGCAGGCAAAGGCTGAACACGCTTTTGGCGAAGCCCGTCGAGCAGGCCTGCCTCGACGAGCTTGAAGTCATCTACAAATATCTCCTCTCGACCTTCGTGCGATACCCAACACCGGCGTTTCTCACCGTGCCGGAAGTCTTCATCGGGCTGATGTTCACGAAACTCGACGCGGGGATTGTCAACAATTTCGCAAAGAATCGCCTCGCCGAAAAGGCGCGGGAGACCAAGGCCGCTCACGAGACCGAGTTTCTCACGACGACGCTCGTCTGGCTCGCGGCGAATTACCTCTCGCGCGGAAAACTGCTCCCCGCGCTGAATATCGCCCGCCTTTTCGGCAGACGCAGACGGGACGAACACCTCCCGCAGAGCCTCATAGATGACGCCAAGACCTTTTTCGCGTTTTTGTGCGTAGGCGAGCCTCTGGAATCGATTGTCTCCGCGATAGATGCCGATTTCTTTGGAGTTCCGCCGGAGATTGAAGAGCTGATTCGCCTCATCGACTCGAAGCTCGTCACCGAGCGCCTTCTGGATGAGCTGGCGAATAAACCGCGTGATTATGCCGTGAAAATTGCCGAGATGTTGCGCGGAGATACGGAAATAGCGGGGCGAGTGTTCGCGAAAGAAATCATGCAAATAAAGCATCTCCCGCGCGACGCTTCCGGAAGATTGGCCACGGACATTCTGCTGAAAAGAGAAGCCAACGCGATGTTCGCGCTCGCGATTATCGCCGGAGAAACGGCACTGCCTCTACTTACCATCGTGGCCGAGGACACCGACCCGAACATTCGTTTTGCGGCTCTGGAGGCTATCGCGAGAATTGGCACCGAGGAGGCGATTCGCACACTCGTAAAATTCCTCTATTTGGATAAAACAAAATGGCGCGAGGCAGTGCTGAAACTCCTTCCGCGCCTCGATCCGGATTTGGTCGTGCCGGTTTTGGTGAGATTCTTCCACCTGCGGAGGGAACACTGGATCGACATCATCCGCGTCGTGGGGACTTTGGAAAGCTCGCAGGCGAGAGCATTCCTCGTCGATACGCTTTACATGTGGAACTCATACACATCGGCGATGAACAGCTATGAGACCGAGGAGTTTATCACCGCCCTTCTGGATTCGATTTCGAAGTGCGAGATTGACGAGGAAGCCCGTCGCGCCCTCAAAGCCTTCCTCGACGAATGGCATGATTTCGACGTTCTCCGCAGTTTCAAGGTTCTTCTTGGCTCGCGCAAAGATTTAGTCACGGAAAAGGCACGCAGAATTATCTCGTCGAAGTAGAGTAGGGCAAGGCATGCCACGCCCTCACAATAACACGCCAAAATATCGATTTCCGCGTCCAAGCCAAGGGATGGGCGATGTTGCGATTTTGCATTGACAATTCGCCGAGCTTGGGTATTTTTCTAAAATTAAGAAACTAACGCTCTCGATGGAGGCCGTATGAACAAAATTATAGAAAAAATCGTGCTCTCGAAGGATGTTAAGCAATACATCGTCGAGTGCTCTGCCATAGCGCAGAAAGCACTCGCAGGGCAGTTTGTGGTAATTCGCATTTGCGAAACCGGCGAGAGAATTCCCCTCACAATCGCCGACAGCGACAAAGCCGAGGGGACTATCACTTTGATTGTCCAAGAAGTGGGCAAAACCACGCGCCAGATGGGCTTTTTGGAAGTCGGCGACTCGATTCTCGATATCGCCGGCCCGCTGGGAACGCCGAGCGAAATTGAGCATTTCGGCACGGTCGTGATGATTGGCGGAGGAATCGGAATCGCGCCGCTGTATCCCATCACCAAGGCGATGAAGGCCGCCGGCAATAAGGTCATATCGATTATCGGCGCGCGGTGCGCAGACCTCTTGTTCTATCAAGACCTCATGGCGGCTCAATCCGATATGATTATCGAGACTACCGACGACGGGACTTGCGGCCGTCAAGGCTTCGTCACGGATGCGCTCTCCGAGCTTATCGAGAGCGGCGAGCGAATCGACCGCGTCGTGGCAATCGGCCCGGCGATAATGATGAAGATGGTCGCCGAGACTACCCGCCCGCACGGTATCCCGACTATCGCCAGCCTCAACTCGATTATGGTCGATGGGACGGGGATGTGTGGCGCGTGTAGAGTCGAGGTCGGCGGCGAGACGAAGTTCGCTTGCGTCGATGGCCCGGATTTCGATGCCCACGCGGTGAACTTCGATCTCCTGATTCAGAGGCTCGCCATGTATCTGCCCGAGGAAAAAATCGCAGACGAGCACTTCTGCCGGTGTTCGTCTGCAAAGGAAGGGGAAAAAAATGCCTAAAGTCGCACCTAAGAAGACTCCCATGCCCGAGCAGTCCGCCGAGGTTCGGAAGAAGAATTTCGACGAAGTTCCGCTGGGATATTCCGAGGATATGGCCGTCGCTGAGGCCGAGAGATGCCTTCAATGCAAGAACAAGCCCTGCGTGGCCGGTTGCCCCGTGGAGATAGACATTCCGGCGTTCATCAAGAAAATCGCCGAGCGCGATTTCGAGGCGTCGATTCGCATCATGAAAGAAAAAAACCTTCTGCCGGCGGTTTGCGGCAGAGTGTGTCCGCAGGAAGAGCAGTGCGAGAAGGTCTGTGTGCTGGCCAATAAGTTCGAGCCGGTGGGGATAGGCAGGCTTGAGCGGTTTATAGCCGACTGGGAGGCCGGGCACATGACGGCGGAAGTGCCCGAACTTCCGCTGGCGACGGGAAAGAAGGTCGCCGTTGTGGGAAGCGGCCCGGCGGGGCTAATCGTGGCGGGTGATTTGGTGCAGATGGGGCACTCCGCGACGATTTTCGAGGCTCTGCACGAGCCGGGTGGCGTTCTGGTGTATGGCATCCCGGAGTTCCGCCTTCCGAAGGAGATTGTCTTTCGCGAGGTCGATTACTTGAAGAAGCTCGGCGTAGAGGTAATCACAAACTTCGTGGTTGGGCGCACACGGACTGTCGATGAGCTTCTGGAGGAGTTCGACGCGGTGTTTCTCGGCACTGGCGCGGGGCTTCCGTGGTTCATGTTCGTTCCCGGAGAAAATTCCATGGGGGTATATTCGGCGAACGAATATCTCACGCGGTCTAATCTCATGAAGGCATATAAATTCCCCGAATACGACACGCCAATCGCTAAAGGCAAGCGCGTCGCGACAGTGGGCGGAGGGAATGTCGCGATGGACGCGGCGCGGACGGCGCTGAGGCTTGGCGCGGATGAGTCCATCGTCATTTATCGCCGCTCTCGCGAGGAAATGCCCGCTCGCGACGAGGAAATAGAGCGCGCGGAAGAAGAGGGCGTGAAGTTCCAGTTCCTCACGAATCCCGTCGCGTATCACGCCGACGGCAATGGCTGGGTGACGGATGTCGAGTGCATCCGCATGGAGCTGGGCGCGCCGGATGCATCCGGAAGGCGTAGGCCTGTGGAAATCCCCGACTCCAATTTCAAAACGCCTATCGATACTGTCGTCGTGGCCATAGGCAATTCGCCCAACCCGCTGATCGCCCAAACAACGCCCGGCCTCAAGACTACCCGCTGGGGCACAGTGGAGGCCGACCCCGAGACCGGAAGGACATCCAAGAAAGGCGTGTTCGCCGGCGGTGATATTGTCACCGGTGCGGCCACGGTCATCCTCGCGATGGGCGCGGCGCGGCTGTCCGCGCGCTCGATAGACGAGTATCTCAAGACCGGCACTTGGTAGGCGTTTTTTCTGTGTGTCATGCTCGGGGGCGTCGGCCCCACCTGCGATTTTCAAATCGCAGGTGGGCACGAAGTAGTCGGTGGGAAGACTTGCTCTCGATGCGGGGATTCTGCCCCGACTACTTCGTCGGCGCGTGGACGCGCGCCGACGCCCCCTTCTCATACAGACGAAAATTTTTCGCAAACGGAAGAAAACGATACAATCGGCACACAAATTGTATAATGACGAAGCGATTTGGGTTGACAAACAGCCCTGTGCAGGTTAATTTTAAAAAATAGCAACCTCATAAACCGGAGGCAAGGATGAAAGAACAGATTATTAAGGCTCTCGACGTAATACAGGACGGCCTTTTGATAGTGAACCACGACTATGTTATCGAGTATGCCAACGAGCCCGCGAAAAAGCTCCTTCGCACGGATGCCCTTCTCGGCAAGCACTCGTTCGAGGCGATATGGGGAAGAACTGCACTCGAGGGCAAATCTCCCAGCTTCGTCACTTTCGAGACACACAAAATCTCCAGCGCGGAGAGGACTTTCGAGGACGGCACGTGTCTCTTTATCCGTGCACATCCTCTTGATGACGACCATGTCATTATCACTATTTGGGACATCTCCGACTATGTGAGCCTCGAAAACCGCCTTAAGAGAGCGGGCGCTGACCCCATTACCGGACTTCGCACAGGCGACAGCTTCCGCGAAGAACTGGAGAAAGAACTCGATCGCTCCAATCGCACCAACTCGACACTATCTCTTATGATGATTGAAATCGATTCGATTATCGGCGATTCGGAGGAAATTCACGAACAACTACTCAAAAAGATAGCGGATATTATCACAGAAGCGGCGAGAAATTACGATATTGCATTCCGGCTCCACGGAGATACTTTTGCGGTGATTATGCCCCATTGCCCCGAGGATGCCGCCAAGAAGACCGGAGAGAAAATTCTCGGACTAATTCATACGGCCATCCCGAATACTGATGTAACTATCGGAATCGGCGGCTCGACGAGTGCCCTCACCGGCAGAGACATGATAAGATTGGCCGAGAGAGCGCTATATGTGGCAAAACACCGTGGCGGAAATGCCTGCGTTATTGGCTAAACAATGCTCGACGCCCCGCGCGAAATACTCGACAGGCTCGAAAGTGGAGTTATTGTCATTGGCTCGGACAAAAGAATCGACTACTGCAATGATTCTGCCCTGAAAATACTCGACATAAGCCAGTGCGAAAAAGACCGCCTCTGCTATGAGTTCATCATGAACGGTGGAGTTCCCTGCACTGCTTGTATCCAAGGCGAAGCGGCAGGCCATTCGAGAATAATCGAAATCAAATCACGAGACTCAGATAGGTTCATCGAGATTATCCAAACAAAACTTGAAAGCGGCAAAATTCTCGCTCAGTTGCGTGATGTCACCGCATATAAAATTCTTCAAGATGAGCTTGACAGATCATTAATTACCGAGGCCGAGAGCGGTCTCATCAAGAGAAACTACATCTACGACAACCTCCAGCGCGAGATGAGCAGAGCACGCCGCTTCGGGAGAAACGTCGGTCTCATCATGCTTAAAATCAGCGACCTCGCGCAACCCGGCGTCAACACTGCCCCGAAAATCGTGGCTCGCATTCTCCGCGGAATCGGCGAGATACTCGGCAACGACCTCCGCGCATACGACCTCGCATTTCGTTATGACAAGGACATTTTCGCGGTGATTCTCCCCGGCGAAAACCTCGATGGCGCCATGTGTGTAGCCAACCGGCTATACGCCAAAATCAAAAACCTCGGGATTCAGCGCGCCAGAATCGGCGTGGCCATCATGGGCTCGGCAACATCGCCGGAGATGGTAATCGAGGCGGCAACGCGCGCACTATATGTCGCCGAGCACTCCGACGACCCAATAGCTACAATTTAGGCATTTACCCGCCGCCGAAAACCACCATCCACCGCTCATCAAACAAAATCAGGCGCATGGTGGATTTCGCAATATCTTCCTTGCCATCGAGCGTCCTCCTCCGAAGAACGACATCGACCTCCGCCTGCGACGCGAGCGGAAACAT
Organism: Candidatus Zixiibacteriota bacterium; assembly: GCA_011388305.1. Taxonomy (GTDB): domain Bacteria; phylum UBP14; class UBA6098; order UBA6098; family UBA6098; genus UBA6098. Next base: position 812 of record DSAF01000017.1, on the reverse strand, counting down.
GCGGACATCGAGTATCCTGTCAACAGTGAGTGTAACCCCCTCGGAGAACCTCGGCAATACGCCCATATTCGTGATAGACAGCTCGCGAATTCTCGCCGTGTCGTCATCGGCGATTGCCTCGAAAAGCCTAACGACGGTAATCTCCGGGGACGGCGTCTCGAAGCCGAGCTGGCGCATGATTCGGTCGGTTTCCCTCGGTCTCTGAAGCTGTTCGGCATTGAATCGGGCTATCTCCGCCATGGTCGAGTCGCCTCTCTCTTCCCAAATATCCCCGAGTCTCTGCCACGCGAACGACGAGCGATACTTGTATCCTGCGGTGGTCGCGGTGTGCGCGCCCTCGACGAACGGCAACATAGCGTCAATCGCGGCGATATATGTCCTCTCCGCGGCTTCGATGTTCTCAAGGCTCTCGTAAATCGATGCGAGGCGGAAGAAGATGTTCGGCTCACCTCGGCGCGCGAGCTTAACCGCCCTCTGAAGCGACTCAATGGCCTCAGCTGTATCGCCCTCCGCGATAATCGCCGACGCTTTGATGTCGTGAAGTCTCGGGATGGTCGGCGCGCGGCGGATGGCGGAATCGATGTGCAGTTTCGCGTCGATGTGCCTGTTCTCGGCCAAAGCGATGTTTGCCAGAAGCGTCCGCGATTTCCAGTCGGTGGGATTCAGTCGGGATGCAACTCTCGCGCCGCTCTTAGCGCGGGAGATGTCGCCGATTTCCGCAGACTCGGATGCCGAAGCGTAAACGGTCTCCGATGCAATTCGAAGAAGGAGAACAGCCATCAGCGCTACAGAAATAATGATTAGTGGAACTC
>DSAF01000125.1 GCA_011388305.1 Candidatus Zixiibacteriota bacterium | reverse complement strand
GTCGAATCAGGAGATTATATTCTCATAGAATCTCCCGAAGATGGCGAATATTTTGAATGGGTAGGCGGGGGAGATGGCGACTGGAATGTCGATTTTCGACACGTCGGCACCGGAAACGGCGACTATATCTTTATTTCCGCTGGACAATATGAGTTTGTCGGTGCCGGCGGCGGAAGTTATCGCCCGATACGGTTTTTGCCGCTTCCAGCGTCTCACTCAATAATCGATATCGGTGCCGAGGTTGCAATTAGCGATTGGATAAACGTTTATGGAGAAGCCGCAATTTCAATGCTCGACAGAAATCGCCTCTCGAATTTAGGGAACGAGGATAACTCCGGGGGCGCATGGACCACAAAGATAGATTTGAGCAAAAATGTCAATATTCTGGGCGCAAATTTGGGAAAGCTCACGATGAACGCAAATCTTCGCCAAAAGAGCGAAAATTTCGCCACAATTGGCAGACTCGACGACGCTGAATTCCGCAGAGACTGGGGTTTTAGTGAGGTTTCCGGTGAAGAAAATCTGGCAGAAGCGACTGTCACTTATCGTCCTTGGATGCCGCTTTCAATTTCGGGGACATATGGCGCGAACCGTATCGGTGCGACCACCAATAAGCGCATGTCCTCCAATCTGTTATACCAAACAGAGTGGTTGAATTTAAGCGCAAATTCATCGCGGATTCAATCAGAACGAACTTGGGATAGATACTGGGGAAATTTCTCGGCGAAAGTATGGAATTTGTGCCCAGAGGCAAGCGCCAGATTTGAAGACAAAGATGGAGCGAACGGTTTTCGTTTTTACGAGATTTTTAGTTCACTTGCCTTTGTGCCGAACGACAATATAAATATTGCCCCCGGCTTCGATTATAGACACGACGAAACTGGCGATTCGATGGGCTTAACTCCCGAATCTCGCGTCCGGACGCTTAAACTTTCATCGCAATTTTATAACTGGAAGATAACCGCTAACCGTAGATATTTTGAGGATTTAACGGGCGGCGGTGCCGACATCAAATCCGACCTCGGGCGGATAGAGGGGACTATTCGATTGGCCGTGCCGAGGAGCGATTTTCGCCTTAGATATGAGTTGTCGAACCGACAGAGCGAGGTGCTCGAGCCAATTTTTGAGTTCGTCGGCTATGGTGCCGGCAATTACGAATTCGATCCCGACCGAGCCGAATATATTCCCTCGGCGGGAGGCGAATATCTACGCAGATTCATACCCACCGGCAATTTCACTCCAGCCGTAGGCTCAGACTTCCGGGCAAACGTTGCGACAGATTTGTCCAACCTCGAGGGCGAAAGCGAAGCCTTACATTATATAAAGCTCCTGTCGCTTGACGGCTTCCTGCGCTTGGAGAGCAGTTCTTCACGCGGCTCGGCGAATGCCTATCTTCTGAATCCCTCTAAGATGTTCGAGCGCAACGACCTATCTTTCGGGCGATACAACGCCGAGGGCAATCTGCGAGTCGGTGCGCGTAAGTCTCGCGGGATTACCCTACGCAGAAGAGTCGCCAAATCCCGCAATGCGCAGTTCACTACGGGGGAGGAGGTTCGGCGTTCCGGTGAATGGACACTCGAGGGTCGCCTCAACTTGAGCAAAGTTGGGAATTTCATAGGCACAGCTAAGATTTACGAGACGGCGCGTCTCTATCCCGCCGACCCTCGAACCGGCGCGGACATCACTGGCGCGGAACTCGACATTGCATGGAGCAAATTGCTCGACAACAACTTCCAGGCAAGTATCGCCACTTCGCTAATCGAGGAAGCCGACGACCGCCCAGACGAGCCTGTGCAAATAAGGCGAGTAGCTCTGCGACCGGGGGCGGCCTATTTCTTCAAGGCCGGCAATATTCGTGCTGATCTCCAATACTCGCGAGTTGCGACATCGGGAGAGTATCGCGGCATATTGCCCTACGAAATGGCGCAGGGCGATTTCCTCGGAAACAACGGTAAAGCAATGGTTTTGGCGAATATTAACATCACAACAGGCACGACGCTTACGCTGAATTACGAGCTTGTAAGTCGTTCGAAGCGTCGTCCCGCGCATACCGCGAGCGCGAGCGTCCGATTGGTCTTTTGAATCGCGCGCGAAAAAAATCTTTTTTAAAAATTTTTCTCAAATTTGACTTATAAACCCAGCGTTGATAAGTTATTCACATCGGCAAACCACAATCGAAGCGAACTTCACCATCAATGCTCGCACGAAATTCTCGTGATTATCCACAATCTATTGTATTGAAATTTTTTTCACCACAATATCTTGTTTTCCTTGACTCTTCTATTTATAAAACTTAACTTAATACCCAGCTTAAGATTTTTTGTAGATTTAACCGTCGGCTCGCCGGCCGTTCATCAACCGAGGTTCCAATATGAATAAAGAAGAGAAGAATTCTGGCGACATTTTTTCCAAGCCAATGCTCGAGCTACCCGTTGAGAGGCATTCCGATAAAGAGCTTTTCACCCGAAAAGCACAATGGACACAAAACGCCATTACCGTGCTCCAAAAGCGCTATCTTATGCGCGACAAGAGCGGCAACGTCGTCGAAGAACCGGAGGATATGCTCCGGCGCGTTGCGAAGAGTATCGCGGAGGCGGACAAGATTTATGACCCTCAGGCCAATGTCTCCGCAACGGCTAAAGTCTTCTACGACATGATGATAGACCGCAAATTCATGCCGAACTCCCCGACACTGATGAACGCCGGCCGCTATCTTGGCCAGCTCTCGGCCTGCTTCGTCCTGCCGGTGGAGGACTCCATGGAGGCTATCTTCGAGACGCTCAAGAATACTGCACTAATACACAAATCCGGCGGCGGGACGGGCTTCTCGTTCAGTCGGGTGCGCCCCGCGCGCGATGTGGTTCACAGCACAACTGGGATTTCCAGCGGGCCGATTAGTTTCATGAAAGTCTATGACGCCGCCACAGAGACCGTCAAGCAGGGCGGCACACGCAGAGGCGCTAACATGGGCATTCTCCGCATCGACCATCCGGACATCGAAAATTTTGTTACCTGCAAAGCCAACCTGACTCAGCTCAATAATTTCAATATCTCCGTGGCAGTAACAGAGAACTTCATCCAAGCCGTCGAGGAAGGCACGGATTACGAAATTCGCAACCCGCGATCGAAGCAGGTTGTCGCGCGGAAAAGCGCCCGCGAGGTGTTCGACAAAATCGTCCATCAGGCGTGGTGCACCGGCGAGCCGGGGATAGTCTTCATCGACAGAATCAACCGCGATAACCCCACGCCACATATCGGCGAAATCGAATCGACGAACCCCTGCGGCGAACAGCCGCTATTGCCATACGAAAGTTGCAATCTCGGAAGCATCAATCTCGCCGAGTTCATCACAGACGACAAGATTGACTATGACGGCCTAAGAAAAACCGTGCGCAACGCCGTCCACTTCCTCGACAACGTCATCGATGTGAACAAGTATCCGCTCCCCGAAATCGACGAGATGACCCGCGCAAACCGCAAAATTGGCCTCGGCATCATGGGCTTCGCGGATATGCTCTTCAAACTGGGAATTCCCTATAACTCAGAACTGGCCGTTCAGACGGCAGAGGACATCATGTCCTTCATTCAGGTTGAGGGGCGAAAGAAATCGGCGGATTTGGCCAAAGAGCGCGGCACGTTCCCGAATTTCAAAGGAAGCGCGTTTGATCATCCCGACTTGCCGCCAATGCGCAATGCAACGGTGACGACCATCGCGCCGACTGGCACGATTAGCATTATCTCCGGTTGTTCCGGCGGAATCGAGCCGATTTTTGCGCTGGCGTTCGAACGCAATGTCCTCGATGGCACGAGAATGCTCGAGGTCAACCCGTATTTCGAGGAAAGCCTTAAACATGCAGGCATCTTCTCTGAAGATTTGATGCGCCGCATCATCGAGCATGGCAGTGCTGTTCATGTAGATGAGATTCCCGAGAGCATTCGTAGTGTGTTCGTCACCAGTCACGACATCACGCCGGAGTGGCATGTCCGCATTCAAGCGGCTTTCCAAAAATACACCGATAACGCCGTCTCGAAAACGGTCAACTTCCCCGAGAGCGCTACGGAGGACGAGGTTCGCGATGTCTATATGCTCGCATATAAGCTCGGTTGCAAGGGCGTGACAATTTACCGCGACGGAAGCAGGCAGAATCAGGTGATGAGCGTGAAAAAAGCTGAAACAGCCAAAGAAGAGCCTGCACCGACGCCCGAGACTCATACTGCCGTAACCAAGCGCGACCGCCCGAACATCACCAGCGGAATGACATTCAAAGTCTCGGCCGGTTGCGGCAACCTATATATCACAGTGAACGAGGACGAGACGGGGCCGTGCGAGCTTTTCACGCATCTCGGCAAGTCCGGCGGGTGCGCGCAGAGCTGGTCAGAAGGAATCTCGCGCATGATTAGCCTCGCGCTCCGTAGCGGTGTAGATATTGAGGAAATAATCGAACAACTTAAGGGAATCGCTTGCCCTACGCCAGTTTGGGACAGGGGCGAAATGATAAAATCCTGTTCCGATGCAATCGCAAAATCAATGCGCTGGTATGCCGAAACGGCAAAGCGGAATGGCGGAGACGAAAACCAACCGCACAAAGCGCTTTCTGAGCGAATCGAGCGCTCGATTAAGTTCAAGCCCGCCGACTTCAGTTTTGATAACGACGGCGAGATGGGCACAATCTGCCCCGATTGCGGCGCACGGCTTTTCTACGAGGAAGGTTGCCAGAAGTGCCACAGTTGCGGCTTCTCCAAGTGCGGATAGCTCGTTTTCGCTATGTCGATAATGGCACGGCCATTGCGTAAAATGCTCGTATGAAAAGCTATCGAGCAGTTATTATCGTCCTCGTTTTGCTTGTCCTCACGCCGTTGTTCGGTGAGGCCTTCGTCGCGGATTTTCTTTCCTTGGATGCAGATTTCGTCTCCACCGGCCTCGGCAGGTCGAAGTTCGCAGAGGGCGGCGCGGCATCGATTTTTGGCAATCCCGCCGGGGTGAACTCATCCGGCCCGCGATATTTCGTTAGCCACGAAGCGCTCTTTGGTAATATGGTGATGTCGGACGCGGCGGGCGCCCTGATTCCTTTGAAGAATGCGAATAACCTCGCGGTAGGCGCGCTTTATCATGGCGGCGGAGGAATCGAAGTGACCCAGCTTCCAGACCCATCTGCGCCCGTTGGGCCGGACAATCGTCCGATAGCAGTCGCAGAGAAGGGACATCACGATATTGCCATCGGTGCTGGATACGCGGTGGAAGTTTGGCGCGATGTCGCCGTCGGCGCAACTGCGGGTGGCATGTTCCGAAGCCTCGTCGATGAGAGTGGTTTCGGCGGTTTTCTCTCGGCTGGCGTTAGCTGGGATGCATTGCCAAATCTTCGTCTCGGCGCGATGTTCGGCAATATGTCCCTTGCATCATGGAGCACGGGCACATCGGAGTTCGGCGCGCCGAACTTATCGCTCGGGGGAGTATATGGCGCCGATCTTGGTGGAAGTTTTAACGGAAGACTTGCAGGTGAAATCGGATATGCGCCTTCGGAGCGTCTATTCGAATTCTCGACCGGCGCGGAATTATCATACCGCTCGATTGTCGCATTCCGCGCGGGCTATGCCGATGGCAATATCTCCGCCGGCGCGGATTTCGCCCTCTTTCCGGGGATTATCATCGGGGCGGCAATGACCACGCACAGCGACTTGCCGTTGTCGTATCGCTTTGGAGTAAATATATATAGAAGCGATACTGAAAAATAAATATTATATAATCGCAATAATTGCCTGTAAAATAAGAAGTTAACTGTTATTGTCACAGCATTTTCGCTGGGATTACATTGGATAACAAAAAGCACACCCTTAAAGACGACCTCAGAAACGACGACATCACGGCGGCCGACCTTAAGCCGGAATTCGGCAGAAAGGCGGTGCATCTTTTTGCGCTGATAATTCCGATTTTATATCTGATCGTCCCGCATAGGCCCGCAATGCTGATACTTGCGAGCTTCGCTTTCGCCTCGATATTGATGGATCTGTTGAAATACTATGACCGGCGCTTTCGCTTGCTCTACCTCAAGATTGGCGGAAAGATGTTGCGCGAGCACGAAGTTAAGCGCTTCACCGCATCGTCGTATATTCTCAGCGCGGCGCTAATCTCATTTTTCGTATTCGACACGTGGGTCGCGATAATCGTTATAACCTATATAATTCTGGGCGACACCGCCGCGGCCTTTTTCGGCATAAGATTCGGCAAACATAAGACTATCAATGATAAGACGCTCGAGGGGAGCATCGCGTTCTTTCTCTCGGCCTATTTCGGGGCAATCGCGTTCAAACTGTTTGCCGGGCTGTCCGCGCCGTGGTCGGCTGTCTTCACGGGCGCGCTGGTCGCGACGGTCGTCGAGTCGCTCCCATTGGGCATCGACGATAATTTTACTGTGCCTTTGCTCACGGGAGTCCTTTTGCAGTTATTGTTCATCGGCCATTTTTAAGGAGGTTTTTTATGTCTCTCAAAGTTAAACGCGCGCTGATTTCGGTCTGGGATAAGTCCGGGCTGGAGGATTTCGCACGCACTCTCTCATCGCTCGGCGTGGAGATTTACACCACCGGCGGCACCGGCAAAGCGCTGGAAAGTGCCGGTATCGATTTCGTGCCGCTCGAGTCTTTGACCGGATTCTCGCAACTTATTGGCGGGCGCGTAAAAACGCTTCACCCAAAGATTTTCGCGGGAATTCTCGCCCGCAGGGAGCTGGACGAACACATGCAATCCATCGATGATGAGGGAATTCCCGCGTTCGACTTAATTGCCGTGAACCTCTATCCTTTCGAGGAAACGCTCGCGAAAACTGCCGACATGGACGAACGCGTCGAGATGATTGACATCGGCGGTGTGTCATTGCTTCGCGCGGCGGGGAAGAATTACAAGTCCGTCGCCGTCCTGTGCGACCCGGAGGACTATTCGCCAATAATCTCCGAACTTGTTGAATCGGGCGAAATATGCTTGACTACTCTTAAAAACCTCGCCTCAAAAGCATTTAATCGAACGGCGTATTACGATTCTGTTATCGCTGAAACTTTCACGGAAAACGACGAACTTCCACGTTTTTCCGCCAAACCAATGAAGCTGGTCGATGAGCTTAGATACGGCGAAAATCCGCATCAGAGTGCGGCGCTTTACACCGATCCATTGGCTGATGGGGGGATTACTTTTGCCCAACAGCTCTGGGGCAAACAGTTGAGCTATAATAATATACTCGACTTGGATGCTGTCTATACCGTGCTACTCGAGTTCGCCGACGAAATCGCTTCGGTGATTGTCAAGCATGTCAGCCCGTGCGGTGTAGCACTCGGCGATAACCCACTCGAGGCCTATCTGGGCGCGCTCGACTGCGACCCGGTCAGCGCGTTTGGGGGGATTGCGGGTTTCACGCGTGAGGTCGATTTGCCAACGGCTGAGAAAATGCACGAGCACTTTTTCGAGTGCATCCTCGCCCCGGATTTCTCGCCGGAAGCCTTAGAAGTTCTGCAGAAAAAGAAGAATCTGCGCCTATTAAAACTCGACATTCGCAGGCCGAACGTTCCGCCGACTTTCTTACGCGGCGTCTATGGCGGGCTTCTTGCGCAGAGCGCCGACCCGCCCGGCATTAAACCGCCGAAATGGGATATCGTCACGGACAGGCCGCCAACACCGCTGGAGGATGCGGCGCTTCGCTTCGCATGGCGCGCAGTCAAGGGAGTCAAGTCGAACTCAGTGCTTATCGCGGGGGAGAAGGCTGTTTATGGCATCGGCGGCGGACTTCCCAGCAGAGTCGATGCGGCAAAGCTCGCCGTCACTAAGGCGGGGGAGAGGGCGGTCGGTGCGGTGGCGGCATCGGATGCGTTCTTCCCGTTCCCAGACGGCATGGAAGTTCTGACGGACGCCGGCGTGACGGCGATAGTCCAGCCCGGCGGCTCGCTCCGCGACGGCGAAGTGACCGCCCGCGCGAACGAGCTTGGCATAGCGATGATTCATACCGGAATGCGGCACTTCCGCCATTGATTGCACGTGATACGAGGAATAAGGCGGCCTTGGCGCCGCCTTTTTTTTTGACTATGGCTCCCAGAGGAAAATTTCGACCCTGCGGTTAATCGAGCGTCCCTCGGGGGTAGCGTTGTCGGCCTTGGGACGGCTTTCGCCGAACCAATCCACGACGATGCGGTTGCCGGGAACTCCGCAGACTGTGCGGAGATAATCTGCGGCAGAGTTCGCGCGGGCTTTGGAAAGGGCGTAATTGTCCGAGAACTCGGGCGTTTCGATGGGGACGTTGTCCGTGTGTCCCTCAATGTAAATCCGATTTGTGCGGTAATTCACCCAAATCGCGCAAACTGAATCGAGCTGTGATTTGGTCTCGTCGGTTAGCTCCGTCGAAGCGAAGGGGAATTTTATCTCGGCGAGCTTTTCGCCCACTGGTGCGGGAATTTTTGCTGGCTCTTCCGGCTCAGGCTCGCGCGGAGGCTGAACAATCGCGAACTCCGGTTTAGGCTCTTCCTCGCGAACCTTGCGACGGGGAAGCGATATGTTCACCTCGGGAATCTCGAAGTTGATGCCTATGCGATGCGTGACATCGAGGTCGGCATTATCGACGAAGGCATAATCCACGCGGAAGAACCCCAGAGCAAGCCCCGCACCGGCGGTGAAATCGGTGCGGTCAATGCCCACGCGTAAGAAGAAGTGTTTAAGGAGGTTAAGCTCCGCGCCGATGTGCGGGTCGAGCGAGACATCGCCAATGTTCATCACGGCCTCGTAATTCTCGAACCTCGTCTCGAACTCTCCGGCAAGCGCGAGTCCGCCCCTGATGTATGGGATGTCGAAATCATATTTGCCGCCCCACCATAGTGAGGGCAGTTTCTGCTCCCAGAGGCCGGTTGACCACCGAAGATGGGTGCCGAAAACATCGCGGACAGTCGCGCCCACGGTGATATTCTCCGAGGCGCGGTAAATCGCGCCAATATCTGCCCCGAACCCGAAGGCGGAATACTCTCCGATGTATGTCTGTAGGTGTTTTATCGATGCGCCCACGCGGAAATTCTCGAAGAGTTCCCTGCCCGCCGCGATGGTGAAGAGATAATCGCCCTCGCTACGGAAATAGACGGCGTCCGGGTTGATTGGTTCGCCGGGATCCCATTGGTTATTTCCCTCTCCATAATCTCCGGTGCCGGGGATTCCATCGACGCCCCAATCGAAATATGCGTCCTCGTCTATGAAAGGGATGTTGTCCGTTGCGTTGCGGAAGAAGCCGACAGCCCAATAGGTTTCGCCGAATTTTCGCCCTGCCGCGCCGACATCAAGCTGGTAGAGATTGTCGAACATCGACGCGTGCATGAAGTAAAACTTGAACTTCTCCGAAAGCCCCACAAGCCCCGCCGGATTCCACCAGAGGGCTTGAGGGTCGGAATCGAACATCGTAAAAGTCCCTCCCATGCCCGCCGGACGAACGCCCACGCCGAGGTCGGTGAACTCGGCGGCGTATTTAGTGGCCATCGCGGAGACGGCGCAGAGCAAGATAATCGTGATAGCTATGGACTTCCTCATGTTTCCTCCATATAGCATTATAC
>DSAF01000110.1 GCA_011388305.1 Candidatus Zixiibacteriota bacterium | reverse complement strand
GTAATGTAATCGGTGCGGGAGTTCGCCTGATGATACGGCGCGTCGGTAATCATAATGATTATGCGTTGTGCAGATGGCCTGAATCCAAGCTCCAGCGCACGGGCGATGCCATCGAGAGCGTTCTCTGGTGTATCGCCGCCGCCGGATGCACGAAGTCCCGTCACCCATCCGCGGAATTCATCTACATCCGAGGTGAAATCGAACACCTGCCCTATCTCATCGAGGAAGGTGACGAGTCCCCAACGAGCATCCATGCCGGAGGCCGCGAGGTTATCCGCAAAGTTGATGACATTGTCTTTCATAGCGGTGATGTAGGAGCCCATCGAGCCTGTGACGTCGAACACAACCGCGATATCGGCCTGCCCGCCAAGGACACTTGTAGCCATCATCTCGACTGTTATCGGTGACTCGAACACGCCGTCCTCGTGGACGACAAAGTGGCGTTCATCGAGGCCGATAATGGGGTTGCGGGCGTCATCGGTGACGATGCAATATGCGTGAATGACGGGGAATTCCTCGGCATCGACGCGCGTGACGGTGATGTTCACGCCTTCGGTCGTTCCCGCGGGGATGTCTATCGTGCGGTTCATCGAGTTGGAGTATCCGCCGCCGGAGGTTGAGACGGTATATTCGAGCGTCGCGGCGTCGGTTCTGCTCTCTGCGACAACGCTCCAAGAGGCACTGCCGGTCTCGGTCGCACCGAGCGAGGACGGGCTGACATTTTTCGTGGCCGTCTCGCCGGAGGCCAGCGAAAGGCCTTCCGGAAGGCTGATTGTCGCCGTCACGCCATCGACTGTGCCGGATGTCGTGTTCGTCACGAGTGCATTCACCGTGAACGGGTTGGGCGTGTATCCGCCGGTGGTGGAGTCGTAATCGAGCGCGAGAGGCGCGGTGATATTCAGCGCTAAATCGCCGGCGGAGATGCTCCCCGCGCCGACGCCGTAAAGTGTTGCAACATGGTGTGTTCCGCCGGCGGGAATATTCACCGGATTCCACCAAAGAAGAACGGCCGAGTCGCCATAGGGGTTGCCGGTGCTGGTATAGTTCCAGCGGACATCATCATAAGTGCCCCATGGGCCGAGACAGAACCTGTTCGGCATGACAGCGCCGCTACCAATGAGCGTTCCCTGTCCCACGAGCAAAGATTCAGCCTGCGTAGGCGAAACCTCGAAAGCCTGCCAATACTGCGGAATACTCGGTGCAGTAAAGTCTTGCTCGATAGCGACATAGCCGAAAGATGTGGAAATCGGTGCGGCGTCGTTACCGCTAATCATAGTGTCCATCTCGAGCATCACGCCTACGGAGCGCGCCGTGCTCGCGCGGTTATGCATATAATACTCGATGAGTATAGTGTCGTCGTTGCCCGTTGTCGGGCCGCGGACTATGCTGAGCCTCTGCGTGACATCGACATCGGCATAGGTGAAGGTCATTTCAAGCGCGCCGCCGTTTATATGCAGAGCCTCGGTAATGGTGCCGGAGGAGCCGAAGCTTGTCCAATTGCCGTATGCCAAAGTGTCGGCATCGACACGAATATTCGTGTGGCTTGTTGAGCCGGCGCTGGGGAAACCGTAAAGAAGCCGCTTGCCATCGGCGGTGCCAATCGTAAATTTGCCGTCGTTGCCGCAGACAACTTTAATAAAGGAGTTGCCGATTTCCTCTTGGACCTCGAAAGGCTCGGCGACTTTCGCGAACGACGCGAAGGCCAGTGCCATCATAAGTATAATAATCGTCTTTCTCATTTTCTTCTCCTTAATATGAGCTTGAGACGGACCAAGTGTGGTTCTCCGTGGCGATGCCCGTCACGAGATCCGCGCTTGCATTGAAAATGCCGAGGTCGCTGTCTGCCGTGTTATCGATTGAAACGGACAAAGTCGCATTGCCGGCGGATTTTGCCCGAACGCGAAGGTCGAGAATTGGCTTGTAGGTATCATCAGTCGAGCCGACAGAAGCGCTCGTGGGGAATACCGCGAGAACGACTTTGGCGTAGCCGTCTTCATTGAAAGTATTCAGCGCCATCTGCTGGACTGAGCCGTCGTTGGATGTGAGCCAGTTGTCGTCGCGGGTCATACTGACGATTTCGAGCTTGAACGGGTCATACACGAGCTTCAGCCCGAATCCCGCCACCTCGGAAATGCCCTTCATCTGGACTTGAGCTTCAACGACCTCGCCCACGACCATCGAACTGCCCGATGACAATACTGCGACAGTCGGGACAACTGGGTCGGGCTTGGGGTCGGTGCCGCAGTCGCAACTCGCAGTAATCATGAGCGCAATAGCCGTGATAGCTATTAGCATCATAATCAACTTTTTCATTTAAACCTCCTGAAATAATGTGATAATTTTCTTTAATTATACTTATTTTTCTTGGAATTAAAACATTTTTTTATAATCCAGAGTTATTGTTCGAGATGGCCTCCGGCTATTTAATTAGGAGATAATGATTTGTCAAGATGTTTACAACAATGTTCAATGTGCGCCGGGGGCGTCGGCGGCCGTGCACGGCCAGCGAAGTAGTCGGGGCACGATTGTCGCCTCGCGCGGAAGTCCTCCCACCGACTACTTCGCTCCTTCCTGCGATTTTCCAAATCGCAGGAAGGGCCGACGCCCTCACCGGCGCAGAAAGATAAAAAGTTGACTTTACCCGATTACTTTAATATCATATACTCATCGTTAAACATATATTGAGAGGCGATGATGAAAAGATTTTCCGTGTTATCCGTGCTCGTTCTGATTTGTTTCGCGGGAATCGCGAACGCAGGCCTAAACGACGAGAACCTTCCGCAATTTCTGCAGGGCTTCGGTTTCGCCGCGGGACATTACTCCGGCGTGGGGATGTCCTATAAGTTAGTGTATGAAGGCAAATACGCCGCACAGGTCGCCGTTGGCTTCTACTCCGACCCCGAATGGAACGACCGATGGGCTATGCCCGGACTCGAACTGCAGTATTTTCTCTCCCGCGAGGAAAGAACAGCGTTCTATATCTCGACCGGCATTAGCTACGAGTATTACCGTTCGGAGTGGACGCCATATAGATGGGAAGAGGACAGCTCCGGCGATTGGTATTACATTGAGGAAGACCCGATAGTTGACATAGAGAAGATATGGACAACCGGTTTTGGCTTCGGCTTCGAACTTCTCTTCTTCGATAGAATATCATATACTATGGAATCGATATTATACTATCGTAGCAATAATCGCGGCTCGATAATGCTTCAGGGCGCATTGCACTATTATTTCAACATGCCTAACGGCCTGAAATAGCTTCTAACCTAATGTTCGCGCCATCGCTATGTTTCGAAATCGCTGAGCTTTTCTATGCGGTATGTGCGGAACATCCAATAGACAAGCCACCCGCCATAGACAAGGCATAGTAACATCGACACAAGCCCGAGAAAGCGGCTGAATCTGCCTAAACCCTTGTCCCAGCTCAACATGTTAAGCTTGCCGAGAAGGTAATTCCAATCGTGAATGACCTCTGTGCCAAACGGCGAGACCAGCGGCAAAGCCAGCGCACGGGCATCGGCGACATAGACCGCGATGTCGTAAAAATTCGTCGAGAGCCACCCAAAACTCACCGCGATAGCGAAATAATCCTTCTGACGATAGAACATTAACATCGAGATGACCGGCACGGCGAGTTGCGTTATCGTGCCGCCGACCATGTGCATGAAATGCCCGAACGGCAGGAACAAGAAGTGGCCAAGCTCGTGAATGCCGAGGTTCAATCCTTTGAAGATGCTATTGAACATCGGGTCGGCGAGATGGCGGATGCCAATAATCAAGAAAAACAAAAGCAGAAGGCCGCGGAACACGGGCAGTCTGCCCTCCGCCCATTCGCGCGAATCTTCGAAGAAATGTTTCATAGGCCTTACTTGATGAATATAATTCGCTTTGTAGATACGGCATCGCCCGCATTAACCTTGACGAAATACACGCCAGAGGGGAGGGATTCATCGGGTTGCCACGTATATTCGTGCATTGTAGTCCCGCGGGCGGGATGTATCCCGCCCGCGGGACGCATACATGCGCCCCCTACGGTCATTTCATAAACCATTCGCCCGTTCACATCGAATATCCCCACGCGGACGGGCGCAAGACCCGCCCCTAATCCGTCAATCGAAATCCTCACCGCCGAGTTGAACGGGTTCGGAAACGCGGAGATATCGAAACTCTCCGCGAGATGGCGCCCGCCCTCGGCGATTGCCAAACCTTCGCCCAAATCGGCGTAGTAAAGTTTCTGCCCTCTTGGGAATCCCATAACATATTGGAGTTCGTCTGAATAAAAAATCTCGTTCTCCGATATAAAACTCACTCCCTCGGTTTGAGTGACATCCCACATATTAACGCTGAAAGAAACCAGCTCGCCACCGAAAAAATCCGAGCCGGAAAAGCCGCTGTAAACCCACAGGCCGCCATAGCCCAAAAGCGCCAACCTATTCCCCGACAGCGACAAGTCCGCCGCGGTGATTTGCCCCATATACATTGTCAATGCGCCGGTGTCGAAGCTGTCCAGCAGTGTCGCCTCGAACGACCCCGGCGTTTTGGGGAGCGAGTAACATTTCGTCCAGCGCGTGAACGGCTCGCTCCAGTTTTTCGAGAAGATGTAAAGCGAATCGCCTAAAGCCACCATCGCCTCGCAGTCGAATACTTTGCGCTCATCCGGCGGCGGGAACTCCGTCTGGTCGGGATACCAGAACTCGATGACCTCGGCAGTTATAGTCTGCTCCTCGAAGACCGCCGGAATCGGGATTTTGTATATTCGCAAGTCCGTGCGATCATGTGAGTTATTGCCGAAATCGCCGATGTAAATAAACCGCTCGTCACAGGCGATGTCCTCCCAGTCAACATTCGTCGCGCCGTCGATGGAGATAGTGCCCAAATCGTTGCCCAGCGTGTCGAAGATATATAGCTCCGGGTCGCCGCCGCTGTCGTTGTGCGAAAGAAGCAGATTGCGCCCGAAAGTAAGTAGCCCCGAAGACTCATCCAAATGCTCCGGAAGGCTCGTCACCGTCCTTCGCGGGAGAGTTTGCCCGAAAACGGGAATCGCCAAAGCGAGAGTGAACACAATTATTCCGTGAAATTTCATAACTATATCATAATGTATGGGAAGGCGTTTAGCAAGGCGTTTTTTCGGCGGAAGCCTTGGAGTGGGGCGCTGGCGTCCTACGGATGCCAGCGCCGGAGTGGGGGAGGGTGCGCGATTATTGGATGAGCCTATTCTCTAAGCCTGCGCCGGTAATATGATAGAAAAATCACGAAGAACATCGAAGTGCCAAGCTTCTCCAGCCCCTCCTCGATTCCGACCTGCAGTTTGTGGGGCATCGAAGTCGCCATGAGCATCTCCATCCAGAACGCAATAAACCATATCACCGAAGCGCAAACCGACAATTGGAAGAGCCTCGGCATTCTCTTGAACTTCTTAATAAAGAAAATCGTAAAGTAAACGACCACAACGATGGCGATCGGCGCGAGAACTATTGGCCATCGGGGGATAGAGAGCGTCTGCACTCTTCCGGCAAGCCCCAAGCTTTCGAGAAACTCGGGCGCGTTGTTGTGAAGCTCCGCGAGTTCGTCTATCGATATTCCCCAGAACACCGCTAAAACCGGAATCCAGCCAAACGAAGGCTCTTTGTGCGCACGCTCAAAATCGTAAATCAGTAGCACCAATCCGCCGGTCAAAAATAATAGCAGGCTGTGATAGGCCGTCCCAAGATCGGTGCCGACATCCATATCCCAAAAGGCATGCCTCTCCGGAGAAACAAAATGCCCGATTTCCAGAAGAACTTCGCGAGCGCAAGCGCGCCGACTATCTGCCAATTCGGCCTCGAGACAACCCGGTCGCCGAACCTCCGAAGCCCGAGCCGACTCCTCGATACAAGCGTGCCAAGAATTACGACATATAAGACAAACGCAAGCGGCCTATTAGGCCGCGTTATCGAAACGGAATTGCCCAAAATCTCGAATGCGAAGCCATCGGAAACCCACACGAACAATGAGAAAGCGAAGAGAATTCCCGCAATAATCAGAAATACTTTGTCTGTTCTCGTGAAACCCGTTTGTCTATCATTCATAAGCAATCCCAAAAAGACGAAGGGCGCAATCAAGCGCCCTCGCATCTTCAACATAACAAGCGCAACGATTGCGAACTATCGGCTTTGCCGCTCGATATGCTCTCGTTCCTCTTGCATATACTGCTCGATTTTTTGTCCTTATATTTCCGAAATAGGCTTTGCTCAAAGAATACCCCGACGAAATGGAAGAACAGCCCTACGCCCCAGCCGATTATCGGCCAAATAGGCCAGAAATGCGTGCCTTTGCCCGAGCCGAAATACCAAATCAATACCAATGCGATATTTACAGCCACATAGGTAATGAGATGCCAGAAGAAGCCAAGCCTCTCCTCGACGCGCTTTTTTGCAGTGCGATATGCCTCGCGCTCGATGTCTTTCGGTTCCATTTCGCCCTCCTCGTAGGTTTCTTTGGGAAGAGCCTACATGCCGAACATCTCGATTATCTCTTTCTTGCCTTTGCCGAGGATGTCGTATTTCTTGCCCACTTGGATGAACGCATCCAGCGCCTTCTCGAGGTGATGGCGCTCGTGCGCGGCGGAAATTTGCGTGCGTATGCGCGCCTTGCCCTGCGGAACCACCGGGAAAAAGAAGCCTATCGCGTAAATCCCGAGCTCGTATAGGTCGCGGGACATGTCTTGGCTCAATTTTGCATTGTAAAGCATGACCGGCACAATTGGCGTGTCGCCATCGACGAGGTCGAAGCCCGCCTGTTCGAGGCCTGCGCGCCAGAACTTGGTGTTTTCCTCGAGCTTGTCTCTGCGCTCGGTGGTCTCGGTGATTATGTCGATGACTTTGTTGGCGGCGGCCACTACGACGGGCGGCATCGCGTTAGAGAAGAGATACGGGCGCGCCTTCTGGCGGCACATCTCGACAATCTCCGACCTTCCGGAAACGCAACCGCCGGATGCCCCGCCGAGAGCCTTGCCGAGCGTAGTCGTGATTATGTCGATGCGCCCGAGAACGCCTTTGTGCTCGTGCGTGCCCTTGCCGCGCTTGCCCAAAAAGCCCGAAGAGTGGGAATCGTCAACGAAGACCATCGCGTCGTATTTTTCCGCGAGGTCGCAAATTTCGTCGAGCTTGGCTGTATCGCCGTCCATCGAGAACACGCCGTCGGTGACAATGCAACGATAGCGCGCATCTTGATAAGTCTCCAATTTCCTCTCGAGGTGCTTCATGTCGGAGTGCTTGAAACTCTCGTTCAGCGCGCTACAGAGGCGCATCCCGTCGATAATCGACGCGTGAACGAGGCGGTCGGCGATGAGGACATCGCGGTCATCAAAAACGGCCTCGAAAACGCCGGCGTTGGCATCCATGCAACTCGGGAACAGCACCGTATCCTCGGTCTCGAGGAATTTCGTCAGTTTGTTCTCCAGCTCGCGATGGATATCCTGCGTGCCGCAGATGAAGCGGACGGAACTCATGCCATATCCACGGGCGTCGAGGCCCTCGTGCGCGGCTTTGACGACCTCGGGGTGGCTCGAAAGGCCGAGATAATTGTTCGCGCACATGTTGATGACTTCCTTCTGGGGCGCGCCGGATGGGTATTCGACCACGATGTCGGCATCCTGTGGACTGCAGATGTAGCGCTCCTCTTTGAAAAGCCCGTTCTCGCGAATCTCTTCGAGGACGGCTTTGTAGTTGTTGCGTGTGTTCTCGCTGTAGGCCATAACTGCCTCTCCTTCAATGCTTTATGGTTATTTTACGATAGTCCGATAACGCGGTCGAGCTTGATTGTGAAAAGAATCCCCGTGTCGGGCTTGTCGAGGTCGCCGACGGCCTCGGAGATGGCGTCGATTGCCTTCTCGAGAATTTCCTCCGAGCGAATAACGGCGAACAGTGTCTTGTTAGTGTAGTTGCCCTTGCGGAGCTTTTCTTTCACGAGATTCCCCACAGGCGATGACTTGCCGTATTGGGCAAGAAGTCTCCCCATACCCACGGAGTTGAGCACCGTCGTGCCGGTGACGCCCACTTGATATAGCTTTTCGAGGATACTCGGAAGAAGGGTATTCTGTTCGAGCACGAGGACTAATAAATGCATTTTATCTCCAATTTATCGAGCCAAACCTATCAAGATAAATCATATTCAAATCCGATGAAAAATCAATCGACTATTTGGAGATTTTCAAAAAATCGTATCGGCGGGGAGACTATTTTGGGCACTCCCCGCCTTACATGCGATTGTGTGCAACAAGCAAGCTCTCGGATTATCCCTGAATCTCGCGGACTCGCTGGGCGATGCTTTTCACCGTGTCGAAATCCTCCGGCGTAGCTTTGTCATCGGGGATTGAGATTTTGTATTTTCTCTCGAGGAAGGTTTTGAGGCTCACCATGCTGAAGCTGTCAACAATTCCCGAAGAAATCAGCGGGCTTTCGACGCCGATTTCCTCCTCGTCGTCCTCTTCGAGATACTCATCGATAACATATTCGAGGATTGTCTGTTCGAGTTCGTCCATTTTGCTCCAATCTTTAAGGTTTGGTAATTCTAATCATTATCTAATGTCATTGCGAGCAAAGCGAAGCAATCTCATGTTAACGAGGAGATTGCTTCGTCGCCGATGCTCCTCGCAATGACAAAGAGTCCGCGCAGGTCAACCAGTGGTTGACCCCTACAGTTTAATCGTCTTCCAAAGTCGAGATGTCGCCGATTTCCTCGCCCCATTCCTGCGCTTTGAGAAGTCTGCGCATAATCTTGCCGGAACGCGTTTTCGGGAGCTTCTCCATGAACTCTATCTCCTGCGGCATCGCCAGCGGGGAAAGCCTTTTGCGGATGAAGTTCATTATCGAAAGCTCCAAATCGTCCGAAGGCTCGTGTCCGGGTTTGAGCGCAACAAATGCCTTGACGACTTCCATGTTGACAGGGTCGGGCTTGCCGATAGCGGCGGCCTCGGCGACGGCCTCATGCTCTATGAGCGCGGACTCTATCTCGAACGGCCCGACGAGGTGGCCGCCGGTGTTGATTACATCGTCATCTCTGCCGACGAACCAGAAATAGCCATCCGGGTCGATGCTCGAACGGTCGCCGGTGATATACCAGCCCTTGATAAACTTGGCCTTATAGACCTCCGCATTGTTCCAATATTCGCGCATCATCGAGGGCCAGCCGGGTTTGAGCGCGATTAAGCCGACCTTGTTAGGCTCTTCGATTACCTCGTGTGTCTTGAGGTCGAGAACTACGGCGGTGATGCCCGGAAATGCTTTGCCCATAGAGCCGGGGCGGATTTCCATGCCGGGGAAATTCGTGATGACCATCGCGCCGGTCTCCGTCTGCCAATATGTGTCGAAGAAGGGCATTCCGAACGCCTCCTCGCCCCAGACCACGGCCTCGGGGTTAAGCGGCTCGCCTACACTGCACATGTGGCGGAGCTTCGGGTATTTGAACTGCTTGACCAGCTCGACGCCCTCTTTCATCAGAAGGCGAATGGCCGTCGGGGCGGTGTACCACACCGAGATTCCGTAATCCTGAAGGATGCGATACCACTTCGCCGCGCCGAAACCGCCGTCATAGACGACCTGTGTCGCGCCGAGGCTCCACGGCCCGATGATGCCGTAGCTCGTGCCCGTCACCCAGCCGGGGTCGGCGGTGCACCAGTAGATGTCGTCGTCGCGGAGGTCGAGCACCCATTT
>DSAF01000090.1 GCA_011388305.1 Candidatus Zixiibacteriota bacterium | reverse complement strand
TTGGCGCGAATTGTCCTCATTGCTTGCGATTCGTCAATTTCCGCGACTATCGCCTTGCGGTCGCCCTGCCTGTCCGAGAGCGACATGCTCTCCGAGTCATCCCACAGGATAACGACCTCCGGTTCCACATCGCGCGGCACGATGCGAACCAATAGCGGCTCGACTATCATAAGAAACAGCATGAGAAACGCTATCCACCGGAGCGCGATGAGCGCTGTTTTGGGAAATTTCGTAAGCGGCGGGTTGGTGATTCTGTATGACAGAAAAGTGGCTATCGTCGCGAAGATTAGCGCCGAAATCCACAGTCCGAGAGAGAAGCCGAAGTATAGTTCAGTCAATGTTCTTTCCGCAAAAAAACGGGGGCATATTTTGCCCCCTTTCGTTAGAAGCGATTGAAAGCTAATGCTTTACAATATTATTCGCTCGCCCAAAAGCACCCGTTCGAGCCACGCGTGTTTATGATTGGTCGCCTTCTTGTTTGGGCGGACTTTGCCGGCCATGTGCGAGAGAAGCACTACCGGCGTGTATAGCAAAATCTTGATGTCGCTAAACAGCGACCGGCTCTCGTAATACTTGAGTTCGAGCGCTATCTTGTCCGCCACGACGACGCCCTCGCGGAAAACTATCTGCGAGATGCCGAAAAGGCCGGGCGTAAATTTCAAAATGTCGAGTTGCCTCGGCGTGTATGCCTCGACGATGGGCGGGCGCTCAGGGCGCGGCCCGATGAACGCCATCTCGCCCCTAATAATGTTAATGAGCTGGGGAATCTCGTCGATGCAAGTCGAGCGGATAAACCTGCATATCGGCGAGAATCGCGGGTCATTGACCTGCGTGTGCATAGGCAAATTGCCGTTTGCGCCTTTTTTCATCGTGCGAAGTTTATACAGCCTGAAAACGCGCCCGTCTTTCCCGACCCTCTGTTGGCGGAGAATCAGCGGCCCGGGGGAATCGAGAAGGACGATAATGCTCGCGACAAGAAAGAACGGCGCGGCTAAAATCAAAAACGCCACCGCCAATATAATCTCGAAAAACCTCTTTAGCAAATGCACCATTGAATTTTCCTCGCATTCATCAAACAATTGAAGAAGTATAAGGGTTTACTGCGCGAGAGTCAACTATAAATTGGAACTACTCTCGGGGCCGGTATCTTTGCCGATCATTCTATATTTGAATTTCCCGGCTCCCTTACCCTTGCTTAAGAGCAATGCAACCATCATGCCAGCAAACAGTCCTATGAATGCGAAAAAGACTCCAAAAGCGGAGCTAACCAATTGATTACCAATGAGATAAAAAATTGTAAGTGTAATTAACGGAAGGATAAAAATGAGAAATCCCGAGCCGAGATAGGCGCCACCTGCAAGCTCCAAGTCCACAATTTCGCCCGGTCGGGCATCGAGGGTGTTATCGACCGTAAGCTCCCATTCATGTTTGCCCGCCAAAAGGCAACCGTGCTTTGCGCTACAGTCCTCGCAGGCCTCCGTGCGAATGACGCGGACGCGCGCCTCGCCACCCAAAATCTCGATTACTTCGCCTCGTTCTTTCAATGCCATTTATACAATCCAGTTTCTCGCCTCGAAATCATCGGGAGGCACCGCGCACTCGATGTTTCCGGCGGATGGGTGTCTTTCGCGTGTTTCGCCGGCGATGCTCGTCCGGAGTGACCATCCGATAGTAGAATTGCACTGTGCGCAAAGGTTTTCCAGCGGAATCGCCAGCTCGATTAGCTCGGCGATTGCCGTTTGGGGCGGGGGCATTTCTGCGGAGGCTTGGCCGTCGTCGGAGAGGACTTCGTGGCGAACCGCAGTTCCGATTGTGATGCGATGAGTCGAATTCGTTGAAATTTCGATAACGAACTCGACGCCCTCGGCAATTATGTCCCGCGCGGGACAGCCGGTATCGATGCGCATGTAGAATTGCGCCTCGTCGAAGCCGAAGAGGATTTTCTTCACATCGAACGCAGAGCCGCCGTGCATCGCGCCGAAAAAGCCCGCGTTCTCGAAAATCCCCGCGCCTTGCCACTCGAAGAAGTTCGTGCGCCTGCCATCGATTGTCGGGCGGATGAGTGCGAAGGGGCGCCGCTTGAGGCCGCCATCGCTCGCGCCGGTAATTATCGGCGAGGAGAGCGATTCCGGCGGTGGAAGCTCCAGCGCACGGTAAATCGCCTCGACGCGCGCGCGAAACAGCCTGTCGAACTCGGCAAGCCCCGCGCCCACGCCCCCGCGCCCGAACCACCAGAACCAGTCCGAGCCTTCGGCCACGAGAACATGCGCCATAGCTGGGGAGAACTTATCCGTGCCGACGAAATCTTCGACCGCGCTTCTCGCGCGCGCCAGCTCCTCCCATGCGCGGTTTTTCTCGGGATGGCCAATCCAAGTGCAGAAGTCGCCGTCTATCCAGCTTCCGGGGGCCAAAAACTCCAGCTCGCGCGTAGGCGGGTTATTCTCGATAAAATCGCCGATTTTGACCGGCGAAAGCCAGTCCTCGACCATCATGCGCGAGTAAAGGCCTTCGAGAAAGTCCTTGCCGTTGGCGGGGAAGAACTCCCACGCGTTCTCGCCGTCGAGGACGATGGAGACGAGAAACTCGCCGCTATCGGGAAGATTCGACCAAATTGCGCGAAGATTGCCGATGAAGTCCTCAATTGCGTCATTTGCGGGCATTTTGGAGTAGTCGAAGCCGACGTTGTCGGACAGGCGATGGTCGCGGAAAACTATCGAGATTTTCGCGCCGCCTCGGTTGACCGCCCAAGGCAAATACAGTGCGTTGGCATCGAAGCCTCCGGCAGGGCGCGATTTGCGGAGAATCGCCTCGTCCGCGGAAATCCAACGGACGGGGAATTTCGACAGGACGGCGAGCATTGCCTCGGAGACGCTCCCCTCACTCGGCCACATCCCCGCAGGCTTGCGCCCGAAAGCCTTCTCGAACAGCTCAAGCCCCATCTCGATTTGGCGCGATGCATCCTGCGGGTATTTCATGGGAATCTCCGGCAGGGGACAGTCCGCGCGGGCATCGCGTCCGGCGTCGGTGTCGCAAAGAAGCGGGAGAATCGGGTGGAACATCGGGTTGAATGTAAGCTCGATAGTGCCGTCGTCCCACAGGCGCTTGTATGTAGGGATAATCTCGGCAATCCACTCGCGGGATTTCTCCTGCAGGCGCGCCCTGTCCTCGGGCGAAAAGCCGCGCCCCTTGGAAATAAGCGCCGAAACCTCGCGCTCCTTGCGGAGCGCCTCGCCGCACCATGCGAGGTCGAAGAGCACAGTAAGATCGAGGATGTCCTCGTCCGGCGCGAGCGCTGAGATGCTTCTCAGCTCGCCCTCACCGAGGTCGCCGTATTTCTCGTAAAGCTCGACGAGGCGGGGGAATCGCGCCATCATGTTCGCGCTCATCGCGAAAAAATCGGCCAGAATCCTGCGCCTGTCTTCGGCCGTAAGCTCGCCGAGCGGTTTTCGGGCAATCTCGAGATATTCGTCGGTCAATGTGCCGTCGGCGTATCCGAGAAGTTGTTCGATGAGGCACGGCGCGAGGTTGAAAGTCGCCGGAAAGCCCGCGCGCTCGCAATATCGCGGCATGTCGAGGTAGTCCTTGAGCGCGTGAAGGCGCGTCCACGGAAGCATTGCGACGCTCGAGTTCGGCGGGGCATAGGCCGGCTGGTGCATGTGCCAGTGGAATGCGATGTTCAGGGGGCTTTTGCCCATAGCGGCTATTTCAATAAAGTGATGGGGTATAGCGACCTACTCTCGCCGACGCGGATGAAATACAGGCCGGAGGAGAAATGCTCGGGGGGCGACCAAGTCGTTTCGTATTTGTGGGAAGGGGCAAGCTCCTCCATTACAGTTTCGCTGTCATTTCGAGCGGAGCGAGAAATCTCATCGTATTGTGCGAGATTTCTCGTCGCTGTGCTCCTCGCAATGACAGGTTGGCCGCTATTGGCAATGACATCCACCCGCCGTCCGGCGAGGTCGTAAATTTCCACATGTTGGGGCAATTCATGAATTGCCCCATCGGACTCGATGGAAATCGTCACCGACGCGTTGAACGGGTTGGGATAGGCGCGGATTGAAAAATCGCGGGGAACGGGGCGTTCGGCGATATTCGCCGGAACGATGTCCGCAGAATACGAATATAAATATCTCGTGCGGGTGTCGCCAATGGGAACTATCGAGAGCCCGACGAAATCCGCGCGGTTCGCGAACGGGACGACTATCACGCCCGTTGTGTCGCCGTCGATGGCATCGAAAATTTGCACAGAGTCGCGGGATTTCCATATCGCGCGGACAAACCAACTCGCCGAGGGCGAGCCGTTGAACGAGATTTCGAGGTCGCAGTCCTCCGTTGGAATCCCCTCGAAGACGACGAAGTTCATGCCATAGCCGTAGGGGCGGTTCGTGGAAGTGCCGCTTGCGGGGTATGTCCTGTGCGTGGTCTCGACACGCATATCGGATAGAAGCGCGCCATCGGGGAAGAAGCCGTCATCGCGGCTTCCGATAAGGAGCGCCCTCGCGGAGAAGTTCGCGAGGAGCAAATCGAGGCCGTGATAGTAGATGTCGCTCATCGTCTCCAGCGCTTGCCAGTCGGGCATGAATCGCATGGTGTCCCATACCGAGACGAGGAACTCATCGCCGGCGGCTTCGGCCATGTATTGTGCGAAAATTCCGAGGCCATACATGTGATAGCCGGACTCCCAATCCAGCGGCTGTTCGGGGTTCGATGAGAGGTAATCGATGAGCCAGACATAGTCGTTGACCTGCGGATAGATGCGCTCCTCGTAATACACGCTGGTAAGCTCGGCAATCCACGCGCCGGAGGTGCCCCGGAGGCCGTATTGGATGACGTGGTGGAACTCGTGGGCGCAGGTGACCTTCATCGCGCCGGCTACCGGCCCCTCGGGGTCGTCGTTGGGATAGACATCGTTAAAGTTATTGTCGATTTCCATGTAGCTCGTCCAGTCTATCCAGTCTTGCGGGCCGTCGCCCGTAGGCCAGACTTGGCCGTATGCGGAAATATTGCGCAAATATACTTGGTGGCGGCCTCCGCCGTCCGGCAAATCCTCGAGTGGCGGAGGTAGATAGCCAAGCGTGTCTATGTAGAAATCCCAGCAATACTCGAGATACTCGCCCATTTTATGGACATATCCAACGGAATCCACGGCGTTGTGGCCGGCGAGGTCGTAGTGGATGCGGAAGTTGCCCTCGGGCGTGTCGTAGAAATATGGGAGCGAGGGCCGCATGGCCATCGACGAGATGCTTCGTCCCTCGCGGACGGCCTGCATGATAGCAATCGTGCCGCTCTTATGTTCGGGGACGCGCGCGAACGCAATTGCGCTAACGGCGAGTATTATTGTAAGTGCTCTTCTCATTCTCATCCTCGAATTGAGGTTGTCATTATCTTGTAATTATATGTATTAGCGTGGCTTAATCAATGTGAAAAACGCCTCGCTTCATCGTTGCCGGCATTAGGCTCGGGACGACTGCCTTCTCGCGAGCTGAACTTGCATTTTTTTCGGCGGAAATCCCGAACGGCGTTGACATTGAGGCCAGTCTGCGTTATTTTACTTCTTAGTTGAAACGAAATTTGAAAGGTGCGACATGAAAGTGCTCGTCGTTGGCGGCGGTGGAAGAGAACACGCAATCGTGTGGAAGCTCTCGCAGAGCCGTTTTGTGGAGAAAATTTACTGCGCCCCCGGAAACGCCGGAATAGCAAAGCTTGCCGAGTCGGTTGCTATCGCCGATACGGACATCCGTAACCTCGCGTCATTCGTCGAAAAAGTCGGCGTGGACTTCACAATCGTGGGACCGGAGTCGGCGCTCTCGGAGGGCATCGTCGATTACTTCAACGCGCGGAAGCTGAATATATTCGGGCCGACCAAGGCCGCCGCACAAATCGAGTCCAGCAAAATTTTCGCTAAGGAATTCATGAAGGAGTTCCACATTCCCACCGCGAGCTGGCTCAGCTTCGATAAGCCCGAGGACGCGATAAAGTTTCTTGAAAGCCACGAACTTCCGCTGGTAATTAAAGCCGACGGCCTCGCGGCGGGCAAGGGAACCGTCGTTGCCGAAAACATGGAAGAGGCCAAGGATGCAGTCCGCAAGATGATGATAGAGCGCGCATGGGGCGAGGCCGGAAGGCGCATACTGATAGAGGAATTCATGCCCGGGCGCGAGGTCAGCGTGCTCGCATTCACCGACGGCAAGACAGTCGTCCCGATGGTGTCCAGCACCGACTACAAGCGCGCGTTCGACGGCGGCGAAGGGCCAAATACCGGCGGCATGGGCACTATCGCCCCAAATCCCAACATCACCGGCGAAATGCTCGACCGCGTCCGCGACGAGGTGATTCTGCCCGTCGTCGAGGGACTTGGGCGCAAGGGGCATCCGTTCAAAGGCGTGCTCTATACAGGCCTGATGATTCGCGACGGCAATTTCAAGGTGCTCGAATTCAACTGTAGGTTCGGCGACCCGGAAACGCAGGTCGTGCTTCCACTGCTGGAATCCGACCTCATGGAAATTATCCTGCATATTCACCATGAAAAGCTCGACGAGGCGGAAATTCTGTGGAAACACGAACTCTCCGCCGCCTGTATTATTATGGCCAGCGGGGGTTATCCCAAACGTTATAAAAAAGGCCTCCCTATCGAAGGGCTTGACAAAATTTCCGACCCGAACACACAGGTGTTCCATGCAGGCACAACCAAGGTCGGCGACAAGATTGTCACCAATGGCGGGCGCGTCCTCGGCGTGACGGCTTGGGACAATTCGCTGGAGAAGGCTCTCAATCGCGCATATAAGGCAGTTGATAAAATAAGCTGGGAGAAGGGATTCCACCGAAGAGACATCGGCGAGGGATTTCTGAAGAGATAAAATTTAGATTATGTGTCATTGCGAGGAGTCTCGCCTCGCGGGACGATTAAGCAATCTCGTTTAACTGGCAAAGGTTGCTTAATGTTTCGCAATGACAAAGCAAAAACAAGGAGTTTCATGTCAAGAGTAGCCATCATCGCCGGAAGCACATCCGACGGCCATCTTATCGAGGCCGTCGAGCAGATGCTCGATACTTTCGAAATCTCCCGCGAGACGGAGATAATCTCCGCGCATCGCCAGCCGGACAGGCTTCGAGAGTTCCTCGATGGCGCGCCGGAGCGGGGCGTTAAGGTAATTATCGCGATTGCGGGGCTGGCCGCGCATTTGCCGGGTGTGACTGCGAGTTTGACGCATTTGCCGGTTATAGGCGTTCCCGCCGACGGTGGCCCGCTGAACGGAATCGATGCACTGCTGTCCATCGTTCAGATGCCCGGCTCTACGCCCGTGGCCACGATGGCAATCGGCAAACACGGTGCGAAGAACGCAGGGATTTTCGCCGCGAGAATACTCGCACTCCATAATCCGGCAATCGCCGACAAACTCGAAGAATACCGCAAGAGGCTCGCTCAGGGAGGGAAGTGATGAGCTTTCTATACGGGCCGGTGCCCTCGCGGAGGCTCGGGCGCTCTCTGGGCGTGGACATTCTGTCGGGCAAGAGTTGCACTATCGACTGCATCTATTGCCAGCTTGGGAGTTCCCCGCCGAAAAAGCCCGTGCGACGCCGCTTCGTCGATCCCGAGGAGGTCGAGCTGGAGCTTTCCAAGCGCGTCAATAGCGGAGTCGAGACCGACTATATCACATTCTCCGGAAGCGGAGAACCTACGCTGTCGGAGGACCTGGGGCGGTTGATTGCTTTCGCGAAGGGGCTGAATGTCGCGCCGGTGTGCGTCCTCACGAACGGGACTCTGCTCTGGGATGAGGACGTCCGCGCCGAGCTTGCAATGGCCGATGTCGTAATCCCGAACCTCGATGCCGCGGACGAGGAGACTTTCCGCAAAATCAACCGTCCGCACGAGGACTTGTGCTGGGGCAGAATAATCGACGGCCTGATGAAGTTCCGCGGGGAGTTCTCGGGGAAGCTTTTGCTCGAAATCGTTCTCATCGAGGGCGCGAACGACTCGGATGAACATTTGGCGAGGCTCTCGGAGCTTGTTAAGCGAATTTCGCCGGATGGCGTCTGGGTGGGCACTGTTCATCGTCCGCCGGCGGAGAGCTGGGCAAAGCCGGTCCCCCCGGAGCGGCTCGAACGGGCGCGGGAGATTATCGGCGAGTCCGCGCATATCATCGAGAGCTTCCAAGCGAGGGACATCACCGCGAAATACTCGCGCCTCATAGACGAGGTGATGGATTTGCTCCGAAGGCGCCCGGAGACCTCGGAGGGCATGGCGAAAAGCCTCGGCGCAAACGAGCACGAGGTTGCCAAAGCCCTGTCGATTTTGGAGCACGAGGGCAAAGTCGAGCGAACGGAAGCGGGCTATTATCGCGTGAAGAAGTAGGTGTTCAGTGTCATTTCGAGCGACGAGAAATCTCCTATAACACAGAGATTTCTCCCCACGGGTCGGAATGACATGAGAAAACGATAAATCAATCGCCACTGCATAGGAGAGATCATGTTCGACGAAATACTTCCGGATTTGATTCAGAAAAACGACACCAAGGCCGTGTTTCTCGTGGCCGACGGCGTCGGCGGGACGACGGTCAACGGACGAACGGAACTGGATGCCGCAAAGACGCCCAATCTCGACGCGCTGGCCTCGAAAAGCTCGCTGGGGCTTCACTATCCCGTGGGATACGGCCTCACTCCCGGTAGCGGCCCCGGCCATCTGGGGCTTTTCGGATACGACCCCATCAAGTGCCAAATCGGCAGAGGGATTCTCGAGGCGCTGGGAAGCGGGATGACCGTCCGGCGCGGCGATTTGGCCGTCCGGGGAAATTTCGCCACGATAGAGAACGGCCTTATCACCGATCGCCGTGCGGGGAGAATCCCGACCGAGAAGTGCATCGAGCTTGTTGCAGAAATCCGCGAGAACATTGCCGACATAGACGGCATCGAGTTCGACATCAAGGCCGCGCGGGACTATCGCTTCGCGGTGGTGTTTCACGATGCATCGCTCAAAGACGGCGTCGATGACGCCGATCCGCAACAGACCGGCCTCCCCCCCTTGCCCGCAAAGGCCAAGCACCCCGACAGCGAGAAGTCTGCGGCCATTATCAACCGCTTCATCGATGAAGTGACGAGAGTTCTCGCCGATGAGCGCCCCGCGAACACCTGCCTCATGCGCGGAGCGGCGAATTCGCCGGACATCTCGCCGTTCGAGGAGAAATATGGCATGTCCGCGCAGGGAATCGCCGTGTATCCCATGTATAAAGGGCTTGCGAAGCTCGTGGGCATGGAAGTCCCCGACGGATTGCAGACGCTCGAAGAGGAAATCGAGCGCCTTCACGCGACTTTCGCCGATTTCGACTTCCACTTTTTACACTTCAAATACACGGATTCTGCGGGCGAGGACGGCGATTTTGACCGCAAAGTCGCCATGATAGAGAAGTTCGACGCGGCACTGCCTTCGATTTTGGAACTCGAACCGGATGTTGTAGTCATCACCGGCGACCACTCGACGCCGAGCAGTTTGAAACTTCACAGCTGGCACCCCGTGCCCGTGCTACTCCACGGCAAGTTCGCATTCGAGGACGACGCCAAGCGTTTCACCGAGCGCGATGCCGCGAACTTCGGCATCCTCGGGCACATCCCTGCGCAGGCGATAATGATGAACATCCTCGCCAACTGCGGAAGACTGGCGAAGTTCGGTGCGTGATTTCGAGGCGGAAATTTCGCGCGCGCTTAAGGCCGTCGAGCGTTTTCCGCTCGTCCATCGAGTGGAGTTCTGGTCGGGGTTTTTTCTCGGTGCGCCATACATCGATAATCCACTCGATGACGCGGACACGCGCATTCGCTGGGACGG
>DSAF01000139.1 GCA_011388305.1 Candidatus Zixiibacteriota bacterium | reverse complement strand
TGGGATAGGTTCGGCCAATACTATCTGACGGCCGAATTGACCGTTCGTTTCAAAAAGCCCATCGAAGCCGGCAAGACTTATCGCGTTCGTGCGCGGATGACCGAATCGCGGAGTCGAGTCTATTTCGCCGAGGGCGAAATTCTCTCTCCCGAAGGCGGAGTTTTCGCGAAAGCCATAGGAAAGTTCTTCGTCATGAAAGATGTCCCAAGTGTCAGAAAGTAAGATTCGCCAAATTCACGACCTTCTCGCCCCCAGAACCGGCAATGCCCACAAGCCGCCGCGCGAGGGCGGCACTACTGGCGCGCTGGTTGCAGGACTTCTCTCGCAGAACACAACGGACCACAATCGCGACCTTGGCTATTCGAGGCTATGGGAGCGGTTCGGCAGTTGGGAGGCCGTCGCGAAGGCGCCGCTGGGCGAAATCGCCGATGCAATCCGCCCGGCGGGCATGATGAACCAGCGCCCCCCGCGCATTCTGGCGCTTCTCGAAGCGATTTTCGAGCGCACCGGAACTTTCTCCGCCGACTTTCTTCTCGAAATTCCTCATGAGGAGGCGTTCGAGTGGCTCATCGCGCGCGAGGGCATAGGCGAGAAGACCGCCGCGGTGTTTCTGCTGTTCTATCGCGGGGCGCCATATTTTCCGGTAGATACGCATATTCGGCGAATTCTTATCCGGCTCGGGTTCTTCCCCGATGGGACAACCGCAATGGAAGTTCAGCGGAAGATGACCGCGATGTGTCCGCCCGAGCTAATGATGCCGCTACACCTCAATATTATCGACCTCGGCAAGAATGTCTGCAGGCCGCGAAACCCCAAGTGCGAGATTTGCGAGCTTAAGGCCGCCTGCCCGTCCGCCTTATAGCTCGATTGTCGCTTTCCGAGCACGGGGGGCGTCGGCCCTTCCTGCGATTTTGCAAATCGCAGGAAGGAGCGAAGTAGTCGGTGGAGAGTCTTATGTTTAACGGCGACAATCTTGCCCCGACTACTTCGCTGGCCGTGCACGGCCGCCGACGCCCCCCGCGTCGCTCGACGGAAAAACCACCGCTTTCGTCTGCAAAAAGTCAAATTCAAACTATCTGAATTTAATCTACAATTTGGCCTTGACTTCGATAAAAAATATCTATATTATGGCAAACTTAAATGCTCTGGACAAAAGCGTTGATGAACTCATGCGGGGAGTCAAAAATGCCTTTCTTATACCTTTCTAAGGACGGGCTGAAGGAGCTTCTCTCCAAGCTCTACGACTGGGGAGAACTCTTTTGGGTCGATGGCTCTTTCGAGGGCAAGCCGCGCCTCGCGCGCGCCACGAAAGAGGCTATCGCGAAATACGAGGTTCCTGCCCTTCGAGGCGTCGAGCCGGTCAAATCTCTCGTCATACCTCCAAAACAGAAGGTCGCCGAATACCCGGGGAATCTCGACAAAGACATCGAGATAGCACCGAAAAAGCGCGCCATTTTCGGCATCGCCCAGTGCGACCTTGCCGGAATCACAATCTTCGACCGGGTTTTCAAAGACGACCCCGAGTTCGTCGATCCGTTCTATGTCGAGCGGCGCAAGGGTCTCTTCATTGTCACGATAGACTGCGCGAAAGCCTATCCGTCGTGTTTCTGCAACCTCGTCAAAGGCAAGCCTTTCTGCGACCCCGGCGATGGATACGACCTGAACCTCACGCCAGTCGAGGACGGCTTTTTGGTCGATGTCGGCACACCGGCGGGCGAGGAGCTTCTCAAGGGCACCGGCGCCTCGCAGGCGACAGACTCCATCATAGCAGGCAGGGACAAACTCCGCGCCAAAGTGACCGCACAGCTCGAGAAGCAGAACGCGCAGTTCGCCACCGAGAAAACCTATATCGAGCTGGTTAGCGAGGTGCGCGAGGAGCCAGCGAGCTACCGCCATCACGGCTCAACCTGCGTCGAATGCGGCGCGTGCACGAATGTGTGCCCGGGTTGCTTCTGCTTTGGAATTTACGACAACGACGCTGGCGATGGCCGATACGAACGCCTCATGACTTGGGACAGTTGCCAGCTCGCGGGCTTCTCACGCATGGCGGGCATGCTCAACCCGAGACTCCGCATCGCACAGCGCTTCATGCACAGATACAATCACAAATTTTTCCACTATCCGTGGCGATACGAGGGATGGCCGTCGTGCACCGGTTGCGGCCGTTGCGTGGATAACTGCATGGGAAGCATAGATATGCGCGCCACACTCCGCGATTTGACCGTGGAGTCGGTCGAGGACATGCTCCCTTCGCCATCGCCGAAAGTGGCGGAACCCGAGGCCGGAAAGTAGGAGAGGGCTATGTCGGAAAAAATGAAGAATATCTACTACCCGATTGACGCCGAGGTGGTCGATGTCGTCACGGAAACATCGACGATTAAGACCTTCAAGTTCAAACTGTCCGAGCCGCTGAAATTCCGCGCGGGGCAGTTCGTGCAACTTACCGTCCCGGGAATCGGCGAGGCACCGTTCACGCCCTCGTCCGAGCCGGGTGAATCGACCGACCTCGAAATTACGATTCTCCGCACCGGAAGGGTGACGGACTATCTCCACGACTTCATCAAGCCCGGCGACCCGGTGGGAATCCGCGGGCCGTTCGGCGAGGGATACCCGTTCGATAAATTCAAGGGAAAGACGGTGCTGGTCGTCGGCGGCGGCGTGGGTCTCGCTCCCATGAGAGCCGGAATCTACGGCCTCTTCCAGAACATCGACGACTACAAGCGCGTATCGATTAAATTCGGCGCGAGAACGCCGAACGACTTCTGTTTCACCGACGAATTTGACACCTGGGCGAAGAAGCCGCACACCGACCTCAAGCTCACAATCGACCGCCCATTCCCCGGATGGACGGGGACGGTCGGCGTTGTGACAGTCCTTCTCGATGATCTGGATGTCGATATTGAGGACACCTATGTCATCAGTTGCGGCCCAGATATTATGCTCAAATTCGTCACGCTGAAACTCCTCGACCTCGGATTCGACCCGTTCCATATATATCTTTCGATGAACCGCAGAATGAGTTGCGGCTTCGGCAAATGCCATCGTTGCAATATCGGACCTTACTATATATGTAAGGATGGGCCGGACATGTGTTATGGCGAGATTATGAACTATCCGAATGTTTTCGGTTGATAAAAAGGGGTAGTGTATGCCCACGGTTAAGACCTATTGCATGTTCTGTCCTATGCAGGACAGCTTCTTTCTGGCCGAGAGGCCGCGCTCGGAGTGTGCCGTCTGGGGGAGAAAATCCGTCCTTTCGGTAGAGTTTGACCCCGACGTCACGCGCGGGCTTTGCGCGCGAGGCAACTATTGCCAAGAGCTGGCAGTCCACAAAGATCGCGCTTTCCGTGCGAAAGCCGGCGAAGAATTCCCGCCGGATGCACAGACTGCGAACTCCCTGCTTCACTCGCTCGAAGCCCTATCGCCGGACAGCGTGGCAATTCTCCTCGACGGCTCTCTTACGCTCGAGGAGACCGCTAAGGCCATCGCGCTTGCCGAGAGGCTCGGCACCAAGTTCGTCGCGCCGCTTCCGTCGGAGGACATGGCCGTCGCGCCGTTCAAGAACAACATCTCCTTCGAGAAAATCGCCAACGCGACGACAAACCTCGTCATCGGCGATATTTTCACGATGTCGCCGACAATCACCAAGCTCATCCACGATGCATCGAATATCGGCCGGAACAACACTATGGTCTCGGTCGATACTGTCCGCGCCAGAACCGGCTGGTTCGCGCATCCGGAGCTGGTCGTCCCCGTCGGGCGCGTGCCTCTGCTTCTCGATGCGATAACGGCGGCGGTCGGCGGCAAACCCATCGACGAGCTTCCGCTGGCCGAGCTTGGCATTAGCGCCGATGATTTCGGCTGGGCGGTCTCCGCCGTGAAATCCGTCGAGGGCAACGGCAATGTCATTTTCGCGCCCGGGTGGCACTTCGCCGACCCGTTCGCAGTGGCGGGCGCGGCGCAGAGGCTCGCGGAAATCGCGGGATTCGGATTCGCCGTGCTTCCGATAGCCACGAACTCGCGCGGAATATACAGACTTCTCGCCGGCGCAGACTGCGACATCGCCGGAACATATAAGGCCATCGCCGATGGCAAAATCGACGGCGTTCTCGCGCTCGATTGCGACCCGCTGGAAGCGCTTCCGGGAATGAAAATCCCCGACGTGTTCGGAATGACCGGACAGCTTATGACGACGGGATATCACAAGGCGACGCACTTTATCCCGTCGAAGTTCCTCTTCGAGAAGACCGGTAAAATTCTCGGCACCGAGGAGAACATCATCGAATTGGCAGAGCCGGTCGAGGGGCCGGGTGTCCGCGCGGTGGGCGAGATTCTTGACTATCTATTTGGCGGCGAGGCTCCGGTGTTTGGCGACATCGTTTCGCGCGCCTCCGAGGTTGCCGAAGTCGGCGCAAGTCCGGTGTCAGGCTCCGGCGCGCCCGAGGGCGGAATTATCGCATTCGGAAACGGCAATGTCCTCCATCACGGCGATGGCAGATACTCCCGCCGAATCGACTTTCCGAACCTCCGCGCCAAGCTGGATATCGAGGCCGTGGAGCTTCCCAAGGCAATGGCTGAGTCGCTCGGCGTCGCCGAGGGCGATGCTGTGGAGGTCGAGAGCGGTTTCGGTAAAGCGAGGCTTATAGTCAAAATTGCCGCGTGGCTGGATGATGGCAGAGTTCTTCTGCCCATGCACAATCCCGCCGTTCGCGCCCTTTTCGACTGGGGGAAAAGGCCGGCACTCACCCCGATTGGGGTTAAAATAAAGAAGCTATAATTCGGAGACATTCATGGAACAAGCCCAAGTGAAAACCGAAGAGCGCAGGGTCATTATCAATCTCGACCGTTGCATTGGGTGCTCCTCTTGCAGGGTCGCCTGCTCGCGGACACATCAGACGGACATGAACCTTACGCAGGCTTTCGCCGAGCCGGTCGCCGCTTTTCCTGCGCACTGCAGGCATTGCGAGAATCCGGCCTGCGCCGCCGCCTGCCCCAAAGACGCAATCCTCAAGTGCGAGGATGGCATCGTCCGGAGGTTCGCGTTCAGGTGCATAGGTTGTAAGAGTTGCTCCATCGCGTGCCCGTTCGGGGCGATTCAGCCCGAACACATGCGCAATATTATAATGAAGTGCGACCTCTGCTATAAGAGGCTCGACGAGGGACAGCTTCCGGCGTGCGTGACCACATGCGTCTCCGGCGCTCTCTCGTTCGAGGACCCCGAGAAGGTCATCGACGGAAACCTCGCGGGCGCACGCATCAAGGCCAAGCCCGGAATGAGGCGCTGGTAAGGGAGAATTATGCAAGCATTCTATTATCTCATCTTTCCCGGGTTCCTCTTCGCCGCCGTGGTGGGTCTTCTGACCACATGGCTCGACCGCAAGGTGACGGCGCGTGTGCATTACCGCGTCGGGCCGCCGTGGTTCCAGAGCTTCGCCGATGTGATGAAGCTCATGGGCAAAGAGGTCATACTTCCGGAGAACGCCCGCAAAACGGGCTTCCTTCTCGCGCCGATAATCGCTCTGGCGGCATCGACGCTGGTCGCGACCATGCTCGGCCTCGCGAACTACCTCAATCAGGGCTTCGTCGGCGACATTATCGTCTTCTGGTATTTCCTCGCGGTGCCGTCGATTATGATTATCATCGGTTCAGCCTCGGCGGGAACACCTCTCTCGGCGGTAGGTTCATCGCGCGAGATGAAGCTCCTTCTGGGATACGAGGTGCCGTTCATCATCGTCTTGGCTATGGTGATTTTCCGCGCCGATTCGCTCTCTCTGGGCGGGATTATCGAGCATCAAATCGAGAGCGGCCCGATACTTTACTCCCTATCCGGCGTTATCGGCTTTATCGTAGCTCTGCTATGCGTTCAAGCGAAACTCGGTCTCGTGCCGTTCGACGCCCCCGAAGCCGAGACAGAACTCGGCGGCGGCGCGTTCTATGACTACAGCGGCGCGGCACTCGGCGGATTCAAGCTGTCCAAGGCGATTCTCTTCTACTCCCTCCCGATTTTCCTCATCACCCTGTTTTGGGGCGGAGTGCAAATCGGCGGCGGACTGGGGATCCTTTGGGCGCTTCTCAAGTATATTCTCATCGTCGCGCTTATTACCGTTATTAGAAACACCAACCCGCGCCTCAGAATCGATCAGGCCGTCAAATTCTTCTGGGGATGGATGACCATCCTCGCAGTGATTGCCTTCATTCTGAGAGTGAAGGGCTTATAAGGATAGAAAATGGGACTTAAAACAGCGGCACTTAAAAAATCGATTTGGGTCTTCCATGTCGCATGTTCGCCATGCAATAACTGCGACATCGAGATACTCGACCTCCTGACGCCACGATTCGATGTGGAACGCTTTGGGATAGTCCTCGTCGGAAGCCCCCGCCACGCAGATGCTTTGCTCATCACGGGCGTCGCGAACACGCACGTCACGCCGAGGCTCATCGAGACATACCGCGCGACGGCCAAGCCCTGCGTGTGCTTTCTGTTCGGCGCGTGTGCTTCGCATGGCAATTTCTTCCGCGGAAGCTACAACGTCCCGAGGAGGATTGACGAGATTATTCGCGAGGAAGACCCCAATGCGATTATCGTCTATATTCCCGGATGTCCGCCCAA
Source organism: Candidatus Zixiibacteriota bacterium (assembly GCA_011388305.1). GTDB lineage: Bacteria > UBP14 > UBA6098 > UBA6098 > UBA6098 > UBA6098. The sequence goes on along the minus strand of DSAF01000139.1, from coordinate 3,365 downwards.
GCCCGAGGCCATGATTGCCGGCGTCGTTAAAGCCCTGTCGGTTCTATAAGGAGATTCCATGACTGACGAACAAAAATACGCAGTTTCGGAAATAGTAAAGTCGGCGCTCGGTGGGATGGTAGTTTCCATCGACCAGCCGCGCCCGAACAGAATTTACGTCCTCGTTGACCAAAAGGATTTCCCCGCGGCGGCCAAGGTCGTATATGAACAACTCGGCGGAAGGCTCGCGACGAGCACCGCCCTCGAAGTCCGTGACGCCGTCGAGCTTATATATCATTTCATGCTCGAGACGGAGATGGTTCTGTGCAATCTTAAGACCTTGGTGATGAAGCCGGAGCTTAAGGTCGGCTCGGTCGGGGCTTTCCTCCCCGGCGCGGACTGGATAGAGCGCGAGATGGCGGAGATGTATGGCGTGACGTTCGAGGGACACCCCGACCCGCGGCATCTTCTTCTGCCGGACGGCTGGCCGGAGGGCAATTACCCCATGCGCAAGGATTTTCCGCAACAGCCGGGCACCGAAAGCGGCGAGACTAAACCGGTAGTTTATTAAGAGGATAATATGAAAAAAACAATTCTACCAATCGGCCCGTTTCACCCGCTCCTTGAGGAGCCGGAGTTCTTCACTTTCCACCTCGACGGCGAAACCGTTATCGATGTGGATGTCCGCATCGGCTATAACCATCGTGGCCACGAGAAGCTCGCCACCGGCCTCACTTGGGATCAGGTGCCATTCCTCGTGGAGCGCATCTGCGGAATCTGCTCGACGAGCCACCCTTATGCCTATGTCCTCGCTGTAGAGGATATGCTGGGAATCGAGCCGCCTCCGCGCGGGAAATACATCCGCTCGCTTATCGGCGAGATGGAGCGGATTCACAGCCACTTACTCTGGCTTGGCCTCGCGGGGCATTTCATTGGATACAATACCGTATGGATGTGGGCGTGGCGATACCGCGAAGAAATTCTCGATGCTTGCGAACTGCTCTCCGGCAACCGCAATCACTACGCGATGTGCCGTGTAGGCGGCGCGCGGCGGGATGTATCCCAAAAAGCTCTCGACTTTACGATGAAAGCTCTCGACACCAACGAGAAATCGACGAAGATGTTCCTCGGCGCGGTGGCCGACGACCCGGTGATTCACAAGCGCCTCAAGGGTGTGGGAATTCTCACGAAAGAGGACGCCATCGCATATTGCGCCACCGGCCCGACATCGAGGCCATCCGGCGTTCGCTGGGACATCCGCGAGACCGACCCCTACGACGCCTACGGCGAAAGCCTCGAAGCAGGTGCATGGAAAGTCATCGTCACGGAGAACGGCGATGTGTTTGACAAGGCCGTCGTCCGCGTGCTGGAGACGCTCGAATCGATTTATCTATGCCGTTGGCTCATCGAGAACATGCCCGACGGAGATTTTCAGGTTGTCCCCGGCGAGATGCACGAGGGAGAGGGTTGCGGCCATCACGAGGCCCCGCGCGGCGAGGTCTTCCACTATGTTCGCTCGGACGGCTCGAACAAGCCGATTCGGCATAAAGTCCGCGCCCCAACATTCTCGAACTTGCCGACATACAAGGCAAGCTGTCCGGGAGAGCAGATTGCCGATGTCGCGCTCATCACCGCCGCCATCGACCCATGCTACTGTTGCACCGAGCGCGTCGGCGTTATTGCGGGCGGAAAGCACAGCTCGCTCACGCAGGATGATTTGGTGAAACTCTCTGTCGAGAAGACAATGGAGATTGAGAAGAGGATGGGCGTGAAGTCCGTTCTCAATAAATTCAAGTAGGGCGTTCTGCGAACGCCCGTCCGATGACAACGGGATATAACCGTAGGGGCGGTCCGATAGATCGCCCGAACGGGTCAACCACGGATGACCCCTACGAATAAAGGATGTTTCTATGGAGACACAAATAGTTCATCTCGTGCTCGTGCCGATAGTGGCCGGCTTTCTGTGCTTGATTCTTCCGAAAATCAAGTTCGTGAAAGAGGCCATCGCCGGCCTCGCGTCGCTTTGGGTTATGTATATGTCCGTTATGCTGTTCCGCGGCGGGGACTTCGCGATTAAACTCGCGGAATTTTCCATCGCGGGGATGCCAGTGTCGCTGGACATTCTCGGCACGCCCTTGAGCAATATGATGGTGCTCTTCATCGGGCTGTTCGGGCTTCTCGGCGTGGTATATAGCTGGAAAGCCCGCGCGGGCGAGGAGGGCAACCATCTCTATTATGCGATGATGCTCTGGACGATTCCCGTGAGCCAGCTTGCAGTGCTCTCGGATAATTTGCTGTTCTTCATTATATTCTGGGAACTCTCGACGCTGTTCCTCTATGGCCTTATCAACTGCGGTCACCTCGACCGCAAAGCCGCCGCGAAAGGCAGTTTCCGCACTTTCGCGGTGCTGGGATTTTCCGAGGCCGCGCTTCTTCTCGGCGCGGTTATAGTTTGGGTGCACTTCGGGACGATTACCATCTCCGCGCTATCGATACCGGCTGTCGGCTCGATGGGCGTTGTGCTGTATCTCCTCTTCTTCTCCGCGGCAATTGCCAAAGCCGGCGCAATTCCCCTGCACGCATGGATTCCCTCCGCCGCCGAGGGCGCGCCGACAAGCGTCATGGGCTTCTTGCCCGCGTCGATAGATAAGCTCCTCGGGATATACCTTCTGGTAGTTATCTCTACCAAAGTCTTCGCGCTTGGCTATGGACTCCAACTCGCGGTTATGATTGTCGGCGCTTTTACGATTATTTCCGCCGTCATGATGGCTCTCGTCCAGCACGACCTCAAGAAACTTCTCGCGTATCACGCGGTGAGTCAGGTGGGCTACATGGTGTTGGGTATCGGCGTTGGCAGTGTGGTTGCCGCCAAAGGCAATGTCCAAGCCGGAATCAATATCGGCCTAATAGGCGGGCTATTCCATATGCTTAACCATGCCATGTATAAAGCTGGTCTTTTTTTTGGTGCCGGCATTATCGAGAAACGCACAGGCACCACCGACCTCGAAAAGCTCGGCGGCCTCGCACGATATATGCCGCTCAACTTCATCGCCATGGTGATATTTGCTTTCTCGATTTCTGGCATTCCTCCGCTAAACGGCTTTGCATCCAAATGGATGATATACCAAGGTTGCGTCGAGGCCGATATGCCAATTATGCTCATTGTCGCAATGATTGGTAGCGCGCTGACTTTGGCATCGTTCATCAAGGTGCTTTATTCGGTGTTCTTCGGCAGAAAGCCCGACCACATCACAGTTGAACCTAAAAGCTCGTTCTCGATGAGCTTCCCGCTGGTCGTCCTCGGCTTGCTTTGCGTCTTGTTCGGCGTCTTCATGGCTTGGCCGGTGAATACCTTCATCGCGCCGGCATTGGGATTTGATTCGCCG
>DSAF01000048.1 GCA_011388305.1 Candidatus Zixiibacteriota bacterium | reverse complement strand
GTAGAGGCGTTCGGCAATGTCGCGCGGAGACTCGGCATCCTTGGAAGTTGAGCATCGAGCCACAAAACCCAACGCGCAAACTCACTTGACAGCATAAAACTTTCCGCGTATATTCCCGCCATGAACACGAGTTTGCGGGAACTTCTCGGCAGACGCGCCGTCGTGCTCGATGGCGCGATGGCAACCGTTTTATTCGCCCGAGGCCTCGAAATCGGAGGCTCGGCGGAGCACTTCATGCTGAAGCAGGCCGAAGTCGTGGCGGAAGTCCACAGGGAATATCGCAGTGCCGGCGCGGACATCATCACTACGAACACGTTCGGCGTGTCCTGCGGTCGCTTTGACGATTTCGAGGTCCAGAAAATTTGCAGTCTCGCGGTAGATTTGGCAAAGTCGGCGGGAGAGGGCTTTATCGCGGGGAGCATCGGCCCATCCGGCGGCAAAGATGCCGATATTTTCGCGCTTCAGGCGAGGATGCTGGAAACTGCAGGCGCGGATTTGCTCATTCTCGAGACGATGACCGACATTCGCGAGGCGAGAATCGCTTTCGATGCTGTGAGGGATGCGTCGGGATTGCCGATAATCGTGAGTTTTGCATTCGCAGAAAACGGCGAAACTTACGGGAATGCGACAGTCGAGGATTGCGTCTCGTCCGTCGCGGACTTTTGCCCACTGGCGATAGGCGCGAACTGCGGAGGCGATCCCGAGAGCATGATTGCCGCTATCGAGCGGATTCGCCAAGTTTGGGATGGCTTGATTATTGCGGCTCCGAGCGCGGGGAACGCCGAGGAAGTCGGCGGCAAGCTCGTTTGGAAGGCAACGCCACGGCGCATGGCGGAAATAGCTCTGAGGCTCGTCCGTGCGGGCGCGGGGATTGTCGGCTCGTGTTGCGGAACCTCGCCCGAGCACACCCGCGCGATTGCCGAGGCCGTCCGGAAGATGGGCGAATAGTTTTGACTATCTGATAATTAGCGAAAGGCGGAAATGCCCAGAACATCCGACAAAGAACACTGGGACGCGCTGTGGCAAAAGCGCGATGTCAAGGAGCTTTACGACAACTCCGGCCGAATTTTGACCGCCGTGCGGCGGCTTTTTGGGGATGACCTTGCGGGCAAGCGAATTCTCGAGGTCGGCGCAGGCTCGGCGCGCGATAGCTTCGATCTCGCAGGCCTCGGCGCGGAGGTGTGGACACTCGACTACTCCCATGCATCGCTGGAGATAATTCAACAGCAGAACGAGCAGAGCGAGCACAAGACCATCCCCATAGGCGGTGATGCTTTTGCGCTTCCATTCGCCGATGAGAGCTTCGATCTCGTTTTCCACCAAGGACTTATCGAGCATTTCCGCGAGGAGGAGGGCATAATCGCCGAGAACGCCCGCGTGACAAAGCCCGGCGGCTATGTCATAGTCGATGTCCCGCAGAGATGGCACATCTATACCGTTATCAAACATGCACTTATAGCGATTAACATGTGGTTCGCCGGATGGGAGAAAGAATTTTCCCTTCGGCAGGTCGAGGCGAAACTTCGCAAATTCGGCCTCGAGCCGGTGGACTTCTACGCCGAGTGGATGTATCCGTGTCTTTTCTATCGCATGACCCGCGAGGCGCTTTGGAAGCTCGGCGTTCGCCTTCCGCTGGTGCCGTTCAAAATCCCCGGACTTCACCAGCTAAGGCGCGCGATTCGCAATCGCCTGAAATACTCGCGATTTTTCGCTTACACTGGCATCTCCGTGGGCGTTGTCGGAAAAAAGCCGGAGGCATGATGGAAAATTCCGCCGTGAAAGAGTCGCTGAATCGCGTCGTCGAGATGATCCCCGATGGCAAGAGGTTCAACATTATGGAGGTCTGCGGCACGCATACTATGGCCATCGCGCGGATGGGCGTGCGAGGGATTCTCGGCGGGAAGATGCGCCTCGTGTCCGGGCCGGGGTGTCCGGTGTGCGTGACATCGGAGGGCGATATCTCGCGTGCGCTGTATCTTGCGAACCTCGACGAGGTTATCGTGGCGACTTTCGGGGACATGGTGCGCGTGCCATCGGGCGGGCTGAGCCTTCTGGACGCAGAGTCCATCGGCGCGCGCGTGAGGGTGGTGTTCTCGCCCATGGATGCGGTGCAAATCGCACGGGAAAATCCGAATGACGAGGTCGTCTTCCTCGGCGTGGGGTTCGAGACCACCGCGCCTACAATCGCGGGCGCAGTGCTAACCGCGCGAGATGAGGGCGTCCGCAACTTCTCGGTGCTCCCGATGATGAAGCTCGTGCCGCCCGCGCTGGAGCTTCTCTGCGGGCATCCGGAGCTGAACATCGACGGGTTCATCCTGCCGGGGCACGTCTCGGCGATAATCGGGACGGAGCCGTATCGCTTCATTGTCGAACGGCACGGCAAGCCCTGCGTAATCGCGGGCTTCGAGGACGAGGACATCGCCGACGCGTTACTTCGCCTCGCGGAAATGTTCGTCTCGGGCGAGGCGCGTCTGGAGAACTCCTATTCGCGCGCCGTCCCCGACGAGGGAAACCCGAGAGCACGCGAAATAATGGACGAAGTATTCCTGCCGGGGGGCGCGGAATGGCGCGCCATCGGGGAACTTCCGGAAAGTGGGCTGGGATTCCGCGAGGAGTTCGCGCCGTTCGACGCGAACATTCGCTTCGATGTGCCGAAATTTGACAATGCGCCCAATCCCCTGTGCCTCTGCGGCGATGTCATTTTGGGGAAGATAAGTCCGCACTCGTGCCCGCAGTTCGGCCTAAACTGCACGCCGACGGAACCGCTGGGGCCGTGCATGGTGTCCTCGGAGGGCGCGTGCGCGGCATATTTCAAGTATCAGCTGGCAGACGACGATTGGGCGTGATTCGCGGGGATAGGGTCGCCGTTATCGGCGCGGGGCCGGCGGGGATTTCCGCTGTGATTCAGCTGTCGCGGAGCGGCATCCGCCCGACGGTTTTCGAGGAGGGCGAGGTCGGCGGATTGCTTCGCAATGCCAATCTCGTGGAAAATTACTCCGGCTTTCCAGGCGGCATATCGGGAATGGAGCTGTGCGGGCTTTTTCGGCGGCAGTTCGAGGCGTTCTCGCCCGAACTTATCCGCGAGAGGGTAGTCCGCGTGGACTATGACGGCGGTGTTTTCGCGATAAATACTCCAAGCGCAGAATATTTTGCGGATGTAGTAGTCGTAGCTTCCGGAACTATCTCTAAAAAGCCCGATGTCGCTATTCCACAAGGGCTTACGGACAGAGTGTTCACGGAAATTGTGCCGATAATGGGCGCGTCGGGCAAAACAATCGTTATTGTCGGCGCGGGCGACGCCGCTTTCGACTATGCTTTGAACCTCTCGCGAAAAAACCGCGTGATAATTCTCAATCGCGGGGAGAGGCTTTCGTGTTTAGGGGTTCTGTTCGACAGGGCGATGGGAAATTCGCGAATCGAATACCGCACGAACGCGAGTCTTACGGCCATCAACCCCGCCAAAAGCGGAAAAATCGCCCTTGAAATTTCGGCGAATGGCGATATTTTGACCGAGTTCGCGGACTATCTCGTGTTCGCGATTGGCCGAGTTCCGCGGACTGATTTTCTTGCGAAGAAAATCTCCCAGAACACCGAACAGCTTATGCGCGAAGGGGTTCTGCACTTCATCGGGGATGTCCACGGCGGGCGCTTTAGGCAGACCGGAATCGCGGTTGGCGAGGGAATTTTGACTGCAATGAAAATCGCAGAGAGAAGAACGGGCGACGAATGAAAGTTTTTGCGCAGGCCGGCGACGAGAACCATGCGATTGTCTATCTCGCGAAGAACTCTGCCGGCGATGTTGTAGAGTTCGTCGAGTCGGTGCAACCGCCGATTCCGCGCAGTAAAAAATGGGTGATTATCGTGTCATCGCTGGTGGGATGTCCTGTTGGGTGCCCGATTTGCGATGCTGGAGGGTTCTATCGCGGCAAGCTCTCCGCAGACGACATCCTCGCGCAGATAGACCACGCCGTCGATACGCGCTTCCCCGGGCGAGCGGTGCCGGTCAAGAAGTTCAAGATTCAGTTCGCGCGGGTAGGCGAGCCGGCACTCAATCCAGCGCTGCTCGATGTTCTTGAGGAGTTGCCGCGCCGATATTCCGCGCCCGGCCTCATGCCCACAATTTCGACCGTCGCGCCATCGGGCTGTGGAGATTTTTTCGAGCGAGTCATCGAAATCAAGAATAGGCTCTACTTCGGCGGAAATTTCCTCCTGCAGTTCTCGATTCACTCCACCGACAGCGCCCAGCGCGACCGCCTCATTCCCATAAAGAAGTGGGATTTTCGGCAAATCGCGGAGTTCTCCGCGCGCTTTTATGAGAACGGCGACCGGAAAATCACGCTGAACTTCGCGCCCGCTCTGGACACAATTATCGACCCGCAAATTTTGCTCGAACATTTCGACCCGGCGATGTTCCTCATCAAAATCACGCCAATTAACCCGACCTTTTCCGCGCGCAAAAGCAACCTCGCGACGCTCATCGACACCGAAGAGTCCGCGCAGGGCGGGATAATCGCACGCCTCCGCTCCGCCGGATACGACGTCATCCTAAGCATCGGCAACCTCGAGGAAAACCTCATCGGAAGCAACTGCGGCCAGTTCATCATGAAGTTCATGAGCGAAAAATCCGCGCTCGACGGCGGATATACATACGAACTTCGCGAAACATAACGCTCGGGGGCGTCGGCGCGCGTGAACGCGCAACGAAGTAGTCGGGGCGCGATTTCTGCTCGTGGCGAAGTCTTCCGCCCGACTACTTCGCTCCCTCCTGCGATTTGATAAATCGCAGGTGGGGCCGACGCCCCCTACCTGCGGAAATTTCGCGAAACTTGACTTTGCGCCATTCCGCGATTATCTTAACACGACCGAGCGGGGAGCTTCGGCTGAGAACCTCGATGAGGGACCCGTCGAACCTGACACGGATAATACCGGCGCAGGGATGCTCGGGGCACGCTCCCCTCGGGGAGTTTTTTTATTAAGGAGTTTCAAAGATGACGAGTTTATTGGAAGAAGCGATTCAGGAGCTGGTTTCGACGGAGATTATCGTCTCTGCGGTGGCCGAGAACATCGAGCCGGACGAGCTTCGCGAATTGGTGGCGCAGGGACACGTGGTGATTCTCCGCAACCGCCATCGGGAGGTCAAAATCGAGCCGGTGGCAATAGGCACGGGGCTTCGCACCAAAGTCAACGCCAACATTGGCACAAGCGGCGATTCGGCGGACATCGCTGAGGAGCTTAAGAAGCTCCATTCAGCAATCGAAGCCGGCACCGACACCGTGATGGACCTCTCCACCGGCGGCGACCTCGCCGAAATTCGTAAAGCGATAATAGCCGAATCGACTGTGCCGGTGGGCACTGTGCCCATCTATGAGGCCGCAGTCCGTAGGCGCGATGCCGGCAAGCCGGTCGTCGAGATGCACCCGGATGAGCTTTTCGAGGTAATCGAGCAGAACGGCGAGCAGGGCGTGGACTTCATCACCGTCCACTGCGGCGTCACGCGCAAAGTCGTGGACGAGCTTATCTCCAGCGACCGCATCATGGACATAGTCTCGCGCGGCGGATCATTCCACGCCGAGTGGATTCTCAAAAACGAGCGCGAGAACCCCTTATATGAGCAGTTCGACCGGCTGTGCGAAATCGCCAAGAAATATGAGATGGTGCTCTCTCTCGGCGACGGCCTCCGCCCGGGCGCTATCGCCGATGCCACCGACCGCGCACAAATAGGCGAGCTGGTCGTCCTCGGCGAGCTGGTCGATAGAGCGCGCAAGAACGGCGTTCAGGCGATGGTCGAGGGGCCGGGACACGTCCCCATCGACGACGTGCCCCTGAATATTCACATCCAGAAGGAAATTTGCAACGGCGCGCCGTTCTATGTCCTCGGGCCGATTGTCACGGACATCGCCCCCGGATACGACCACCTGACGAGCGCAATAGGCGGCGCAATCGCCGCGATGAGCGGCGCGGACTATCTCTGCTATGTCACGCGCACCGAACACCTCGCCCTCCCCGGCCCGGATGCCGTCCGCGAGGGCGTAATATACTCGCGCATCGCCGCGCATGTGGGCGACATCGCCAAAGGACTTCCCGGCGCGTGGGAGATGGACCTCGAGATGAGCAAGGCGCGCCACGAGCTGGACTGGGCAAAAATGCTCGAACTGGCAATCGACCCGAAAATGGCGCGCCAAATCCGCGAATCATCCAAGCCCGCCGACGACGAGACTTGCACCATGTGCGGCGAGTTCTGCGCCGTCAAACGCGTCCGCGACATCAAGAAAGCGAAGGAAGAAGGGGAATAGGTTATAGGTGATAGGCTTTGGGTTATGGGCGTAGGGGCGAGGCATGCCTCGCCCGTTTTATATTGCCACCACAATCTGCGCCTTCACAAACCTGTTGGGAATGGCCTATGGGCGTGGGGTAGAGTGGGTTTGGGGGTTTATTTCCACTTGCCATCAAGTGAATTCGCATCTTGCGATAATTCTGCATAAGCATTAATTGCCGAAACGAGGAAATTTTCATCCTCTTTGGTGAATTCGTGTCCGAATACTTCATTAAAGGAAGATCCACTTTCAAGCTTTTGCATATACTTTCTCATTACTTTAGCATATCCCAAATCACCGAATGTTACAGCAAGCGATTCGAGAAAATCTAAAATTCTCCTTGGGGATAAAGATTTCGCGAACTCGATATAGAGAGGGTCAATCTGATCATCTTCTTTATAATCGAATCTAATATGGAATATTTTCCGATATTTCATATTTGAGTATGTTCTCTTTTTTCTGCCAACTCTAATCGTTGGGTCTTTCTTCTCTATTTGGTAAACTTCCCATATCCGGCCATCTGTAATAATTCCAAATCTGTTGTTAGCCATGAAAGAATATCTAACAACTTGCTCTACACCCGATTGAGAAATATAATTAGGTTTCTTCACTTCAATAAAGACTTCGCTTCCTCTTCTAACAACTAATTTTAAGTCTGGTCTCTTGCCTGTCCTCGTTCTCTGCTGATAGATAATGTGAGGAGATCTCCTACCTTTTTCTTTTTCGCAACTATACCCTGAAATACGGTCATTGACAAATTCTTATCATTTTTAACGATTTTACTTGACAAACAGGCTTCCGTTCCGTATATTGTAGTAGACGAAAGAAAAAAACATACAGAGACGGACATGACATTTCAAGAGTTCTTAACAAGATTCAACACGGAAGCAAAAATAATCGCTTATTTTATCAAAATACGCTACGGAGACGAGTTGAGGTGCAACCACTGCGGTTCAACGAAGGTGTATCAACGCCACACCAACCATAAGGTCTGTGATTGCGAGAGTTGCCACAACACTTTTTCCGTTTTCAAAAATACGATTTTTGAACACTCGTCAACGGATTTGCGCAAGTGGTTCTATGCTATTCACTTATTTCTGAACGGCAAAAAGGGCATATCAGCGATGCAACTTCAACGCGAAATAGGCGTTACGTATAAAACAGCATGGCGCATACTTCATCAAATTCGTAAAGCCATGAGCAACAAAGAAGCCGAGGCCTTCTTCAACGCTATCGTTGAAGTTGATGAAACTTATGTCGGTGGGAAGCCACGCAAGGGAAACAAAGATGATCTTCCACGTAAGCGGGGGCGCGGGACGCGTAAGACGCCCGTGGTGGGTGTTATCAGCCGTGATGACAAGAGGGTCGAGGCGGGGGTCGCCAAACCCGACAGGGCGGGCAAGAAGCTGTCGGGCAAGCAACTCATGGCTATCATCGACAGAGTTGTTAAAGATGCGAGCGTCATTATGACTGATGAGTTCAGCGGGTATAATATCTTGAAATATAGCGAACATATACACAAGATAGTTGACCACAGTAAAGAGTTCTCACGAGGCGATATTCACGTGAACAACCTTGAGGCCTTCTGGAGCATTCTGAAACGCGGAATACTTGGTATATATCACCATGTCTCCGTGAAATACCTACAAGGGTATATCAATGAGTTCTGTTTCAGGTATAACCACAGGGAAAACGAACACATGTTTGATACGCTCATTAAGCAGAGCGTATTGGTGTAAAAATTGAGGTGTTTTGGGAGAATCCCATGCTAATTAGCATGGGGGCTACATGGAATTAATTATATTTGCGGTGAATATTTAGAAAAGTGAGCAAAAAATGACAGAAAAAACACAAGAAAAACTGCAAGGCCTGATAGAGAATTTCAAGACATTCTACGACGAGCTTCATTCGCCGGATTACAACGAGACTCTGCTTAGAAGAGACTATGTTGACCCTCTGTTTGCGCTACTCGGATGGGATATAAATAACGAGCAAGGATATTCACAGGCATATCGTGAGGTGATTCACGAGGCGAAATTGAAGAGCGACGACAATACGAAATTCCCGGACTACGCCTTCAGGATTGGAGGAACAAGAAAGTTCTTCGTCGAGACAAAGAAACCGGCTGTCAATATCGACAGGAATCCAGAACCCGCCCACCAGATTAGAAGATACATTCGTTCCGCCGGTTTGCCTCTCGGAATTTTGACCGACTTCGAAGAATTCGCCGTCTATGATGGCAGATACAGAGTCAAAAAGGACGACAGAGCATCCTACGCCCGTGTTATGTATTTCAAGTTCGAGGATTATCCGAAAGAATGGGACAAGATTTCCTCGATCTTCTCCAAAGATGCCATCCTCAAGGGGGCGTTCGATAACTTTGCGAAGAAAGACGAGAAGAAAAAAGGGACGACAACACTAAACGCCGATTTCCTCGCCGACATGGAGAAATGGCGTTTGAACCTCGCAACGAATATTGCCCTAAGAAACCCCGGCATTTCCGTGCGCGACTTAAACTATGTCGTTCAGATGACCATCGACCGCATCATATTCCTGAGAATATGCGAGGACAGAGAGATAGAGCCGGAAAACCAGCTCAAGGAACTATTAGGCAATAAAGAAGTATATCCAAAACTCTGCAAGATTTTCAAGGACGCGGACGCAAAATACAACTCCGGCATTTTCCATTTCAGCAATGAACGAGGAAGAGACGACTATCCCGACACCCTGAGCCTTTCAATCAACATTGACGATAAAGTCCTGAAAGACATCCTGAAAGCCCTGTATTGGCCGAATAGTCAATACGCTTTCTCCGTGATGCCCGCCGACATTCTCGGACAGGTTTACGAGCAGTTCCTCGGAAAGGTTATCCGACTGACCGCCGGACATCGTGCGAAGGTGGAGGACAAGCCCGAAGTAGCCAAAGCTAATGGTGTTTACTATACCCCGACTTATATTGTCGATTACATTGTGAAGAATACCGTAGGGAAACTGCTCGAGGGCAAAACGCCCGACGAGGTCACAAAGCTGAAAATTCTCGACCCCGCCTGCGGTTCTGGCTCTTTCCTCATCGGTGCTTATCAATACCTTATGGACTGGCACCTCGAATGGTTCAACAATAACGACCCCGAAAAATGGGCAAGGGGCAAAAACCCGCGCCTCTATATGGCCGCGAATGGCTGGTTGCTCACGACCGCCGAGAAAAAGCGCATTCTCCTGAATAATATCTATGGTGTCGATATCGACAGGCAAGCGGTGGAGGTGACGAAGCTCTCTTTGCTTCTCAAGGTGCTTGAGAACGAAAACAAGGAAACGATAGGGAAACAGCTCTCCTTGTTCAAAGAGCGCGCACTGCCCGACCTCGGCAACAACATTAAGTGCGGGAACTCGCTTATCGGCAGTGACTTTTACGAGGGCAAGAGCCGAGACATGTTTAGCGAAGATGAACAAGAGAAGATAAATGTGTTCGACTGGGAGCGGGCTTTCACTGAAGTTTTCGCCAACGGTGGTTTCGATACGGTGATTGGGAATCCGCCGTTGGCGAAAATGTCCGGGAACTCCCGCTCCCAGTCGAACACATTGATTTTCTCTTGTTCATCTTCGCTAAACATGTCTCGGCTCTTGCCCTCGTAAAAGTCACTGCCGATAAGCGAGTTCCCGCACTTAATGTTGTTGCC
>DSAF01000141.1 GCA_011388305.1 Candidatus Zixiibacteriota bacterium | reverse complement strand
TTATAGATCAGGGTGGTTACCATGTCCCTTTACCCCCCATTCTATAATTTTTTATCCCTTGACTTTGTGTTTCATATTAAATAGCTTTATATGATTTGTTCGTTTCCCGATAACTTAAACATCTAAAAAACGGAGGGATCATGTCCCACAAAAAACTCTTTATCCCCGGACCCACTGAAGTTTTACCCGACATCCTTGAGGCGATGGCTATGCCGATGATTGGCCACCGCTCCAAAGATTACTCGGCGCTTCAGGGCGAGACTACGCCCAAGGTTCAGCAGTGTCTCTACACAAAAAACCAAATCATCGTCTCGACGAGCAGTTCGACCGGCCTCATGGAGGCGGCGGTGTTGAACTTCGTCCGCCCGGGCAAAAAAGTCCTCGCCTGCATGTGCGGCGCTTTCTCCGACCGCTGGTCGAAGATTGCTAAAGCCAACAACAAAGATGTTATCGAGCTGAAAGTCGATTGGGGAATGGGAATCCACCCCGAAATGATCGACGACATCCTCGCCAAACAGGCCGAGGAAATCGACCTCGTGCTTCTCGTGATGAACGAGACATCCACCGGCGTGCTTAACCCCGCCAAAGAGATTCAAGCCGTCGTCAACAAGTATCGCGACGCGGGCGTTATGATGGCCATCGATGCCGTCAGCGCGATGATGGTTGTGCCTATCAAAGTCGATGAGTGGGAAGTGGACTTCGTCCTCGCCGGCGTGCAGAAGGCATGGAGCCTTCCGCCAGGACTGGCGGTCGCGGCGATGAGCGAGCGGGCGATAGAGCGCGCCAACGAAGTCCCGCACCGAGGATACTACTTCGACCTTCTCGAGTATGTCAAGTCCAACGCCAAGGACCAAACGCCCTCGACGCCAGCAATAAGCCAAATTAACGCGCTCAGAGTAATGGCGACTCGCATTCTCGAGCAAGAGGGACTTGAGAACCGCTGGGCGCGCCATGCCCGTCAGGCCGACATGGTTCGCAATTGGGCGACTTCCCGCGGCTTCGAGATTTTCCCCGAGAAAGGCTTCTATTCGCAAGCGTTGACCTGCGTAAAGAACAATCTCGGCATCTCCGTCGCCGACCTGAACTCCGCACTCGGCAAGCGCGGCAAGATGATTTCCAACGGATACGGCAAGCTCAAAGAGGAAACTTTCCGCATCTCGCACATGGGCGACATCTACGAGAAGGACCTCGAGGAACTGCTCGCCGACATCGACGACATTCTCGGGTTCAAATAGGCTAACTGATTGAAGTAAAAGGAGATAACCATGGCAAAAATAATGATCTGCGACAAGATGGATCAATCCGCTATCGACGAAATCAACGCCCGCTGGGGTTGCGATGTCATGACCGGACAATCGCCCGAGGAGCTGGCAACGACGATAGAGCCTTATGAGGCCGTCGTCATCCGCTCGGCGACCAAGGTCCGCACGCCCGCTATCGACGCGGGAAAGAACCTCCGCGTAATCATTCGCGGCGGCGTAGGAATCGACAATATTGACCACGAATATGCCCGCTCCAAGGGCATCGACGTTCGCAACACGCCTGCGGCCTCGAGCGACGGTGTCGCCGAGCTTGCGCTGGGGATGATGTTCTCGCTCGCACGCCACATCCACAAGGCTAACGTGACGATGCGCAAGGGCGAGTGGAACAAGAAGCAATACGCCGGAATCGAGCTTGCCGGCAAGACGCTCGGTATTATCGGCATAGGCAGAATCGGACAGTCGCTGGCGAAGAAAGCGCATGCTCTGGGCATGAAGGTCATCGCTTGGGACAAGTTCGTCGAGAAATCCCCGCTGGATATCGTGACGATGGTCTCGAAGGATGATCTGCTCGCGCAGTCGGATTTCGTGAGCCTGCATATCCCCAAGGCCGATGGCTATGTCATCGGCGCGGAGGAGCTTGCCAAGATGAAACCGACGGCCTATCTCGTCAATGCCGCACGCGGCGGCGTCGTCGATGAGCAAGCCCTCCTCGACGCCCTCAACGCGGGCACCATCGCCGGCGCGGGCATCGATGTTTGGGCAATAGAGCCGACGGATAATCACGAGCTTGCGAGCCACGAGAACGTATGCTGTTTGCCGCACCTTGGCGCATCCAGCAAAGAGTCTCAAGAGCGCGTCGGCGCGGAGGTCATCGAGATACTCGCCGAGTATTTCGGCTGATTCTTTCTGCAACCGTATTCAACCGAAGCCGAAGGCAATGCCCTTCGGCTTTTTTTATAAGCAATAACAGAATTTTCTAAAAAGCCTTGCCAAGACAAATAAAATTATCTATTTTATAAGATATTTTAGAAATTAACACCGAGGAGGATTTATGCGAACCCGCGTTGTAGTATTAATTTCTTTAGCCGTTGCCTTAGTGTTTCTCGCGTGCCGAAGCGCGGAAGTGACTGCGGCGAGAGTCTATGTTCAGCAAAATGATTTCCCCGCCGCGCTCGAACAACTCAAAATTGCCGAAGAAAAAGAGCCTATGAACCCCGAGGTTTTCATCATGATGGGCAAGATATACGCCGAGATGGACAGCTTCGCCCAGATGGCAGAGGCATTCAACCGCGCTTTGGAAATAGACAGCACAGAGATTCGAGAGATTGACGCATGGCGTATCGATAAACGCGCCGAGGCGTTCCGCAGAGGCCAGCGTGCCGGCGAGAGCCAGCGATGGCAAGAAGCTATCGAGCACACCAAAACTGCGGTGCTTATTGATCCCACTTTTGTCGATGGATGGTATAATCTCGGATTTTTTTATCAGAAGATCGACGATGTTGAGAACTCTCGAGATGCATATTACAAGGCTTATGAGCTTGATCCGAAGAACATTCTTCTGGCAAAACAGGCCGCCGTTTTCAAGTTCAACGAGGGCAATCTCGACGAAGCAATCGAGATTCTCGACGCTGTTGTTCAGGCGGGGGACGCCGACCTCGAGACATATACTCTTTTGGGGAATCTTTACGTTGCCAAAGGCGACGCCGCCAAAGCCGATGAGATGCTCGATTCTGCCGAGAAACTCGCGCCGGATAATCCGGATCTTCTGTTCGACCGAGGCGTGGCGAGATATAACCAAAAGGACTTCGATGGCGCGATAGAGTATTTCGAGCGAATAATCGCAAGCGACCCCACAAACCGCGACGCGCTCTATAATCTCTCTCTCAGCCAGTTCAGCGCCGAACGTTACAACGAGGCCGCCGCCACCGCCGAGAAGCTCGTGAAGAACAATCCGCAAGACCTCCCCGGCTGGGAGCAGTTCGCATTGAGCCTCCTTCGCGCAGAACAAGTCAACAAAGGCAAAGACGCGTATCTCGTCTCTGAGACGATACAGATTATGGCCGAGGGCGATTATGCGACCGCCGTTACCAATCTCAAGGCCGTCACCGCGAAGAATCCCAGCTGGTGCGCGGCGTGGTCGTTACTCTTGGTGTCCTGCAACGAGACAGGCGAGGACGATTGCGTCCAGATGGCGCAAGAAGGTTTGAATAATTGCGGCAATTAAAGCTTTTCTAAACCGCTACCACATTCTGGGGAACCGGCGGGTTCCCCATTTTATTGATGAAACCTAAGTTCGCGGACATAGCAATACCTGCAGGGCCGGACATGGCGCTCACATACGAAGTCCCCGAATGGGCGATGGACAGCATCGCGCCGGGGATGCGCGCCATTGTGCCTTTTCGAAGGACGCATACGGTGGGCATTGTCGTGCGCCTTATGGACTCGACGAAGCTCGAGCGGACGCGCCTTATCGCGGAACTTCCGGACGAGCGGCCGCTTTTCTCGACGGATATGATGCAACTTCTGACATGGCTGTCGAAATACTACGCCTGCCCCTTGGGAGATGTATTCCGCGCCGCGCTTCCGGGGGGAATAGGCATCGATGTCGAACGCATTGTAGCCGAGAATTTTGAGGGCGGCGATGAGAGCGGACTTCCCAAGAAGGCCTGTGAGATTCTCGAAATCATCAGAAATCGCGGCGAGGTCAAAGAGGATACCCTGCAAAATCTCGCAGGCAAAAGCGGCTTCTTCCCCGCAATCGACGAGTTGAGGGCGCGCAATCTCATAAGAATTCGCCTTCAATCCCGCGCAACGCGCAAGCCGCGCACAGTCGAGACGGCAATCTCCGCGCTGTCGAGAGACGAAATCGAGGAGATACTTCCGAGCATTCGATCCAATGCTGTCAAACAACGGGATCTTCTCGAGCTTCTGTTAGGAAATCCCAAAAGGGAGCATCTCCGGCGCGATTTATCATCGCGATTCGGCGCGGCGACGGTGCGGACGGCTATCGACAGGAAGTGGCTTCGCATAGATTTGAGGGAGGTCTATCGTTGCCCGGATTCTGCTCAGCGTCTCGACAAAGATTATTTTCCGCCGGAACTCACCGAGACACAAGATGATGCAGTTGACAAGATTATCGCGTCAGTCGAGGCGCGGCGATTCGAGACCTTCCTGCTCTGGGGCGTCACCGGAAGCGGCAAGACGGAGGTCTATTTACGGACGGCGGCCTCCGCGCGCGATGCCGGCCTTGGTGTGCTCCTTCTGGTGCCGGAGATTGCGCTCACTCCGCAACTTTGGGGGCGATTCGAGGCGCGCTTTCCCGGCGAGGTGGCGATTCTTCACTCAGGACTTCGCAGAGGAGAGCGATTCGATGCATGGCGGAGACTGGCCGACGGCGAACTGAACATCGCGATAGGCCCGCGGAGCGCGATATTTGCGCCGGTGCGTAACCTGGGGCTTATCGTAATCGACGAGGAGCACGAAGGCTCATACAAACAGGACGAGCCGCCGCCATATTACAACGCCCGCGACCTTGGGATTGTCCGCGCGACAATCGAGAAGTGTCCGGTTGTGCTCGGCTCCGCGACACCTTCGGCGGAGAGCTATTATAACGCGATTTCCGGCAAATACACTCTGCTCGAGATGCCGCAAAGAATCCCCGGCGCGGAACTCCCCGGCGTTCGCATTGTTGACATGGCAGAGGAGCGCAAGGAGTTCAAGAATTACGGTGCTTTTTCGCGCGAGCTGGAGGTGAAGCTCATCGAGACGCTCGAGCACGGCCACCGCGCGATGCTTCTTCTCAATCGTCGCGGATTCTCTTCGTTCATCCAGTGCCCGGACTGCGGGTTCATTCCAAACTGCGATTCCTGCGGCATCGGGCTGACATACCACAAAATCGATGCGACGCTTAGATGCCACTATTGCGGGGCAGAGCGCGACGCGCCGGAAGTCTGCCCGGAGTGCAGTTCACATAACATCAAGTTCCGCGGACACGGCACCGAGCGAATCGAGGAGGAACTCGCGGAGATTGTTCCTCCGGAGAAGATTTTTCGCCTCGATGCCGATTCGGCAAAAAAAAGCGGTGTCGGGAAGATTCTGCACGAGTTTCTCGCCGTCCCGGGGTCGGTTCTTGTAGGCACTCAGATGATAGCCAAAGGCCACGATTTTCCCGATGTTGCGCTGGTTGGCGTTTTGAACGCGGATATCGGCCTCGCCCTGCCGGATTTTCGAAGCACCGAGAAGATTTTCCAGCTGATAAATCAGGTTGCCGGACGCGCCGGTCGTAGCGCCATTCGCGGCGAGGTCATCATTCAAACATATCGGCCGGACTCGCCGGCAATCGACTTCGCCGTCAACAGCGACGTCAAATCCTTCTTCGAGGTCGAACTCAAATCGCGCGAGGAGCTTAAATACCCGCCGTTCGGGCGCTTAGTGAGGGTGCTGGCAATCGGTGAAGACCCCGCGCTGGTTCGGACGGGCATATTCACGCTCTCGCGCGAGCTGGCCAAAATCGACCGGACGCGAAGCAAATATACACTTCTTGGGCCGGCGAGTTGCCCGCTGTCTAAGCTTCGCGACAAATATCGCTGGCATCTTTTGGCGAAGACCGACAGACCGCAGGCCACGGTGGAGATTCTCAAGCGATTGATTGGCGCGAAATCGGGCAAAGTTCAATACAAGATTATTGTCGATCCACATAATTTACTATAACAATTATGCCACTAATTACACTCGATAAAATTACGGTCGATTACGGCTCCGGGCCAGTTCTCGATGAAGTGACGTTCACGATAGAGCAGGGGGACAAAATCGGCCTCGTAGGACCAAACGGTGAGGGTAAGACGACGCTACTGGAAGTTATCCTCGGTATTCGAAGGCCTCATTTTGGCGAAGTTCATACGCAGAGGGGAATTCGGCTTGGATATCTTCCGCAGGAGCATAGGCTTGCGGGCGAGCTTCCACTTTTCGATGCGGTATATCGTTCGCATCCGGAGATTTGGACAATCGAGAAACGCCTCGAGGAGCTTACATCGAGCGGAATAGCCGATTGCGACTTAAACGAATATCGCGAGCTGGAGAACCGTCTCACGCACTTCGGCGGATATTCATTTAAGAGCAAGGTCGAGGGCGTTCTCGAGGGTCTCGGTTTCGACAAGTCGCAATTTGATACACCGGTGGGCAGGCTTTCCGGCGGCGAGCAGAACCGCGCGGCCATCGCGGGGATTCTGCTTGAGGACCCGGACATTCTCCTCCTCGACGAGCCTACGAACCACATCGACTATAACGGCCTCCAGTGGCTCGCGGACTACCTCGAAAGCACCGACAAGGCTTATGTAGTAGTTTCCCACGACAGATATTTTTTGGATAGAATCGCGAAAAATATTGCGGAAATTCGCGGGGGCGAGCTGACGAAATTCCCCGGCAATTACTCCTTTTACGAGAAAGAGCGCAAGCGCCTCGACGAGGATTTACTTCTGAGATTCGAGGCGCAACGCGCGGAAATTGCCCGCGTAGAGGAGTTCATCCGCCGGAACATCGCCGGACAGAAAACCAAGCAGGCGCAAGCCCGCAGGACAATGCTATCCCGCCTCGAGCGAATAACCCCGCCCGCGAAGTCCGAGGAAATTCGTCTGAGATTTTCCAAAGTCGCCCGCGGCGGAGACGATGTTTTTCGCCTCGATAAGCTCGGAGTGTCATTCGGCGAGCGAACGCTTTTCTCCGACATAAACTTACTCGTCACGCGAGGCGAACGTATTGCCATAGTAGGGCCTAACGGTTGCGGCAAGACCACGCTTTTATCCGCGATTGCCGGCAAAATTCTCCCCACAACCGGCACTATTCGCAAAGGCACGGGAATTAGCATGGGCTATTATTCTCAGGATTTCAGCGAAATCGACGAGTCGAACTCGGCGTTCGAAGAAATCCACTCGTTCGATCGTATGATGGCCGAGGAGGCCGTCCGAAGCTCGCTTGCCATGTTTTCCCTTTACGATGAGGACATCTTTCGCCCACTGCGGACATTTTCCGGTGGCGAGGTCGCGCGGGTTGCACTGCTTAAACTGCTACTTGGCGAGGCGAACCTGCTCCTTCTCGATGAGCCTACGAACCACCTCGACATCAAATCGAGGATAACATTGGAGCGGGCTTTGGCGAATTTCGAGGGGACTATAGTCTTCGTTAGCCACGACAGATATTTCCTCCGCAATGTAGCGAAGAAGATCATTGCGTTCGAGCCGGATGGAGTCGCCGTTATTGATGGCGGTTTCGAGTATTATATAGAGCGCAGAAACGTAAGACTCGCCCAAAATCGTAAGCAAGCAACAAAGGCGAAGTCCGTCTCGTCGCCCGAGCCTGCTCAATCCACAAAAACCAAGCGCAAGAACATCTTCCGCGTCGAGAAAGAGCGGGCGCAAACCGAAGTCGAAATCGCCCAGCTCGAGGGCGAAATCGCCCGCGTCGCCGAGCTACTATCAGAAGACCATGTCGCGGGGGATTGGCCGCGAATGTCCACGCTTCTTAACGAGTATAACTCTCTCAATCAAAAGCTCGAGAAGCTAATAAAGCGATGGGAGCAACTCGAAGAGGAACTTGTGGAGATAGCGCGTGAGTCCGACTGATAGCGCTGGCGCGCGGGTTGCCATCGCAACCCCCGTGCCAGCGCCGCGTGTTGCGCGGGCTTGACATCTCCGTCTCGGTTGATATAATTAAGTTATAAATCTTTTGGTGATAGACGGTGAGTTTTGCCCGATATGTTTGTTCGTGAAAATGCGAGGCGTTATGAAACAATTTATACAGGGTTCGTTTCCAACCTATAGCCTGCTGATCGTTATCTTTTTGCTTTTTGCGGCGGTTTCCGGAATCTCGGAAGGACGCGTATTCTGGTGGACTGTCTCGTCATCGGGCGAGATAATCGACCGCGGGAGCATTAAGCGTGGGATTACTCTCGGACAGACAGCCATCGGGCCTGTCAGTGGCGAATCGCTGAGTGCCATGTATGGCTTCTGGAACGATATGTTCGACTCCCTGAACGTTTGCATAGAAATCGTCGAGCCTCTCTGGGTTGTCGGTCCGACCGACCTCTTCCAAATAATTTCCATGCTCGAAGAAGACGTTATTGCCATCACGAACTGCGGGAACTGCAGACTCTCTTTGGGGCTTTCTTTTGCCGATGACGACGGCTTCGGCTGGTCGATAGGCCAAGCCCAAGGCATCAACCGTTTCGTCCTCAGGGCGCAGTTCAGCGAGGACGAAGAGCCTCCGCTTCTGTTCCATCCTGTTCGCGATTTCATCAAAGAAACCCCCACATGGGCTACAGATTTGATATTCGGCCCTATGGGCGATAACCTCATGATAAACAGACAGTTAAACCTATGGCTTCAATTCGTGGCTCCGGAGCTTAGTTCCAACTACGGCGAGGTCAGGCTTACAATCTCGCTTCTCGCAAAACCCTTTCTCCCATAGACAGACTTGGAGGAAATATGAAACAACGTATTCTTTTTGTTATCGCAATTATGGCATTTGCGGGCATTGCATTGGCCGTGCCGACGCGAATGTTCTTTCAGGGGAAATTCACCGATGATTTTGGAATGCCTATGGACGGCGAATTCCCGGTGACTTTCTCGATTTGGAACAGCCCCATCGCGGGGACGATGCTCTGGTCGGAATCCCGCACTGTCTTGTTCTTCGCCGGTCTATTCGCCGAACAACTCGGCCAAACAGTGCCTCTACCGCAAGAAATCTTCACCGGAGAGATGCTCTACATCGAGATGGAGGTTGACGGTGCGAGTATGGGGCCTCGTAAGCCATTGATTACAGTGCCCTATGCCTTCCGCTCGTCGATTGCAGACAGCGTGGTGGGCGGTTCGGTCAATTATGACACTTTAATCAACTTTATCGAGACCTATCTCGATTCAGCGGGGACTCACATCTCGCACATCGACTCGGTGAGCTACATCGACAGCGTTGCCTTCATCGACTCTATCACATTCATCTCGCACATCACCCGTATCGACTCAATTCGTTCCGTCGATTCGATTACCTATATTTCGCATATCACTCACATAGACAGCGTGTCGTTCATCGACTCGATAAGCTATGTCTCTCATATCTCCTTCATCGACTCGATTGGATATATCGATTTCATCTCCTTTATCGACAGCATTGGCTACATCGACTCCATCGGCTGGGTCGGGCGAACCGTTTGGGCGGACTCGGCGCATTGGGCGGGCTATGTCCACTGGGACAGCATCGATGGTGTCCCGGATGATATCGGCGGCGGAAGTAGCAACTGGGAGCGTGTCGGCGATAATTTGCACCCGATTCCTCCAGGGAATGTCGGCATCGGCGTCACCAGTCCCACCAATAGACTTCATGTTGACGCAGAAGGCCTTACTACGGCAATCTATGGTGCTCACGACCGAACGAACTGGGGCTACATCGGCGGTTCGGATAGAGGGCTTCACGGCGAGGGGAATCCCTACGGCATCTTCGCTAAGGCGACCGAACCGGACAGCTGGGCCGGCTATTTCGACGGCAATGTCAATATCACGGGGGATCTCACGGTCGAAGGCTCCTTCGGGTCTAACCTTTGGGTTGAACACGACGATTACATAGAGTCGCCGCTCACGGGCGTGCGCATTAACAAACTCTCACACCCAACCCGTCCGGCGAAAATCGACGCGAACTTCATCGACCCGGTAATTCAGATTCAAGGCGAACAATACGCCACATGGATGGCCGAGGCTATCGGCATTCGCGTGGATGTCGTGGGTGAGGGCAAGCTCGAGAACGGCCATTGGT
>DSAF01000124.1 GCA_011388305.1 Candidatus Zixiibacteriota bacterium | reverse complement strand
TAGGAATTGATATTACAGTTAAGGCAATCGTAGAAATCGAAAAGAGGCTTAAGAAAAATTTCCCGGATATTAAATATGAGCTAAAAGGATGTCCAAGGGATGTAGAAAGCGCTAAGAAGATGGTTGAAACTCATTCGGGAAGGTTTGAGTTTGAAAGCTGGTTTATCAGAGTTCTCGGTGGCCAGCCATATAAGTCAACCGGCGGGGGCGATTCAGGGATTGACGGTTTCATGTATTTCAAGGATGTCGAGGGCAAATGGCATAATGTTATCGTATCCGTTAAAGGCGGCGCCTATACTCCAAGTGACGTTCGAGACCTTTGCCGTGTTGTTAAAAGGGAAGAGGCCAGCATGGGACTGTTGTTGGCAATAAACAGTCCTTCACAAGGAATGGCTACAGAAGCGGCCACTGCCGGCAGATTTCAAATGCCCAAAGTCAATCGGTCATATCCCAAAGTTCAAATATTCACTGTTCAAGATTATTTCGACGGAAAACTCCCCGATATTCCAGATATCAGCCTAACTGAAGATAAGAGCAGTAATAATGGTAAATATAACAAAAACAAGCCGGAACTGGAATTGTAAATAGCCGTTTTCTCATAATAATCTGTGTGCGACGATCTGTATTTCGGCGCGTCCTATCACTCACTCTGCCCCCCCCCGCATTGTTCAGATGGTCGATAATTCGCCGTGCGGGAGCACACATAGGTGCTCCCCTACGGATGGATTCCCGACCTGATCGGGAATGACAGATAATGAAAAAAGGTTTATCGAATGTAGAATGCAGAATGGGAAGAACCCAATTCATTCTATCATGTTGTTCATTAACAAGTTACATTAACATTGGCTCGGCCGTGAGAGGGGAAATCGGCAAAAATAGCTTCCGAGAGCCTATTTTTTCTTCCGAGAGCCGAGTCGAGGCTTCCGAAAACCGGCTCGCGCCTACGAATGACCATATAAATCGTTTTCAATGATATAATCCCGCACCGCGGGCGGGACGAGGCGGTCTATGCTCTCGCCGCGCGATATTCGGGCGCGAATCTCCGTCGCGGAGATGTCCACAGACGGGCATTCCACGATGTTCACTTGCTCAAAAATTTCTTCCGCCACAGCAGAGGCATCCCAGCCCGAGCGGGCGACGACATCGATTTGCGCGAGCGTCCAAAGCCTGCGATAGTCGCGCCATGTGTGGATTTCCGCCAGCGAATCGCCGCCGATGATGAGGTGAAGCTCGTCATCGGGGAACTCGCGGGCAAATCGTTCGAGCAGGAAGACCGTCCATGGCGGCTGGTCGGAGGAAAGCTCAATGCGCGACAGCTCGAAACGCGGATTGCCGGCAATGGCCAGCATCACCATCGCCACGCGATGTTCAGTCGGCGAAATTCCCGAGGAATCCTTATGAGGCGGCGTTCTCGCGGGCACCCAGTGGACGATGTCGAGGGGGATTTTGTCGGCACAGCAATTCGCCAAAGAAAGATGCCCGTAGTGCGGCGGGTCGAAAGTCCCTCCGAAAATGCCGCGTCGCCTCATTATTCGATCTTTCCGAGTAGTTTCCGCGCGTCTTTTAGCACATCTTCGTCGTCAGAGTCTTCGACCAGCGCCATGAGAATTGGCTTGGCCTTCTCCGCCTCATCGGGGATTTCGAGATAGGCCATCGCTTTAAGAAGTTGCGTCTTATGCACATAGCTCGTTCCGCCGAACTCCTCCTCGATAAGCTCGGCCAAGAGAACCACCGATTCATACTGCCCGAGGCGGTAATAGGAGCGTAAAACATCGTATTCTTTCTTGGCGAGCTTCTCTCTGCAACGGCGGATGCCGTCCTCGGCTTGCGCCACGAACTCCGAGCGCGGATGATATGTGACAAAATCGCGAAAATACGACAGCGCAAGCTCCGTCTTCGATTGGTCTAAATCCGTGCGTGGCGATGCCGAAAAATACGACTCGGCAACCATAAGCTCGGCGCGCTCTGCGAACTCGCTGTCGGGGAATCTCTGCGCGATTCGGCGATACTCGATGGCCGCGAGGTCGAATTGCCCGCCCTTATAATAGCTCTCCGCCAAGAGGAAAGACGCCTCGGCAATCTCATCGTGGAAGGGATACGACATGGTGAATTCGCTGAGCACGGAGATTGCACGATTCCACCTTTCGGCCTCGTGGAACGAGCGCCCGCGCTCGAGCATGGAGGCGGCTTTGGATGGATCGGGCGGTGGTTTTATGGCGGATTTTTTGGCGCATCCGGCGAGAATTACCAGAGCGACTAACACTATAACAACAAGTAACTTGCGCATATTTATCTCAACTTTTATTCAGCGCGGTGCGCTTGGGTATTTCGCGGGTGATCCTTTCACCCTTAACCTTCAACAATTTACCAATATCCTCTGTAATTTCAACCAAGCTGTCATTTCGAGCTTCAGCGAGAAATCTCGTTCTCTGGTGAACATATGAGAGTGCCGCGTCGTCTGCATGGGACTTCTCGCAATGACAGAAACAGATGCCTCGTCCCACTGTTAAAACCCTCGTTTGTCTCCGGGGGTGATGAGCGCCCTCGGATCCGTCCACAGCGGCAATTTTTTGATGCCATCCTCGCCCTCGGTGGGATCCGGCTGATCCCAGAGGGAATCCCCCTCGACCACTTCCCCATCCTCCTCAACTACCTGTTGGCGCGGAACAGCCTGAGCCGTCGGCTCGGGGGAAGCGCCTTCGACAGGCGGACTGCCCGTAGGCCTCGGAGGAGGCTGAGGAATGGGCGTTGGCACGGCGGGGCTTTCCTCCGATGGCGTAGTTACATCAACGACATCGCGAGGCGCGGGCGTCTCATCGGGGGGAGTCTCCGCAGGCTGTGGCTCGCTTGGAGTCCCGGCAATTTCTTGGGTCGGGCGCGGCGCGGGTCGAGCAGGCGTAGTTGACGGAGTCGTCGAAGTCTCGGCGCGGGCAATCGTGTCCGGCGCGGGAGGCACGGCCTCTGCGGGGCGGGCCTGCGTGGCCGGGGGCTTGGGAGGCTCGGGAGCGGCTCGCTTTCTCGCAACGGCGACATTTTTCGATGGGTCGCCGAGCGAGTCTATGCGCACGATTGCCCGTGCCGTGAGGTTCGCGTCCGGATACAGTGAAAGCACCTTGTAATACTCGATGACCGCCCCGACCGAATCCCCCGCAAATGTCAACGCGCGGCCAATCTCGAACTGCGCGTCGGCATGCTTGCTCCCATTGGGCAGAAGCTGTGCCCTGCGATAGTGCTTAACCGCCTCGGCATAGTTGCCGTCGCGGAGAAAGCTGTGGCCTATCCAATACTCGGAATTGTCCTGAAGGCCGGTCTCCGGCGGGCCATCGGCGACAATGCGGAACTTGCTCCGCGCCTCGGAGTGCTTTCCGGCCTGAAGAAGCGCATATGCTTCGTTATAGACCGCGACATAGTTTGTCGAGCCGAGCGCCGCCAAAGCGCCCAGCACAATAAGGATATGCAATTTTCGCCGTCTCATACCTGCACTCCGAGAAGGTGAAACCCCGAACCTCTGATTATCATAACATCTGCGAACGAGCCGACTTCCACCTCGCCCCTGAAGCGAAGATTTCTGTCTATCTCCGGCGCGTCGAACTCGGTTCGTCCCCAGATAAGCCCCGGGCGCGATCCCTCGCTCTCGACCAAAACGCGGACAGTTCGGCCCTCCATGACCAAGTTCGACTCATGGCGAATCCTGTCGAAAATCATCTCGACGAAGAGTTTGCGCTCGGCGACAGTCTCGCCGTCAATTGAATCTTGGAAGAGAGCAGAGGGTGTGCCATCCTCCGGTGAATATGCGAACACGCCGCCGTGAATGAAGTGCCCTTCGTCCAAAAATTCGACAAGTTGGTCAAAATCCGCATCCGTTTCGCCGGGGAAGCCGACGATGACGCTTGTTCTTAGGGCGATTCCCGAAATTCTCTCCTCGATGTCGCGCACAATTCGTCGGATGTGATTGCCGTCGGTGTGCCTTCCCATGCGGTCGAGAATACCGTCGGATATGTGCTGAATCGGCAAATCGAGATACGGCGCGACTTTTGGCGTTTCCGCAAGCGCAGAGATGTTCTTCTCGGTGAGGTTGCGCGGATGCGAATACATCACTCGAATCCAGAAATCGCCATCGATTGCGGATATGCTTCGGAGAAGCTCGGGGAAGCGGTTTTCGCCGGAATCGAGGCCGAACGCCGTGGTGTCCTGCCCGACGAGCACCAGCTCTCGCGTTCCGTTCTCGACGAGTTGTCTGCACCGCGCGACGATCGACTCGAGCGGTGCGCTTCTGAGGCCTCCGCGAATTGCGGGAATGGCGCAATAACTACAACGATTGTCGCACCCCTCTGTCACTTTGACGAACGCCCACGGCCTGTTTCCAACGCACAGCGCATCCTCATACCAATCGGCCAAAAATGCCTCGGGCGTGGAAACCAACGGTTGAGAATTCACATTGCGCGATGCCTCCATCGCTCGGACGATTGCACGCGGGTCGCGATTGCCGAGAACAACATCAAGCTCGGGCATCTCATCGCCCAAAACCTGCGCATATCTTTCCGCCAAACACCCCGTGACGACAACCGTCTCGATTAGCCCCGCCTCCTTCGCGCGGATGAACTCCCAAACGGTCTCGATGCTCTCTGCCTTGGCATCCTCGATGAAGCCGCAGGTGTTGATTACCACGGCCTCGGCGTCGTGCGGCTTGCCTACGACCCGCCAGCCGGACATAAAGAGCGCGCGCTCGAGCACCTCAGAATCAACGCGGTTCTTAGGGCATCCCAGCGTTTCGATAAATACGGTCTTTCGTTTCTCAGACGGCATAATTAGTATAATAATACCCAAACAACGCCACAAAACAAGCAATATCTTTATCGCGCGCTCGGGGGCGTCGGCGGCCGTAAACGGCCAGCGAAGTAGTCGGGGCACGATTGGCGCATCGGGTTGAAGTCTTCTGCCCGACTACTTCGCTCCCCCCTGCGATTTGATAAATCGCAGGGGGGGCCGACGCCCCGCGCTCGAATGTAGCACTCATTATATTATACGCACGGCGTCAAGTCTCAATGAACGCGGAAGGAGAAAGTAAAATCGTAGAAGCTATATATATCAAGGCGCTGGCGCCATCGCGGGTCGAAGATGCCCGCAATCTCGGCAATACTCGTGCCGAATCCGAGATATATCTCACGCTCGGCGATGCGCTCCGGATTGTCATAGTTGGCAGAATATCCAAGGCCAAAGTGCACGGGGTAGTCGCGCACGGGGCTTACCGTGAGCCAATAGATGTAATTGAAATTTTCGGCCATGGTCTTGGCGATGATTTCGGAGGACATATCCTCGGTCGATTTTATCGACAAACGCAAATCGAACATCCCGAGATGTTCCGGCCAACGGTCGCGGGCAACCGCAAACGCTACGCCTATCGTGTTGAAAATCATGTCCGAAACGCCAAAGCCCTGATAGGGGTTATACGCATCGACCATCTCCACGCCGAACATAATCGACAAGGAGATGCTCCCGCCTACAATGCGCGATGTGCCGGGAGTGAGTCCCGACCAGCGAGAAAGCCCCATTCCGGCCTGCGCAATTTTGTATGAGACAAGCGCGTGGCTAATCTCGTCGGTTTGTGCGAGGTTATCGTTGCCCCAGTCGTCTTGTTTGAAGTGAAACGGCACGTCTTTACCGGCTCCCCACCAGTCTTCCATTCTTGAAAAACATAAGCCGACCGCGCCCGCCGTTATTGTGCCGAATACCGCGAGCCGCCAAGGGACAATCTCCGGCTGGGGTGCCGAGTGGTGCCTAAGCGCGAGCGGCCGCAAATAGACAGGACTTTGAGCAATTGTATCAAGACTGTCGGGGGCGGAGAGTGCCGCCCCCGCGACAAACAGCAGAATGATGAGTGACAGCCACTTCATCAATTAGATTCCGTCTCCTCGGCGCAACCGGCGACGCACCGGAACTCGATTCTACGGTTATTCGCCCGTCCCTCGGCGGTTTGGTTCGTATCGACGGGGCGTGAGAAACCGTATCCTACGGTATCTAAGCGGTCGGCGACTATCCCCTGCGTAACGAGCCAGTTCCGGACGCTCAATGCACGTTGAATAGAAAGTTCGCGGTTGTAATCCTCTGTCCCTCGGTCATCGGTGTGCCCCTCGATAAGCACCTCCATGTCGGGATATGCCTTGAGGATGCGTAGCGCTTCCTGAAGATCTTCCGCGCCCTGGCGAGTGATGTCCCATTTCGCCGTCTCGAAATACACTTTAACGCGAATCGACTCGCCACGCTTGAGCGCTTTGACAAGCGGGCAACCGAACTCGTCAACCTCGACTCCCGGGGGCGTGTTCGGGCATTTGTCTATGCCGTCGCAAACGCCGTCGCCGTCGGTGTCTAAGGGGCATCCGTGCTCATCGACAATGCAACCCAGCTGTGTGTTCGGGCACTTGTCGAGACCATCGCAAACGCCGTCGCCGTCGGTGTCTAATGGGCATCCGTGCTCATCCACGAGGCAACCTAAAGGCGTGTTCGGGCACCTGTCGAGATAATCCGGGACGCCGTCGCCATCACTATCCAACGGACAGCCCCATTCATCGACCTGAACCCCCGCAGGAGTGCCGGGACAACGGTCGATACCATCGCAAACGCCGTCGCCGTCAGAGTCTTTCGGGCATCCGTGCTCATCGACAATACAACCGAGTGGCGTGTTTGGGCACTTATCGAGGCCGTCGGGGACGCCATCGCCATCGGAATCGACCGGACAGCCCCATTCATCGACAACCACCCCGAAAGGAGTATTCGGACATCGGTCGATATGGTCGGGGACGCCGTCGCCATCGGAATCGCGGACGCCGCCATAATAGAAGTTGAGCCTCGCAGAAACTTCCAGAAAACCAACCAGCGTATCGAGGACGAAAGTCGCGAAATCGTCTTTGAACGGGTAATATGCGCGGGCGCCCAAATCAATGCCCACTTGCTCTACGGGAAAAATCTCGAACCCGACGCCCAGCATCAGCTGAAATGCTCGTCCCTTATAGTCCGTCCAGTTCGAGTCCGCGGGAGGCGCTTGCTCTCCGGAGCGAATTTTGTAAAGGTTCGCATCGCGAACATCCGCAACTTGAAGAACCTCGCCGCTCTCATTATCGACAACTTTCCACAAGAGCATCCCTCCACCGACTTGCACATATGGATTAAATATCGTATGAGTGAAGCTTCGCCACTGTATCAGCAAATCTATGGGAATGGCGGTGAACCTGAACGGAAGGTTCTCATTGGGAGTCATGTTCGTGCGTGCTTTTTCATAATCGAAATATCTCCAGCCGTCCAAAGTGCTGGTGTCCTCCTCCATCTTAAATGTTCGGATGTGAGGATGAAATTTCGTCAATGGCAGAACCTCGCCGCTTTGGCGTCTCAACACGAACGGGAAGAAGTCGATGCCTTCAGAGGGATAGGAATAGGCAAACGAGGTTCGAATTCCAATCTCGAACTCGTTGGTTATTCCGTATTTAAGCGCTCCTCCGTAGGTTTGCCCCAACGCCCAGTAATCGTATAAAGGAGCGACCTTGAATACCCCTCCCGACGGACTGGCCGAAAATTTATAGAGGACGCCACCGGCAAACGAACACACAGCGGTGGCAAGAAGCAACACTAATATTAACGTTGTTTTTTTCATCACTCTCCAAAGACAAGTTTATTTGTCATGTATTTCGATAGCAACTCAGGCGACACACCTCACCTTATGCCTATTCCTTCAAATAAGGCAGAAGCTTCTCCAGTTTGTTGGGGTGGCGAAGCTTCGAAAGCGCCTTCATCTCGATTTGGCGAATCCGCTCGCGCGAGAGGTCGAAGATTTGGCCTATCTCCTCGAGCGTCCGCGGGACGTTGTCCTCGAGGCCGAAGCGAAGCGTGATAACGCGTTGTTCTTTAGGCGTAAGGCTCTCGAGAACGCGCTTAAGCTCGGTCTGGAGCATTGTGAGGTTCGCCATGTTCAAAGGCGAGCTACTGCTCTCGTCGGCGATGACATCCTCGAGCGTCCGGCTGTCGTCGTCGCCGAGGGATTTGTTAAGCGAGACTTGGCCGGTGAAAAACCTGCGCATCTTGCTACTTTTGTCCGGCTCGACCTCCATCTCGATGGAGATCTCCTGCGGCGTAGGCTCTCTTCCGAGTTTCTGCGAAAGCTCCTGCGAAATCCTCGAATAGCGGCGAATCCACTGGACGAGATATGTCGGGAGCTTCACGACATGGGACTGCTCTGCGAGCGTGCGGAGCATGGCCTGACGAATCCACCAAATCGCGTAAGTTCCCAGCTTGTATCCCCTTATCGGGTCGAATCGTTCGACGGCCTTAATTAGCGCCGCGTTGCCCTCCTGAATGAGGTCCAAAAAGTCCACGCCCTGATTGGTGTAGTTTTTGGCGATGTTAATCACGAGGCGTATATTGGCCTCGATGAGGAGGCGCTTGCATTCGTTGTAAATCTCCCACTGCTTGGGAATGCCCTTTAATCTGGCGATGAACTCATCGAGCGGAATAAAACAGGATTCCTCGAGGCGCTTGAAAATGCGCCTCTCCCTGCGGTAAATGAAGACGGCCTCTTTGAGTATGTTCGCCGGCACATCCAACTCTTTCGCGGCGGCTTCGAGTTTAAGCTCGCCCGCCTCGATTTTCGCGGCCTTCTCGCGGAGAACATCGGGTTTGATGTCCATGGCTTGTGCCTTGGAATTTAGACTACTCCGAGTGTTCGCGTAGTAGTCTTGGATTTTCTCAAAAAGGTCGGTGAAGCGCTCGAGCGTTCGGGCGGTAAGCTCCAAATTCTCGATGTCTCCAGCGATAGCATTCGAAAGCTCCTCGACCTTTGCTCTGCAGTGATCCTCGGACAGGTCGCCGGAATGATGCCTTCGCGTTATTTCGGTCATTTCCTTGTATTTCTCGTTAATCTCATCGAGAACGACGACGGCGCTGGCGCGCTTTTCGTCCGTCGTGGCGATTGGGTCGCCGGATGTCGCCTTGGTGAACTCGTCGAGCGGAAGCTCCCGCGTTTGCACGGTCTTGCCAATCTGTATCAGCCTCTCGATGAGCATAGTGCTCTTTGGGATTATGCTTCGGATGACGTGGAGGGATTTCTGAAGTTTAGTCGCCACCTCCAGCTCGCGCTCCTTCCCGAGAATACGGACTTTTCCGACTTCTTTGATGTATAACCACATCGGGTCATCTTTTCGGTAGTGGCGCGGCGGTTCATCGCGGGGAAGCCCCAAAACCGTCACAGCATTGGCGGCGAGGAAGTCGAGGACATCCTCGAGGCAAATGGCGCCCTTGTGGTCATCGATGAACGACTGCACTTCTTCGACAGGGACGGTTTGCTTCTCTCCGAGACCTTCGAGGAAGCCCTCAAGCGCTTCATATTTTTCGCTTTCTGTCACTTTAGCTCCTGAAAAAATGTTTTATTTATTGCAAGTAAGCTCTCGCATTCTCACCGAGAGTCTGGAAATTTCGTCAAAAATTCTGTTCTGCTCCTCGACATCGCCCTTATTTTCGGCCTGTCGGAGAGCATCGTTTAACTCTTTCATCTTGCCGTCGATGCGCAATTTGAGTATTTTCCCCATTAGCAGAGCAATATGTCCCGCGCAATCCTCCGGCTCCGGCTCGAGAAAAATTTCCGCGAGCTTGCCCCTCGCGCGCGGCTCGCCAACCTTCGCCATGAACTCCGCCGGAGATGCTCCCGAGACAGCGCTTTCCCATAGTCCGGCATATAACTGGAGCGGGTTATGCTCGACAGGCAGTGCCGCGCCTTTGCGCACAACCGCCGCCAAAAGCGCAAGCTCCATCTTGGCCAGCGGCGACAGCTCCTGCGCCTGAGAAGGCGGCTCATCGCTTTTTTCATGGGCGCGTCTTCGGGCGTATTCCCGCCGCATATGGGCGCGTAGCGCCTCCTCGCTCGTCCCGAGGCGCACGGCCAGCTCTCGAAGCAACACATTTCGTGCCAGATCATCGCGCACCGCCGAAAGCGGCCCTGTCATCTCCGCGACAACGGCCATCGACGAATCTACGCCCTCATCGGAAGAATCATCCAGCGCCCTTCGATATAGCCAGTCGAACCAGCTCGGCGAGCCGTCGATAAGCTCGCGGAGGGCGTCCGCGCCGTGGGCTTTGACGAAATCGTCGGGGTCCTCGTCCTCCGGAAGGCGCACGATG
>DSAF01000044.1 GCA_011388305.1 Candidatus Zixiibacteriota bacterium | reverse complement strand
GTGTAGTCTAACTGGGCGAAATTGCCCAATGCACACGAAAATAATTGGGGATTATGCCCAATGACCGAAGCTTTGAAATTTGTAATATCTTGACATGCAATGAGTTATGTTTTTGGTATAGTCTGTGCTATATATAAATCGAGTGTAGGCTATTTGATAGCTTCTAATTCAATATAGCCCGAGGAGGGCATTATGATTAAGAGGAATTCGGTTCTTATGGTTTCGATTATGCTTGCGATTTGTCTCGCAGGCGTGGCCTTTGGCCAATTTAAGATGGAGCGGAGCACTTTCGCGTTCGGCACGCCGGGAAAATCGGACGCCGGAGGTAGCTTCGTCATGCGCGAGGCCGCAGGCTCCCAAACCGCTGACGACATTGCGGATGCATCCACATATACTACAGAACAGGGATATATCCACAGGCCGTTCGAGCTTGAAATGGACTACGATGTGGCCGACCTTGCGACAGGCGAAGACTTGCCGGTGTTCGCCGCGGGGCTTACGCCGCAAGCGGGCTGGTATGAGCCTACCGGCAAGCTTGAGATTTTTGCCGAGTCCCCCGTTACAGTGGGCGATACTCTCTACTATTTCCATCACTGGGAGTCCCCGACAGGCGCTGTTTTCAACGATCCAAGCTCGAACTTTACTTGGTTGCCATACTACCAAAGCCACAGCGTGACAGCAGTATATCAGACGCAATACAAGGTTCAATTTGCCGCGAAGACCGTCAACAACACAGTTTACGGCGTTCCTTGGGGCGGCTAC
The DNA here is from genome assembly GCA_011388305.1 of Candidatus Zixiibacteriota bacterium. GTDB lineage: Bacteria > UBP14 > UBA6098 > UBA6098 > UBA6098 > UBA6098. The sequence goes on along the minus strand of DSAF01000044.1, from coordinate 9,602 downwards.
ATGAAGCCGCTCGACGCGACCGATTTCGTCGAGGTCAACTACACATCCCAGGGTGCTCCCGCGACAGCCGGGCCAATCTATGACGACACTCCATCCGCTGAGGTCTGGGTAGATAGAGGCACGGAGTGGCAATATACAAGCCGCCTTATCGGAGATACACGTTGGCATTCAGTCCATGAGGATTTCAACAGAGTGTGCGTCAAAGAGGATGCCGGCGCGACGATTCTCGTCGATTACTTCCAGCAGTTCCTTTGCGACATTACTATCGATTATGAGCCGGACGAGTCTTATCTGGTCGCAGGATATGTCCATTTATTGGAGTGGAATCAGTTCAATGTCGATATTGCTGTTAACCCGTCTCACCCGCTGTATGACAACGGCAGAGAACTTTATGACGATGGCGATGTAGGCAAAGACTGGCACAGAATTTCCGCGGTTGGTCCGCAGTGGGCGGACGCCGGCTCGCGCCTCGCTTTCCCGGAGATGACCACCGAGGGATGGTTCACCGTTCGCCAGCATGAGTGGGATATTCTCGACAAGCCGCTCACCAAACCCATCGACTACAGCCAGCCGGCCAACTTCACGGTGGACTTCTTCATGTGGCGCGGCTACAGCCTAATCGGCATACCGATTTACCCGACAGAGAACACCGACGCGTATTGGGATCATGCTACGGCTTCCGGTTGCCCGCTTCCGGCCAGCGTGGATATGATTAGCAGGGGCGATCAGGATGTCGTCGTGTATGACGATATCGGCGCTTGCGGCAGATACGGCGATTTGTGGGCTGTCAGCAAGTATTACCCGCATGTCGGTGCGTATTACCGCTATCGCGGCCCGGGCCTTTCTCTCGCTGAGGGCAGTGTCGAGCCGTTCTATCCCGGACGCGGATTCTGGTTCATTCAGGATATAGCGGACTCTCTCGAGGTCGATGTCGAGGGCATTCTCGTCAATCTCGATGAGCCGTTTGAAATTTGGCTGGATCATAACAACCGTTCTGCCGCTTATATGCATTACCACATGATTGCCAACCCGTTCTGCGGTGCTGATGGCAATGCTGTCGAAGTTCGTTGGACAGATGCGCAGGTTCGTTTGACCTACTCCAGCGACGATACTCTCAGCGTCAAGGATGCCGCTTTGGCGGGTTGGATCGATGCCGATGCGCAGTTCTACCGCGGCGGCGGATATGTAGTTGTCAATGCGGCGACTGTCGATCCTGAAGACGAATCTAACAAAATTGGCAAGGCCGAGGGTTTCTGGGTGAAGACAAACGATGGGTTAACTGTTCGCGATACGGTTATCATCATCATGCGCCCGCGGAGCATTGTTGACCCCGGCAGGGTGCGTCCTTCGCCGGAAGTGGATCAGGTTGTGTCCAAGTGGCGCGTCCGTTTCGGCGCGGAGTGCGAGGCCAAGCGCCAGAGGGATTCCTTCAACTGGATTGGCTACAAAGAATACATTGAGGAGGCCGTCAACCCAACTTACACCGGCTACGAAATGCCGGAATACACTTATCCCGGCCCGCATCTTCGCGTGTTCTTCCGCGGCGAAGAGAACAAAGAGTTCGCATCGCTCTATAGCGGCGACCGCGCGTCGGTCATGACTTGGACTGGTGTCATCGACGGCAGGGCGGTCAAGGGCGAGAAGGTGACCGTCAATTGGGACACTGAGGACATTCCCGAGGGAATGCAACTTCACCTCAAGGACTCCAAGAACGATAAATACATCGACATGCTCGCCCAGAGGGAATACACCTTCATCAGCGACGGCAGTGTTTTCGATGTCCAAATTATCGCCAACGCGCCGCTCGCATGGGTGACCAAGGAAGTCGCCGATGCGCCGATGGTGCCCGAGGAGTTCTTCATCAACTCGCCGACGCCGAACCCGTTCAACGCCGCCACGAGCATCGAGTTTGGGCTGGCCGAGGGCGATGAGGGCCGCGTCAGGGTCGAGGTGTTCGATATCACCGGCCGCAAGGTCAACACGCTCCTCGATGATGATCTCGAGCCCGGAATATACCGTTTCACATGGAGAGGCAACGACATCTCCGGCAGAGGCGTCGCCAGCGGAACATATTTCGTCCGCTTCAACGGCGCAGATAGGGAGATTGTCAAGCAGGTGATCCTGCTCAAATAGTCTCGATAAACATATCAAACCAGAAAAAGCCCCGTCAGTTCGGGGCTTTTTCTTTGCGCACGCTCGGGGGGCTTCGGCCTCCCCTGCGATTTGGAAAATCGCAGGGGAGAGCGAAGTAGTCGGATGTAAGACTTACGCCACAGGCTGAAATTTCGCCCCGACTACTTCGTTGGCCGTTCACGGCCGCCGAAGCCCCCCGAGCATTGATTAGCGAAAAACTTTCGCCGACAGCTGAGTCGTCGTTCCTAATTGACTGAACGGCGAAAATGAGTATATTAGACCGTCGATTATTGTAGAGTTGTTTTCTGAATGAACAAAACAAACAATGAAACACATCCAAAGCCAAAAGCGAAGCCCCGCCCAGATAACCATCCTGACGCTGTTGTCATTGGGCTTGGTCGCATTCTCCATCGTAGTGGATTTGGCGGGCGAGATTATCGAAATCTTGCATCCCTATATGACCTATCCGCTCATGCGGACGCTCGTCAACGCGATTTTCGTAGTCCTGTTGGGGCTAATTTTCTTCGCATATCGTGAATGGCGCTACTCTAACGCGCGAGAACGCGAGCTGTCCGCCGTCATCGACGGCATCAGCCCGGACACTCTCCTCGTTGCCGATTCGCAGGGGAAAATTCAGTTGGTCAATCGCTCTGCGGAGCGGATGTTCGGATATTCCCAAAGCGAACTTGCCGGCATCCCAATGCGCAAACTAATCTCCGAAGTCCCCACCGATGTAGGCGAACTCCCCGGGAACATCGAATCTCTTCGCGATGACGGCTTCCTCATAGGCCTCTCGAAAGCGACCCGCAAAGACGGTTCCGAGTTCCCCGCCGAAGTCATCTCCGCGAGGCTCGATGATAATCTCGGAGAGGCCTTCCTCGTCCGGGACATCACCGAAAAAATCGATTTTCAGGATAAAATCTTCGAATACAAGACTCGCCTCGAGGAATTAGTCGAAGAGCGAACGAGGGAGCTTCGCCAAACGAGAGATTCGCTCGAAAGAGAAATCGACGAGCACCGCGATTCAAAATCCGAGATTCAAAAGCTTGCCCAATTTCATAAGAGCATTATCGACAACGCCAAGATTTGGATGAACGTCATAGACAGGGAAGCCAACATCGTCCTCTGGAATCGCGCCGCCGAGGAAATCAGCGGCTATCGGCGCGAGGAGGTGGCCGGGAACTCGTCCATCTGGGGAAAAGTGTATGACCCAGAAACTGGCGAAAGAGTGAAATCGCATGTTATCGAGGCAATGAAAAACGAAACGGAAATCGACGAGTTCGAAACGACGATACTTTCCAAGCGCGGCGACGAGAAGACGCTGTCTTGGAGCTCGCGCCTGCTTAAAGGCAACGATGGAGTTGTCTCAGGATCTCTCTATATCGGGCGCGAGGTCACGTGCGAGAAAGTCGCTCGTGCGCAGGCCGAGAAGCGCTTGTCGGAGATGAAATTCCTATCCGAAAATAGTTTGGCGTTCATGGAAACCCGCTCGGAGGAGGCACTGAACGAGCTTCTCATCGAGGGATTGGCCAAACTTTCCCCCTCCTCGATTATTCTCGTCAATTCCCTCGACGAAGCAACTTCGGAGTTCCGGATTAGCGCATCGAGAAATGCCGAGACGGCTCGAAAGATAATCCAGAAGAATCTCGGAATAGACGCTCTGCAAGCCTCGTTCAAAATCGACGACGATTTTGCATTGCGAAACCTCCTCTCCGGAAGGCTTGTGCGATTGCCCGGCATTGGCGATATTAGCACGCTCAGCTTCGGCAAAATCCCCCGCGAATTTTCCGAAATACTCGAGCGCGAGTTCGACTTGGGCTATATCTACTCTATCGGATTTTCGTTCGAGGGGCAACTTTTTGGGAGCACGACAATCATTACAAAAAAGGGCGAGGACATCGATAACGCCGACATCATCGAGACGCTCGTCAATCAGGCCGCCATAGCCCTTCAGCGAATTCGCGCCGAAAGCCGCCTCATCGAGGCCAAACAAATCGCCGAGAAGGCGAACTTCGCCAAAACACAATTCCTCGCGAACATGAGCCACGAGCTTCGCACGCCGCTCTCCGGCCTCATGGGCATGACGGAGCTGGCACTCCGCACCGAACTGCCCCGCGAAACCCGCGAGAACATGCGCTTGGCGCATCAGTCCGCCGGAGACCTCCTGAGAATAGTCAACAATATCCTCGATCTCTCGAAAATCGAGGCGGGCGAGATGAAACTGGTCAGCGAGCCATTCTCCATAAGACGCATAGTGACATCGATTCGCAACAAGATGATAGTCCTCGCGAGGAAGAAGGGCATTAAATTCACTGTCCAAATTCCATCTAATGTGCCCGATTGCATCTTCGGCGACGGCTACCGGCTCGAGCAAGTCCTTATGAATCTCGTATCCAATGCGATTAAGTTCACCGATGAAGGCTCCGTCAGCTTCGCCGTCTCGAAGCTCGAATCCGACGACCCATCGATGGTCGTCCTCAAGTTCGATGTCATCGACACGGGCATAGGAATCCCCCCGGAAAAGCTCGATATGATTTTCGAGAGCTATCAACAGGCCGACAGTTCAATCAAACATAAAAAAGGCACGGGCTTGGGCATTGCGATTGCCAAAAGCATCGTTATATTGATGAATGGAGATATCGAGGTCGAGAGCGAGCCGGAGAAGGGAAGCAAATTCCACTTCACGCTCGCCTTCCCAACTTCCGAAAGGGAGCTGTAGTTATGGCATATTCATACAAAATCGAGGACAAGCAAGTCCTTCTCGTGGCGCGCGAATCCGAGGAGATGAACGAGATTGCCGAGAGCTTCAAGACTTGGGGCTTCAATCTTCTCGTCGAGCCGAACGAAGAGCGTGCGCTCAAATTCCTTAAGGTGTCCAAAAAGAGCAAAGCTCCGGTGGATGTTCTCGTCTGGGACACCACCGACGGGACGCTCACGCCGCTCGAGGTCGCAGACGCCCTGAAAAAACTACACGAGGAGCTTATCAAAGTCTCCGTGCTTATCGCCGAGGGCGAGACATACGAGGTGCGCGAGGAGATTTTCAACAGCGGAATAACATTCTGCCTCGAAAAGCCTGTCTCGCCGCCGGAGCTTCTCGATTCCTCGCTGGACATCCTCGGCTTCGAGGGATACGGCCACACGAAAACGGCAAATGCAGAGCCTCCAGCGACTAAGTCGCAACATACGAAGCGCATTCTCCTCGCCGAAGACCACTATGTCAACCAACGCATTGTCAAGTCTATGCTCGCGGAAGTGGGCTGGGAGGTGGAATTCGCGAACAACGGCAAAAACGCCCTCGTGCTATGGCAGTTCGGCGACTATGACGCAATTCTCATGGACGTCGGCATTCCCGACTTGAACGGCGTCGAGGTGACTCGCCGAATCCGCGAACACGAAAAGAAGCATGGCGGAAACATCCCCATTATCGCGCTCACCGCCCACGCGCTCCCCGGCGACCGCGAGCGGTTTCTCGAAGCCGGAATGGACGATTACGTCAGCAAACCTTTCACTTTCGAGCGGCTTGTCGAGACCCTTAAGAAGGCCATGCGCTCATAATTACGAATATTTTTAATAAAAATCTTGTATTAAGTCATATTAAAATATCATAGGTTCATATAAAACCTTGACTGGAGATATTATGAGATCGACTATGCGGACGCTCGGCTTTAGCGACGGCGAAATAGACCTATACATGAGGCTTCTCGAACTCGGTGAGGCGACTATCGCCGAATGCCTAAAAAGGCTCGATATCAGCAGGCCGCACGCTTACACTTTGATGAGAACGCTTCTAAATAAAGGCCTCATCGCCGAAGTCCCCGGCAAACCCTCGAGGTTCCGCGTTCTGCCGCCCGAAGAATCCTTCATCAGCCTCAGCACGAAGAGAATTCAAGAGTTGGACGAGACCAAGAAGAAGGTCGAGGAGGGCATGTCGCTACTCAAAGCGAAGGCGCAATCGCTCTACAAAAAAGTCGATTTCCCCGCCGAGACCGATGCCGAGTTCATTATTCTCAAGGGCTACCGCCACGTAGTCGATTGGATGACGAGGTTCTACGGCATGACGAAGGATTCGCTCAGAATTATGACCTGCCCGCCATCCGGCGTGGACTTGTTTATGGGCAAACCCGGCTCTCTCGACGCATTCACAGTCAAAAAGAAATTCCCTGCGAAAATACTCGCAACAGAGAGCATGCTCGATGACGAACGTTTCAAGAAATTCATGCACGGACAGATTGTGGCGGGCAACTTCGAGCTTAAAGTCGCGCCGAAAGTTCCGATTAAAATGTCCTTCTATGATGATTTCGCGGGCGTCATCATTCTTAATACCAACCTCGTCCCGGAGGACTTCGTTATTGTGATAATCCGCAATACGGAGCTACTCGGCTTCTTCGTGCAGGCATACGATTGCGCTTGGGATAGGGCGCGCTCTGTGCCGCTTGATGAGCTGGCTTAGAGCCGCATTTCTTCAAGCCATCTCAGTCGCCTCACATGTCATCTCGGCCACATTCAAATCACGGGATTTCTCGTCGCTATGCTCCTCTAAATGACAGTGCAAGAAGTCTGGCGATTGCACGCTCGAAGACTTTTTTTATTGGAAATGCGAGTTTAATCACTATAATCCATAACATTGGGTTTTATGCCCGCGAAAATGACTTAAAATAACGAGGAGGAACATGTTCAATTCCATCGAAGAGACGATTCGGTTTATCGAGTCGGAGAAAATTCCCATTATCGACGTCCGCGTCATCGACCTGTTAGGGCGCTGGCACCACATCTCGATACCATCATCCGGCGCTGGCGAGCTTTTCGAGAGCGGCATTCCGTTCGACAGCTCGAGCATCCCCGGCTTCCGCGGGGTGAACTGCGGCGATATGTGCCTTTCGCCCGATGTCAAATCGGCCTTTCTCGACCCGTTCACCGAGATGCCGACGCTGGTTTTCATCTGTCAGATAATCGAGGCGGACACCGGCGAAGGATTGGGCGAAGACCCCCGAAGCGTCCTCGTTCGCGCGGAAAAACTGCTCAAAGATAAGCTCGATGCCGACTCCATGTGGCTTCCAGAGATTGAGTTCTACCTCTTCGATGAGGCGTCATACGGCACCGGCAAGACCTTCGGGTTCTTCGACTTCGTGAGCAAAGAGGCCGAGACCGAGACCGGCTTCATCCACCCGCCGACCGGCGGCTATCACGCCATCCCGCCGTCGGATGCGGCGTTCGACCTGAGGAACGAGATTATCGTCCTCGCGCAAAATGCCGGGATTCCAATAAGATATCACCATCATGAAGTCGGCCCGTATGGCCAGCACGAGGTCGAGATGATGCTCGCCTCGCCGCTCGCCGCCGCGGACAACGTGATGAAGCTCAAATACATCATCCGCATGGCGGCGCTGGAGCGCGGTCTCGCGGCCACTTTCATGCCCAAGCCCCTTTACGACGAGGCCGGAAGCGGAATGCACTTCCACCAGTTCCTCTCCCGCAATGGCGTGAGCCTCTTCTGGGACGAGAAGGGCGAGTATTCGCACATGTCCGAGCTGGGATTCCACTTCATCGCCGGTGTTCTCGAACACGCGCCGTCGCTGGTCGCTATCACCAATCCATCGACGAACAGCTTCAAGCGCCTTGTGCCGGGGTTCGAGGCGCCCACGAAGCGTTTCTTCGGCCTCGCCAACAGAAGCGCGGCGATTCGCATTCCAAAATACGACGATGTTCCGGCGCTTAAGCGTTTCGAGTTCCGCCCTCCGGACGCGACGTGCAACCCATATCTCGCCATTGCGGCGCAAATGCTCGCGGGCATGGACGGCGCCGAGCGCAAGCTCGACCCCACCGCCCTCGGATACGGTCCCTTCGATGATAACGTTGACAAGTGGCCGCTCTCCAAGCGCAAGCGCCTCAAAGACATCCCCGCTGACCTCGCCACCGCGGTCGATGCGCTGGACAAAGACCGCAAGTTCCTCACGAAGGACGGCGTGTTCTCGGATTCGCTCATCGACAGGCACATTGAGTTTGCGCGGAAATACCTCACGGACATCTCCAAGCACCCCGTCCCGCGCGAGATGGAGCTATACTTCGATATTTAGTGGGTGTTGGGCTTTAGGCTTTAGGTGTTGGCTGTTAGGTTTTAGGCAAAGGTTTTGGGGCGAGCCACCCGTGGGGTTTCCTGCGGTCATCGTCTCGCCCCTACGGGTAATCCCCCTAAATCCCGGCACCGGAACTTCCGGCCCTTTGACAAGGGGGACTTCAATCTTCCTCCCCCCTTGTGAAAGGGGGGACGGGGGGGGGATTAGTCTCAATTCCTACCATTATCAAAGAAATGGGGGGCTTGCGCCCCCCCCGTGTTTGTCGGAAAACTGCCGTGCGCCTACCGTATCTTGTTGCCGTGGCGGTCGAAGTCGTCAACCTTGATGTGCGCCGGCGGGTCATCCTTCCTGCGGTTGATTTCCTCTTCGGTATCAACCATGTCAATACGGATGCCCGAAAGACGATAGCTGAAGCGCGCGTTCTCCTCGCCCGAAATCGACTTCACCACAAACTCCGTGCCCTCCATGCGTGCCATGAGGATTACCGGGTCCTGCGGAGTAACGAACGGAACAATGCTTCCCTCGGCTACGACATTGTAGAACAACCAATGATCGGATGCCTTGGGCTGTTTGGCGAGGTCGATGCGGAACTCGCCGTTCACAAGCTCGCCTACACCGACAATGTCCGTGCGGAGGCCGACGCCGTCCCAGCCGTAGGTGGCGTATTTCTCGCCGCCAATTTCGACCACAGGGTCAACCTTGGCAACATCAATCTTGCCGTTGGCATAGAGCCTGATATTGCTCGTCCATGCGCCGTTGATATACGGCTCAATCCATGTGCTGTTTTGCCTCCACGCGCCGTTGCCGGTGGCGGGCATCGCGCCGATGTCGGCCAAAGTCCATGTGTAGTTTGTGCTACCATTGACTGATCTGGTGGTTGAACCAATTGTAATGTTTCTCGCGGTTCCCCAGTTAGCTGTGGTTATATCCTCAGTTCCATCGAAGGATGTGCCGTTGATTGTTCTGGCGGTTGCCAATTTCGTTGCTGAGGATGCGTTTCCATAAAGCGGGCCATAGAACCGCGTGGCATAGAGGTAGCCGTCGTAGTTTGTGCGGTTGGGATTTGTCGGGTCTGTCGTGCCGCCGTAGAAGCCGCCTGCGGTTTTAGTGCCGTTGTGCAACATTATACCGGCAGAAGTGCTCTGCGGTTGAACGGTTGTAATCGCATGAGTGTGCGATGTTGCAGTGACAGCATTCGATGTGGAAGAGGTCAGCGTGCTTGGTGTTCCCATCGTGACAGAGCCAGAAGTGGTGATGGTAGGAAAGTTCATGCCATCACCTGCGGAAACGCTGTTGACACTGCCGCTACCCGTTCCCGCGCCGATGGCGGTTCTGAATGCCGCGGCGTCGAGCGCGGAGACGGAGTTGTCAGCATTGATGCGGATGAACCTAATC
>DSAF01000058.1 GCA_011388305.1 Candidatus Zixiibacteriota bacterium | reverse complement strand
GTGGAGACCTGCATTGCGCTCGCCCTCTCGCGCAAGTTCGAAGAAATCTTGCCGAACCTCGACCGCATTCGATACGGCAACCGTGCGCCGAGTTTTTCCGCGAGAAGACACTTCGTCTCGGCCGATTGGATTCCCGGGAACGAAAAAATTCTTCGCCCGATGAATTTAATCGCCGACACGGTTTGCGAGAAAGAAATTGACCGCGTGAATTTTTTCAGAAAGAAGCGGAAGCCTTTCCCGAGAGGTCTCAAGCTCGAACCATTGGAACTGGCGAGACTGCGATATGTATCGACGGGGCATTTCGCCGAGATTGTCCCAAAGCTACCGCGCATCTCGGTGGTGCTTTTCGTGGGCGGCGTTTCTGGGACTGTGGTCTCGCACATGGGGTTTGCGATAAACGACGGCGGCATAGTGTTCCGGCACGCAAGCTCGCGCCACCGCATGGTTCTCGATGTCGATGCGATGGAATATTTCTCGACGCGACCGAGCCTCGACGGCGCGGCGTTCCTCGAATTACTTTGACCACGCCTGCATCCCCACCACCTCGAAAAAAGCCGTTGCATTTTGGCGAATTCCAGCGTATAGATATAACATGACTCGCGAAAAGACACTCAAAGAACTCGAGGAGCTTGCCGAAAAAATCGGCATCACCATCCGATATGAGAACATGGGGACTCTCTCCGGCGGCCTCTGCAGAATCCAAGACGGCGAGGTGATACTCATCAATAAGTTCCTCTCGCCTGCGTCGAAAATTGAGCTTTTGGCGAAGGAACTTTCGCTCGAAGCCGACAAGCTCGAGGCGGTGTTTGTCCTTCCGGAACTTCGGGAGCTACTCGGGCTATCGTGAGGAGACGGGTTTTTCATCCGGCGCCCCTTCTCTGGACATTTCTGGCCGTTGCCCTCGGGATTGCGCTCTCGGCGCATTTCGGCGGAAATCTGTGGGGTTTTCTCGCGTCGTTCGTCGTATTTGGGGCAGGTTCGCTTGTAGTCGCGCGCTCCGAGCGGCCATCGGGCGCGGGAACTTTCGCCGTTCTTCTGTTTATTCTCTCCGCAATTTCATTCGGCGGATTTCGATACACCACAACGAGGCTCGTTGCGCCAAACGATGTCAGCCGACTGGCGGGCAGGGAGGTTCGCGTTTTCGGGCGCGTGGCCGATGAGGTGCAAATTTCCGGCGACCGCCAGAGGTTCGACTTCGCCGTTGATTCCGCGCTCGTGGAGGGCAAGATGTTCTCGGCGGAGGGCAGGGCGAGGATTTACCTCTACAACGCCATTCCTGTGGTTTTCGGCGATGGACTGTCCATCAAGTGCAAACTCGAGAAGCCGCGATCATCTACAAATCCCGAGGCGTTCAACTATCGTAAGTCGCTGGAGCTTAAAGGCATAAGAGTCGTCGCCTTCGTTCGCGGTGAGGGCAATGTCGAGCGAATTGCCGAGCGGAAATTGCCCGTGTATGCGAGAGTTGTTCAGGGCATCTGTGCGCATGTCGAGCGGACGATTTCCCTTGCCCTCTATGGTGAACCGGCGGAACTACTCCGAGGGCTTTTACTTGGCAAAGGCCCCGAGCTTCCGAGAAGCGTCCGGGCGGCGTTCGAAGACTCCGGCACTGTGCACATTCTCGCGGTGAGCGGCCTCCATGTGGGAATAATCGCCGCAGTGCTGTGGTTTCTCCTCGCAACGACGTTTCGCGCGCCAAAACCCCTCTCTGCAATCCTTTGCATCCTCGCGCTGGCAGTGTATGTCGGCGTGGTTGGCGGGAGGCCGTCGGTGCTTCGCGCTTCGCTGATGTTCTCGATAATCCTATTCGCGCAGGTTTTGAAGCGCCCGCCGAATCTTCTCAACTCGATAGGCACCGCGGGCTTCGTGCTTCTTTTGATAAACCCCCGATGGCTCTTCGATGTGGGATTTCAGCTCAGCTTCGGCGCGACGCTGGGAATCGCCTATCTTCTGCCGTTCTTCGATGAATGGTTGCCCTCGCGGAAACTCGGCGGGAAATTCGTGCGGAAATATATCGTGGGCGCTCTGGCCGTCTCGATTTGCGCTACAATCGGGACAGCACCGCTGGTCGCGCTTCACTTCAACCGATTGCAGACTATCGCCCCGATAGCGAACATCTTCATTGTGCCGTTCGTCGGGCTGATTATCGGCTATGGAATGCTCGCTTCGGTGCTCTCGATATTCTGGCAAACCGGCGCGGTATGGACGCTATCGACAAATCGTCTTCTGCTCGAATACATCCTGTTTTCCGCGAGATTTTTTGCGGGCACGCCGATTTCATATCTTCCGTTCGCCAAGCCGAACATCATCGGAATTGTCGCTTTCTATGCCATCGCCGTTGGCCTGCCGCTTTTGATTTCCAAGCGCCTCAAGGGGTTTATCGCATTCGTGGTCTTCATCGGGGGAATTATTCTCGCAACCTTCGGAATGCACGCGGCATCACAGGGCACGAGGCCGGCGGATTTGCGCGTGGTGTTCTTCGATGTCGGCCAAGGCGACTGCGCCCTCGCCGAGTTCCGAGACGGCAGGCTCATGCTCATCGATGGCGGCCCGCAACGCAATGCCTCGTTCGCCGTGGCGCCGTTCCTCAAAGCCCGCGGCGTGGAGCACATCGATGCGGTCGTCCTCTCCCATCCGCACTCCGACCACCTCGGCGGCCTCGTGGATTTGATGGAGAACTTTGAGTTCGGCGCGGTCTATGTTCCGCATATCACGCGAAACTCCCAGCTCTACGGCCGCTTCCTCGATGCCGTCGATTCGCTCGGCATTCCGATGGAGACTGTTTCGGCGGGCGGCTATATCACGAGCTTCCCCGAGGCGGTCTTCCTCTGGCCGGACACGACTGCGGTGTCGCCCGCAGGCTCGCTGTTGACCACCGTGAACGAAGGCTCTATCGTTTTCACAATTTCTCGCAGTGAAGTGGAATTCCTCTTCACCGGCGATATCGGCTTTCCGACGGAATCCGCGGTCGAGAGCTGGCCGGACATCGATGTGCTCAAAGTCGCGCACCACGGAAGCCGATACAGCACCAGCGACGCCTTCCTTGCGCAGACTGCGCCGTTGGTGTCTGTGATTTGCGTGGGCGAGAAAAATCGATTCGGCCATCCCACGGCTGACGCCATGTCGAGAATCGAGGCAGTCGGCTCAAAAATTCTTCGGACGGACATTTCCGGCGCGATAACCGTCGATGTCCGCGCCGATTCGTTTTTCGTGAAAGCGTTCGACGGCACGGAATATCGCTTCTCCGGCACGGATCGCCCCACTGCGCCCGGCACTCGATGACAACTCGGCGCTATCGCCCTCCGGTTAAACGCTCGACCATCCAATTCACCGCATTCGCAATCCCGTCCTCGGCGGTGATGAGCGACTGATAGTGTCTCGCTGTTTCGCGGTATTTGCTATTTGACAGAACTTCGGAAATCGATTTTGCAAAACTCGCATGCGAAAATCTCTTCCATGATAGCGGCTTTGGGGCGAGGCCGAGCCGATACAACCTATCCGCCCAGAGAAATTGATCTACGACGAAAGGCACGGCGACCGACGGCGTCCCCGCGCGAATCGCCCCTGCCGTAGTCCCCGCGCCCGCGTGATGCACCACCGCGGACATTCTCGGGAAAAGCCAGTCGTGTGGGACATAATCGCAAAAGTGAATGTTCTCGTCGCTCTCGAAATCGCCCGCAAAGCCCCATCCACGCGAGATTACAGCGCGAATGCCCTCGGCCTTGATAACGCTCGACAAACTTCGAAAAAGTCGCTCAGGCTCGGCGATATTCATGCTCCCAAAGCCGATATAAATCACTTCACCATCGCGATTTACAAATTCGGCAACCTCATCTTGGGGCGCGGAATTGTCGTCGAGAAACCAATATCCCGCGATATGCACCCAGTCGCCCCATTCGCGCGGGCGCGGAAAGACATGCTCGCTGAATCCATACACCATGGGCATTTTCGCCAGTTTACCGTCCCAAATTCTGTGACTTCCGGACTCCGGCGGAAGGCCGAGCACGCTCGCTCGCGCATTATTGACCGCCTTGCGGAAAATTTGCCACGAGACCGCCGAAACCGCCTCGTAGCTCATGCGGTTGAAAAGCCCGCCCATGGTGATTTTGCCGAACATCGGCGAGAGCGGCGACATTATTTGCCGTGTTGGCGTATATGGTTGTAGAGAAACACCTATTGCTGGCACTCCGAGTTTCTCCGCGATGTGCGATGCCGAAATTCCGCCTATCGCGCCGAAAAGCACCGCGTCCATGTCCTCGCAGGCGGCCAGCGTGTCGCGGAAAAGCTCCTCGGTGAGCGGGAGAACCTGCCTTTTCACCTCGCGGAAAAACGAGAACGGGCGATTGCCCCTATGCGCGAGGTCGCGCCCGCCGATGATTTCCAACATCTTGCGGACATCGCAGTTCAGCGGCTTGAACCCGACGCCGTTGCCCTCGACAAACTCGCGGAAACTCGCATCCGTAACGACGAACGCCTCGTGCCCCGCACGCTTAAAGCCTTGCGCAAGTGCAACATAGGGCCGCACATCGCCGTGCGTCCCGAATGTGATGATGGGAAATCTCAACTATACCTCCGTTCGCGCCCGCGAGGTTGCGCCCTATCCCGATGCCATACACAACTCCACCATTCGCCAAATTTTTTTCAAAAAACGGCGCATTTCTCTCCGGTTTTCTATACAATTTCCATGCCTCGATATTATTTAAAGATTATTTTTTAGCAATAAGACGAGCGAAATCACCCAAATTCATCGCATCTCCGGAGGATTGGCACGGGGGTTGTGAAGAAAGGGGAAGGGATTTTTGCGTGCGCAATATCGTGAGATAAAAGCCATAGCGCGCGTAGCAAAAATCGTGACAATCCGCCGGAAGGAGCGAAAAGTCCGAGATGACGATAGCTATTGGACATAGAGGGGCGATGGGACACGAGCTGGAGAACTCAATGGCCTCATTCAAAAAGGCCGTCCAGCTGGGCGTCGAGATGATTGAGTTCGATGTCCGCCTCACAGCCGACCGAATCCCCATAGTCTTCCACGACTACTTCACCCGAAGGCTCACGGGCAAGCAAGGGCTTATATCGAGGATTACACTCGACAGAATCCCAAAATTCCCTCTGAATAACGGGGAAAAAGTCCCCACGCTCGATGAGGTCTGCGAGTTCATATCCAGTGCTCGCGTTCAGGCATACATCGAGGTCAAAGTTCGCGACCGAAGGGGAATAATTATCAGCAAAGCCCTCGAACACTTCCCCCCCGAACAGTTCTACATCGGCTCATTCGACCGAACATACCTCGCAAACATTGAGCGCCACTACCCCGAAGTCCGCACAATCGCCATCACATTCCGCAAAGGGAAAGAGCTTGCGAGGTTCATCGAGACAGGCGAGGAGGACTGCTTCTCCGTTCAACACCGCTCGATTACGCCCGAAATTGTCGAAATAGTCCGCCGAAGAGACAAAAAGATCTTCGCATGGACCGCCAACAAGCCCGAGGACATCGCCCGCGTAAAATCCCTCGGCATCGACGGCATAGTTTCCGACTTCCCCGAAAGAATAAAGTGAACTCGGATAATCTTACATCCCTCCGCCGGACGGCCTTCGCCGGCATAATCATCGCGATGGCGATAGCCCTCGGATACGCCCTCGCATCCGTCCCAAATATCGAGATGGTGACTTTCACGCTCGCCCTCGGCGGCGCGGTGTTGGGCTACTCGCGCGGCGCGGTGGTCGGCGCGATGGGATTCGCGCTCTACTCGGCGCTCTCGCCCTATGGAATAGCGCCTCCGCCGCTGTTCATCGCACAGACTTTGGGCGGCGCGGCTATAGGCATCGGGGGCGCGGGGCTCGGCGCGATTTTCCATCGAATAAAATCCCCGCCAATCCGCGTGGCATGTTCCGCCGGCATAGGCCTTCTCGTGACACTGCTTTACGACATCTTAACGAACATCGGAAGCTTCATCGTTGCCTCGACAAAAGACACGCTCGGCGCGTTCATTATTGGGGGATTGGCATTCTCTTTGGTGCATATAGTTTGGAACGGTGCGATTTTCGCGATGCTATTCCCCGCGATTTTCCGCGTGGCTGGCAGGTCTATTTTTTCTCTTCGCCCAAAACCTCGCCGGAAAGCATTTCAATAAGCCTGTCGGCGTATTCTTTCGGGTGAAATTTTTCCTCGGCGAATTTCCTCGCTTTCATCCCCATCGCGGCGCAATTTTGCGGCGAATTCCATAGATATAGGGCTTTTTCCGCCAACGAATCGACTTGCCCCGGCGCGAACAACTCACCCGTCTCGCCCGGAATGACCATCTCCGGAATGCCTCCGATGTTCGCGCCGAGAACGGGAACACCCATCGCGAAAGATTCCTGCACCGAGAGCGGAAAATTTTCCCAGCAGATGCTCGGCGCAACGGTAAATCTCGCTCCGGCGACAACTTTCACAAGCTCATTCGGCTCGACAAAGCCCAAAAACTCTATATTCGGGCGGTCGAATTCTTCTCTGAGCTTGCTTTCGAGCGGGCCGGTGCCTGCAACTTTTAGAATCGCATCCCGCGGCATGCTTTCCCACGCCGCCAGGAGAAGCTCGACGCCTTTCTCCTGCGAGAGCCTTCCGAAATATAGAGCATAATTGCCAATGGAACCGTCATGTGTCATCTCGGGCAGTTCGACGAAATTGGGAATTATCGCGAATTTTTCTTTGTCAAAGCCCGCCTCGGCAAACTTTCCCGCGAGAAACCTGCTGGGCGATATAAAACCGTCGATTTTCTTGTGAACACCCCCCAATCTATGCGCCCAAGACTCGATTGCCGCCATCGCGCTGGCAGTGAACGACCCCTTCTTGCACCGCTTAATCGGCGCGTTGAAAAACCTCAGCCCGCCTTTGAGGCAAACTGTGCAGAGTTTGCCACTATTGTTGTCAATAAAATTCGTATTGGGACATAACAGCGAAAAGTCATGAAGTGTCCAGAAGATAGGGATATTGGCCTCGCGAATTGGTGCGATTACCGATGGGGTAATGTGGTGCATTATATTGTGAAAATTAACGGCATCGAACGGCCCTAATTCGCGCAGAAGACAACGCATCCCCTCGCGCGCTTCCCTCGAAGAAATCGATGTCCGCAGAACTTTAACCGCACTGCCCAGCCCGCCGCGCTTCAGCAGTTCGGGATAGTCGATATATGGCGGCCAAAACTCCGAAGTGTCCGGGCATGGCAGTGATTGCGGGTGGTTCATCGCAAAGTGAAAAACCGTATGTCCTTGCGCGCGAAGAAGTTCCGCAAGCCGAAGCACGAAAATCGATGCCCCCCCGCGCGGATAGTGAAAAGTATTTACGAGCAGGATTCGCATCGCCGTCTCTGCCAGTTCAACGCCGTCGCCACGATGGTTTCAAGGTCGGAGAATCGGGGATTCCAAGCGAGAATATGTTGCGCCATCAACGAGTCGGCCACCGAGACAGCCGGGTCGCCCGACCTGCGAGGCCGAAGCTCGACATTGAATTTATCTCCCCATTGCTTCTCCACCTCGCGAATGACCTCGAAAACGGTAAACCCCTTCCCCGTGCCGAGATTCAGCGTCATCGAGTTGCCGCCCTCCAAAAGCCTCTCCGCCGCCGCGATATGCGCACTTGCGAGGTCGGATACATGGATGAAATCCCGAAGGCCGGTGCCGTCTTTCGTGGGATAATCGTTCCCGAATACCGGCAGGACATCGCGCTTTCCAAGCGCGGTATCGATGCAAGCCTCCAGAAGTTGCGGATGCGACGGCAAAAGCATTCCAATCCTGCCCTCAGGGTCGGCGCCGACCGCATTGAAATAACGAAGATTGGCGAATTTCAATCTGTGGGCGATTGCCTCTTCCTCTATCATCCACTCGCAGGCGAGTTTCGTCCGGCCATAGGGGTTGAGCGGTGCAAGCGGATGATCCTCGGAAATCGGTATCTTCACCGGCTCGCCATAGACCGCACAACTCGAACTGAACACCAGCACATTCGGCCCAAAGCGGGACATGGAGTCGAGGAGATTGCGTGTGCCTAACACATTATTCCGCCAATACTTCGAAGGATTCTCGAACGATTCGCCGACGAAGTTTTTTGCGGCAAAGTGTATCACCGCGTCAAAAGCGCCGTCTTCGAGAACATCGTCGAGCACAGATTGGTCGAGCAAATCGCCGACAATCAGCTCGCCCTGCGTCACCAATTCGCGGAAACCCGTCGATAGGTCATCGAAAACTAAGGTCTCGTGGCCGGCCTCGGCAAGGGCGAGGTTTGTGTGAGAGCCAATGTATCCGGCGCCGCCGGTGAGTAGAAACTTTGCCATTGCAATCTTTCCGATATAGTGAGTGTCTATATGATGTTCAACTCCGTGCCCACCGCGCGGAAAATTTCAATCGCATGGGCGAGGTCTTCGCGCGTGTGCGTCGCCATGAAACTTACGCGAATCAGGCAGTCTCCGGGCGGCGTCGCCGGGGGGACTACCGGATTGACGAAAACCCCCCTGTCCTCGAGCATTTTGGACATCATAAACGCCGTCTGCATGTCGCCCACATGAAGCGGGACGATTGGCGTCTCGGCGCTTCCGGTGTCGAAGCCCATCGCGCTGAAACTCTCGAGCATGAAGCGCGTGTTCTCCCAGAGCCTCTCCCTGCGCTCCGGCTCCCTCTTGATGATTTCGAGAGCGGCCATTGCGGCTGAAACATTCGCGGGCGAGGGCGACGCCGAGAAGATAAGCGCGCGACTCTTATGCTTGAGAAACTCGATTGTCTCGCGGCCAGCGGCGAGGAAGCCCCCCAGCGAAGCGAGCGATTTGCTGAAAGTCCCCATAGTCATGGTGACTTTGTCCCCAAGGCCGAAATGCGCCGCCGTGCCCTCCCCGTTCGGGCCGAGAACGCCTATCGCGTGGGCATCATCGACGAAGACCTCCGCACCGAATTTCTCTGCAAGCTCGCAAATCTCGGGGAGCTTGGCGATGTCGCCCTCCATAGAGAATATGCCGTCAACGACGATGAGCTTGCCGCGCCCCTCGGGGATTTGCGCGAGCTTGGCCTCGAGGTCCGCCATGTCGTTATGCTCGAAACGGACGGCCTTGCCGAACGATAGGCGCGCACCGTCGTATATGCTCGCGTGGTCGAATTTGTCGGTAATCACAAAATCGTTTCGGCCCACGAGCGCGGAGATTGTGCCGATGTTGGTCTGGAATCCCGTGGAGAAGACAAGCGCGGACTCCGTTCCCATGAACTCGGCGAGCTTTTCCTCGAGTTCCCGATGAATTTTCAGCGTGCCGTTGAGAAATCTGCTTCCGGCGCAACCGGTGCCGAGCTTTCGAGTCGCCTCAACCGCCGCCTCGATGACCTCCGGATGGTTCGTCAGCCCCATGTATGAGTTCGAGCCGAGCATGAGCACGCGTTTGCCGCCCTCGAGCGTCACCCATGTATCCTGCTCGGAGTCTATCTCGCGGAAATAGGGGTAGAGGCCGGCTTTCTTGACGGCCTCGGCATCGCGAAAATTCTTACACTTGTCGAGAATGCTCAAAAGCGCTCCTTGCTTGAATATGTTCCAAGGCTCAAAACTCGAAACCCGCGAAAAGCCTCAGCGACAGGGCAATATACTCACTCTTGTATCGATAAATCCCCGTGTCGTGGGGGACTGTCGGGTCGTCGGCGTTCCTGCCGATAATCGGGACATCATCCTGCGACACGCCGAAATACACCACCGACGGCTGAACCCCCACTCGCAAGTTCTCGCCGACTTTGATACCGACCGCGCCGGTCATGCCGATTCCCGCGCCGGTGCCGTCGCCGTCGAAGTCGATAAGGTGTCGCTCGCCCGGTTCCATCATCTCGATGGTTCCCTGCGCCTGCACTCGGCCAATCAAGAACTGAGGCCCAAATGAGAGCACGAGAAAATCGCCCACGTGATAATGAGCGACAACTCCTACGCCGCCCCAATATGCAAGCCCCTCAGAAAGAACGCCCTCCTCGGGGAAATTCACCATATTGCCCTCGATTCGCCACTTGAATACGGCAGGCCCGGGGAATTCCACCGCCGCGCCGAACTCGTGCACGGGAAAGTGATCGACATGGTCGAACCAGTCGCCGGAGAGTGGCAGTGAGGGCGAGTAGTGGACGAACACACCGACATTCGCCATAGCCGAGACTGCGACAAGCGAAGCTAACGCTATCGCCCGCAACATTGCTTGTATTTCTTGCCGCTTCCGCATGGGCATGGGTCGTTCCTTCCTACTCTCTCGCTCTTGACGACGGGTGCTTTCGGCCTGCCTCTTTGCGGCGGGGGGATAGGCTGTCCTGCGCCTTGTCCGCCACCGACGGCGTATCCGTCTTTGGTCGAGTGCTGTTCGCGGAGGTTCTCGCGCCTCTGCGCTTGAGGCG
>DSAF01000162.1 GCA_011388305.1 Candidatus Zixiibacteriota bacterium | reverse complement strand
TATGAGACGAGCGATAAAAATTTGTTCGATATTCCTTCTCGCGGGGATTTTCCTCGCGTCTGCGGCGCTTCTTGCGGGCGAGTGGTCAACGACTGGCTACGGTTCGGGCGTGGGTTGCACGGAAGTCATCATCCCTGCGGGCGCGCGGAATGTCACATGGAGAATGACCATCACCGACGACGACGATAATTACGACCTCTATGTCTATTTCCCGACGCGCACCGACTGCTCGACTTGGGACTGTCGCCCCGCTCGAAGTAGCGGCTGGACCGAGACATGCGGGCCGTATAATCCATTTGACTACGACCCGTCATCGACATGCGGCGATCCGGATCAGGTTTGGCGCTTTAAAGTCGAGGAGGTTGGATATTGCTACGGCAGATGGAACCTTTACGTCACATGGACGGACTGTAATGTCGGCAACGACTGCTCGACGCCTAATGTGGTGAATCTTCCCGCTGATTTGGCATATCTCGACAGAAACCAATGGACGACCGGCAGGAGCAATAATTACAGCACCACCTGCCTCGGCACTTATGACGCGGGCGAGGATATCATGTATCGCCTCAATGTCAACAGAGAAATGATCATAGACATCACGCTCGACCCGAAGACGACCGCGGGAACGGCATTTGCGCTGGCAAACACCTGTCCCCCCGGCGGCACCTGCATCGCCCAGAGCACGAATTCCTCGGCAAGCCCGCACAGCGTGACGGAAATCTCACTATCCACCGGAACTTATTACCTGATGGTGGATTCCGACGGCGGAAGCATTCCCGACTTCGACCTTCTGATTACCGCCCCCAGCGACTGCGACAGGCCGGCGGAAGTGATAACAGTGAATGAGGCCGCGTTGCCCATTACTCTCACTCAACAGTTCACCTGCGGAAGGGTGAACAACTATACCAGCAGTTGTCTTGGTTCTTTCGATGGGGGAGAGGACATCATATTCGAGGTTCACGTGACGGAGACGGTGTTTGTCGATATTTTGCTCGGTAACATGCTTTTCCCATTTGGCACGGCTATCCTAATCGATGATGAATGCCCCCCGACCGGCGACTGTCTATATTATAGTAGAAGCATGAATCCTTTCAGCATTATTTTGCCGTATGGGATTTACGACGCCACTCTCGAGCCGGGAACATATTACATTATGGTCGATGTCAATCCCGACTTCAGCGATTGCATCGAAAGTTTCTCTCTTACGATACAACAGGCCGAAGGCGGAGCGAACTGCGACAAGCCCTATCTGGTGATGCTTCCGGGGGAACTGCCTTACAGCACGCCCGAGCCGTCGCTTTTGCCGTATCGCCCGCCGCGTAGCACGGAGAACAAGGGCAACAATTACTCATCGACCTGCCTCGGCGACTACGATGGTGGCAACGATGTGATTTACATGCTCGATGTTTACTCCGATATTGTTGTTGACATCGAACTCGAACCGATGAACGATTTTCTCTATCCCTTTCTTGTAAGGGGTAGCGGTATGGTTCTGCATACATCTTGTCCTGCGCCGTCCTCGGGGTGTCTTTCAATGAACACACGAAGCGGTTCAGGGACTCATAGTATGACGGGAGTGTATCTCCGCGCCGAGGACAGCCCATACTATTTGATGCTCGACAGCAGACCCGACGGCTGTTTCTTTGGAGTTTGCTTGTTCATGGACTATCACTATGTCCTTCGCATCACGGAGAACTTGACGCCGCCGAACCCTCCTAATCCAAACGCATCGAGCGAGCCATGCGGGCCGCAAATCCTCACCCGCTCGGGCACTCCTTATGACGGCATAGTTTGGTATTGGCAGGGAACATCCTGCGGGACGCGGACAGACCTCGGTAGCGGCGAGACCTTCACTGCGGGGTCATCGGGAACATACTATATCCGCGCATACAATACGGCCTCCGGCGAATGGTCGGACGCCTGCGGAAGCGTGACCGTCACGGTGAATCCATGGTTGCCCGTCAGCGTCACCATAACAGCCGACCCGGACTCGGCAATATGTGTAGGCGAAAGCGCTACATTTACCGCAAGCCCTGTCAATCCGGGGAGTTCGCCGAGTTATCAATGGCGCAAAAACGGCGTCGATGTCGGCGATGACAGTCCCACATACACCGATCCTGCGCTCGAAGACGGCGACGAGATAGTCTGCATTTTGACTTCGAGCGAGCCTTGTGCGACAGATAATCCTGCGACATCGAACCTCATTACGGTGAGAATTTACAACGATGCGCCCGTCGGCGTGTGGACGGGGTATGCAGACTTCAATTGGACGAATCCCCTCAACTGGGGGCAATGCACCCCGCCGACGGCGACTACCGACGCGATTATCCCATCGAGACCTCTCTACGCTCGCTTCCCCATTGTTGACACCGACGACGGGACATGTGTGTGCAAGAACATCATCCTCGATGGCACGCTCAATGGCGATGTCGGCAATCTTCACGTCTATGGCGAGTGGATCAACAACGGCACTTTCAATTGCGGCACGGGCACGATTACGTTTATCGGCACTGGCGAGCCGGCAATCGGCGGGAGAATGGATACCGAATTCTACTATATCGTCGCGAAAAACATTGCCGAGCCGATAGACCTTCGCAGAGACGCAGGCGCAGATGAGATAGACTTACGCCAGCTCGGCGGCGAGGGCATTGACCTGCGCGGCGGCGAGGAAATCGACCTCAGATAAGCTTTTGAAAGGAGTTTTAATATGACAGTCAAGAGAGAACAAAAGCCACTCATAGAGGGCGCACAAGTCCACAATTTGGCCGAACTCGTGGATTACAACGAATCGGCGATAGTCAGCCGGACGATTGCCGAGAAAGAGTCCGGCACGGTGACGGTTTTAGCGTTCGACGAGGGGCAGAGCCTTAGCGAACACACCGCGCCTTTCGATGCGCTCGTCCAAGTCCTCGACGGCGAGGGCGAATTCATTATCGGCGGAAAAGCTAATAACGTCGGCGCGGGACAGATTATCCTCATGCCTGCGGACATTCCGCATGCCGTCCGCGCAACATCGCGCTTCAAAATGCTCCTCACTATGTTGAAGAAATAGCGGTTCCGCGCACCAATTAACTAAAACTCCGCCCGAACCCCGAAGCTCGGCAAGAACGGAAGCATATAAGAGTCGTCCGGATCGGAGTCGCCAACCGAAGGATAGTCCCACTGCCTGTATAGCACATTCTTGCGGTTGTAAATGTTCAGTATCTGAAGATACGGCATGAGCTTCCATCTGCCGTCGTGCGCGACCCAATTCACCCCCAAGTCCAACCGATGATAGTCCGGCAGTCTGGCGTTGTGGCGACTGCCGTCCCAAATCGGATAGAAGTAGCGATACCAAGGGTCAGAAAGCTCCTCGAACCCCACCGGCTCGGTGGTAGGCTGGCCGGTGCCGTAGTTGAATCCCGCCGAGAGCGTCAATCGCTCTGAAGGCTCGTATGCGAGGTGAAGCTTGAGCGTGTGGAGGCGGTCGTATTTCGGCGGGTATGACTTGCCGTTGTTAAGCTCGGGCATTGTTCGGCGGGTCCATCCGAGTGCGTATCCCGCCCATCCGGCGAAACGGCCTACCTTGCCCTCCATCGCAACATCGAATCCCGACGCCCAACCCTTGCCGACATGAAATCGGGCGCGCAGGTTGCCTTCAGAGTCGAAGTCAATTTCCTCGCGCGACTCGAGAAGATTATCCATTCGCTTGAAATATGCATTCGCGGAGATATGCGGGGCGAAGCGGTCAGTCTCGATTCCTACCACAAAGTGGTCGGAGACGGCGGGTTTTATGTTTTCGTCTATCGGCACCCAGCTGTCGAAAACAGCTATTCCCATGTCTTCCAAGGGATTAACAAGATGGATGTATTGATAATATCTTCCGTAAGCCATGCGAAGAGTCGTCGATTCATCCAGAAGGCGCTGGGCGGAGAGCCTCGGGCCTACGCGGAGATAGTTGCCGTTCGTGGCGAACTCCATGCGGAGGCCGCTTTGCACTTTCCATAGAACGTTCGGGCTGAACTCGTCCTGCGCGTATAGCGCAATCAGCGATGCGCCCGTGTTCTTGTCTGAGACGAATTCGCGGGCGCGGACGCCTTCCTCGAACTCCGTCACGCGAAAGTAGTTCTTGACCTCGCGCCACTTGAGCATTCCGCCGAAAGTCAGGAAATGCTTGTCCGTGTAAGCGTATGACATGTCGCTTTTTAGCGTCATATCGCCGATTCGGTCTGTCAGCTCCATTTCATCGCCGTCGGCGGAGAGTTTGGTGCGGAACATGCTTCCCGCGAGCACGAAGTGCCCGAACAGCCTCTCGTTGAAAATGCGAGTCCACTGCGTGCTGAAAGTGAGATTGCCCCATCGATACTCGAAATCGTCGCCCTCGTCATCACGGGCGAGCGTGTCTCCGTCCATCGGCTCGGGCGGGTCGTTCTCGATAGCGAACACATCGTCGCCGCCATAGAAGCTGAAAGACAGCTTGTCGCGGTCGCTCAAATCGCGGTTGACTTTGCCTTGAAAGTCATAAAAATAATACGGTATATGCTCGTCCATTATGCCGTTGCGTTCCATCATAGCCGTCGCGAGGTCAATCCACGTCCGCCTTCCGGCGACCATCCAACTGCCCTTGTGCATCGGCCCTTCGAGGAAGAGTTTGCCGGAAAGTAGCGACAGCTCGGCGTTTCCGTGGAATTCTCTGCGATTGCCGTCCTTGTTAGTCACCTCGAGCACCGAACCGAGCCGTCCGCCCCACTTCGCGGGATATCCGCCTTTGACGAGGTTCACCTCGCGCACCGCATCGACGATAAATGTGCTGAAAAAGCCCATCAGATGCGTCGGGTTATATACCTCGATGTTGTCGAGCAGAACGAGATTGTCGCTGGGCGAGCCGCCCCAGATGTATAGTCCGCTAGAGTAGTCGGAGATTGAGTTCACACCGGGGAGCATCTGCAGTGTTCGGAATAGGTCTGGCTCGACAAGCCCCGGAGCATGGCGGATGAGGTCGCTTTTGATAACCATATGTCCGACATAGGGGTCCATCATTCCGCCGACGCGCCTTGCGCGGATCACGACTTCCTCGCCCACAATGGCCTCCGGCTCGAGTTCGACATCGAGGCGGATATGTTCGCCGCGACAGACGATTTGCCTCTTGACGGTGGAATAGCCGACGGCGGAGATTGCCAACGAATATGGCCCTCCCGCTGGCAGAGCGGTAATCGTGTAATATCCGTGGATATTCGCGGCTGAACCGAACGGCTCGCCTTCGACTTTGACATTCGCGCCGGCGATGGCCTCACCGGTCGAGGCATCGCGGACATAGCCGGAGACTATGCACCTTTGGGCAAACAGCGCAGAAGTCGCGAGGATAACGACAAGGAAGCAGTATTTCAGTTTCATCGGCAAACCACCGGAGTAAAAGATAATAATCGTCGCTATCAATAAACGATAGTTATGGTGATTGTCGTGTCGCCATCGATGGAAAACGCGCATTCATCGAAAGACGGCGCGGAGAGCTTCGGCCTCGCGTCGTTGGAGAAGCCATAGCCCTCGCGGGGAATTCCCAGAAAGTTCTTGTTGAACTTTCCATCGGCGTTCTCGTCGTGGTAAAACGCTATGGCGTATTCGCCTTGCGGAAGGCCCTCGAACTCCATGATGACATGAGTCGAATCGACCTCGACGCGGGCTTTCGCAAAATCCTCATCCTCTTTTGGGAAGCCGTCGGGATTATCGTATAGGCCAAGCTCAATATAGCCTTTTTTGCTCCGAAGACCAGCAATTTCGACGGTGAGCGTCCATGTTTCGGCAATCGCGGCCCCAGCGAGCAGAAAAGCCAATACAGCGAAAAACTTTCTCATTGCGCCTCGACCCACGCAATCGCTTTGTCGATGCGCGCGAGCACGCGGTCTTTGCCGAGAAGCTCGAGCATTTCGAACAGCCCCGGGCCGGCGGTAACTCCGCTGGCCGCAAGGCGAACGGGATGGATAATCTTCCCTGCACCGACTTCGAGCGCATCCGCCGTCCCGCGCACCGCAGATTCGAGCGCAGTTAGCGAGAAGTCGCAATTCGCCAGAGCATCCCGAACCATCCGCAGGCGAGATAGAATGTCGTCGCCTCTGAAACTTTTCTTGACATCCGCCGGGTCGAAGCCGTCAAAATCCTCGAAGAAGAAGCCCGCTTTCTCGCGAAGCTCTGTCAGGCGGTTCATGCGCTCCTTCATCAGTTCGACTACGGACTCGACGTAATCCTCTCCCCACGGCTCCCAATTGCCGTCAATCCAGCCCCATTCGGCCATGAAGGGTTTCAGGCGCGAAGTCAGCTCGCCGGTGTCCATCGCGCGGATATATGCGCCGTTCATCCAGTCCAGCTTTTCGATGTCGAAAACGCCCGCGGATGTGTTAATGCGTTCGACGGAGAATTTTTCGACAAGCTCCTCGCGCGGGAGAATTTCCTCGTCGTCGCCGGGGTTCCAACCGATGAGCGCGAGGAAGTTGAACAGTGCCTCCGGCAGATAGCCCATGTTCTTGTATTCCAAGACGTTAGTCGCGCCGTGCCGCTTGGAGAGCTTCTTCTTGTCCGGCCCGAGAATAACCGGCACATGCACGAATTTCGGCGGCTCGGCACCGATTGCCTCATAAATAAGCTGGTGCTTCGGCGCGGAGGGAATCCACTCCTCGCCACGGAGGACGTGGGAAATCGCCATGTGGTGGTCATCTATGCAACAGGCGAAGTGATATGTCGGGAAGCCGTCGCGTTTGATGAGCACCAAATCGTCGAGCGTCGCGTTCTCGACTGTGATGTCCCCGCGAAGCTCGTCGTGAAATGTCGTCGTGCCGCCTTCGGGGATTTTGAAGCGGAGGACGTGTTTGCCGTCGCCGGGGGAGCCTTCGAGGGCGAGTTCTCTGCAGAGGTTATCGTATCGAATGTCCTGTTTGGCGGCCTCCTGCGAGGCGCGGAGTTCGTCCAGCCGCTCGGCGGAGCAGTCGCACCAGTATGCTTTCCCGCTCTCGACGAGGTAGTCCGCGTATCGGTGATATAGCGAAAGTCGTTTGCTCTGAAAATACGGCCCGTGGTCGCCGCCAATCTGCCCCGGCCCCTCGTCGATGTCCATGCCGAGCCATTTCAGCGCGCCGATAATCTCCTCCACCGCGCCCTCGACATAGCGCGACCGGTCGGTGTCCTCGATGCGAAGTATAAATTGCCCGTGATAATGCCTCGCCAAGAGCCAATCGAAAATCGCCGTGCGGATGACGCCCACATGCGGAAGCCCCGTCGGCGAGGGCGCGAATCTAACGCGAATTGCCATAATATCCTCCAGTTCGTTTGCCCGTAAATATATATTCTTTCGCGGCGAATGTCAAACGCATCATTCGTTTTAAGCGCGTAAAAAATTCAATATATTGCTCGTGGATGTGGGAATTATCAGATTTTTTTCATATTTTGCTTGAAAAATGCAAATCTATCCATATAATATATCAAACTTGTCCTAATGGACTTGTTCCACTCCATTCATAAGCATAATCAGAAACTGCCTACTATCTCTAATCATAGTGATTGGTTTTCAGTATCGAGAGGTGTAAAAAAGATGTTAAGATGGTTAGAAGAGCAAAAATATTCGATTAGCACTCCGGAGCAACTCGCGGATAAGATAGACATCTCGGGCAAAGAACTTGCCCAGTTGCAAAAAGTCTGCTCGCGCTTCCGAATGCAAATAACGCCGTATTATCTCGACCTTATCGACTTCGACGACCCGAAAGACCCGCTTCGCAAGATGGCCGTGCCGGACATCCGCGAGCTGAGATTCCGTAAAGGCGAGCTTGCCGACCCAATAGGCGACACGAACGAAGACCTCGACAATCAGCCTGTGAAGGCGATTACCCACAGATATGAGGACAGGGTTTTACTCTATCCTACTCCGGAATGCGGCGGCTATTGTCGATATTGCTTTCGAAGGCGGCTAGCCGGCAAAGAGGATTTTCAGCTGACGAAAAAGCAACTCGATAAGGCGTTGGATTACATAGAGAAACACAACGAAATCCACGAGGTCATACTCACCGGTGGCGACCCGCTCATGCTCATCGACGAGAAAGTCTTCGCGATTTTGGATAGGCTGAAGGCTATGGAACATGTTTGGACGATCCGAATTCACACGCGAATGCCGGTATGGAATCCGTATCGCATTACGGACGAGCTGGCCGAGGGACTCAAACGCTTTAATCCCGTATGGATTGTCACCCACTTCAATCATCCGCGGGAACTATCGGACATCGCAGTCGAACATATCGCGAAACTTGTCGATAACGGCATTCCCGTTCTCAATCAAGGCGTGCTACTCAAGGGCGTGAACGATGACATCGAGACACAGCGCGAGCTTAACTGGGCGCTCGTCCGCGCTCGGGTGAAACCATATTACATGCACCATCTCGACAAGGCGCAGGGGATTTCTCATTTCCGTGCAAGCATAAAGCGCGGTATGAATATTCTTCGCGAGCTTCGAGGGACAATTCCCGGATACTGCATTCCGCACTTCATCCTCGATATCCCCGGCGGATACGGCAAAATTCCCATGCAATATCATTATCTCAACTCAAACGGCAATGGCGGCATCATTGTAGAGACGCCGTTCAATGAATTGCGCAAATATGAGGACGGCGTTGATCAAAAGGCGGGGGAGGCGCGCGATTTGGACGAAATGAAGCCGCTCGAACTTTACCCTGAAGAAATCATGGAAAAGATTGGTGGAAATGGTGATTCATAAAGAGAAGAACGGCATTGTGGCGCGTGAGGCCAAGCTCGACTCGCCCGAGGCACTGCATAACTATATTGACGACTTAAACCGATTTATGGGCGAGTTCCGCGACCCGTCCGATGAAGTTATCGAGGCGATTTGCGTCGCCGGCAATGGCGGCTGGCGCATCGAGGCCGTCGATGGCGAAGGCATTAGGCTCGGCGTTCTTGTTATCACGCCGACCCCGTTCGAAAAATTTCAGCCGGCGTATCACCTTGCATATATTGCAACAGCCCCGGAAGCACGAGGCCGAGGCGTGGGCAAGCTCTTACTGGAAACATCGGCAGAAATCACATCGGGGAAGATAGCCCTTCATGTGGGCGTGGACAACCGCTATGCCATCGAGTTTTACGAGCGCATGGGCTGGACGGGCAAGTATCTTCGGATGATGCCGTAAATTCGCCAATGACGATAGTCGCGCCTGCGGAGGCCATATGCAATTGGCTTTACCCGGGAGAGGTTAACAGGCCGAAGCCCCAACGCAAATTGTATCCCATGTAAATCGAGCGCGACCAACGGGAGCGCCTGCGGAGGCCATATGCAATTGGCTTTACTCGGGAGAGGTTAACAGGCCGAAGCCCAATAAAAAATGCCGGAGGCCGGACTTGAACCGGCACGATGCGAACATCGAGGGATTTTAAGTCCCTTGCGTCTGCCTATTCCGCCACTCCGGCAATGCTTGTTCTATCTACCTTTGATGCGACCCTCTATCTTTTGAAGAATGGTCATGTGCCATATTTGTGCCTTTTCGATGAATTCTGTTACAGTAGTTGTTCATGGCCTCAACAACGTAGTCCTGTGCTAAATGAGCATAGCGCATCGTCATCTGTATCGTGCTGTGTCCCAATATCTGTTGAACTACTTGAATAGGCGCACCGCTCATAACTAAATGCGAAGCGAATGTGTGCCGCAGGTCGTGGAAATGGAAATCACTAATCTCGGCTTCCTTCAAGGCTTTCGCAAAAAGATATCTGATGTCCTTAATGGGCTTCCCGTCTCTTAAATAAACTCGACTTTTTTGATTCTGGCTTCCTCGAATAATTGACACGAGTGTCTCTTTAAGCGCAAGGTTAATCGGGATCATCCGTATTTTACCACTTTTTGTTTTCTTGAGTGTAATAATACCGTTGTCGAGATCAACTGCCTGCCACTCAAGCTCAAGGATCTCGGTGTAGCGCATGCCCGTATTCAGTGCAGTCATAATAATATCGCGTAAATACCCATCTGAAACATCAAGCAATCTGTCAATCTCGTCGAGCGACAAATATCTCAATCTGCCGGGGGGTTCTTTTAGCTTCTTAACGCCCTTTAACGGGTTCTCATGGATTACGCCCGTTTGGATTGCAACAGTAAACATATGAAAAAGGCAAGAAAGCTCACGATTTATTGATATTGATGATACTACTTTTCGGCGTTCTATTTTATACTTCTCTATTTGATCGGGCTTAATTTCACCTAAAAGAAAATCTCCAAAGGCTTTTGTAAGATTCTTAATGTTCGTGATGTCGCGCTTGTATGAACCTTCGGCCTTATTATTTTTTGAATAGGAAAGGTATTGCTCTGCATAATCCTTGAAAAGAACAGCTTCGTTTTGGAATATGCCGAGGTTTTCTTCCCTCGATATACGCAGTTGAATGTCATTTAAACACATCTGGGCTATCTTCTTATTTGGTCCAATAGCCTTTCTTGTTCTCTTGCCTTTGTAAACATAATCTACATACCATATATTTTTCCTTTTGTAAATACGCATAACAATCCTTTATTTTAATTTTAATTTGCGAAAAGTCAAGGGCGAAATTCCGTCTCCTTGTTCGGTAAATGTGCATGCTAAACAC
>DSAF01000159.1 GCA_011388305.1 Candidatus Zixiibacteriota bacterium | reverse complement strand
CGAAGCCGCAACTGGTAGATTCGTTCGTCAGAACTTCATCCGGACGAGTCGAAACCCATGCCTCGAAGATAATGCACTCGGGATTAGGGTAGGTTCCATCGGAATTTCGGAGAATTCCCACAATCATATGTGGCAGAGGCTGTGCTAAAGTCAAACTCGCAATCAGAACGAGAAAAAGTATGGGTAATACCTTTTTCATTATTCCTCCTTGCCTTTCAGGCTGATATAGATTTAGATTTATCAAAATGGGGTCGCAAATCCCGACCCCAACCACTAATTCAAAAGGAATAGCCCCGCCGATGGCGGGGCTATTGTATAAGTTCTACTTAAGTAGAAGCATCCGACGGGAGGTTCTAAACTCTCCCGCCTCGATGCGATAAAGGTAAATACCCGTGGGAACCTCTCTTCCACCGCTGTCCCGTCCGTCCCAAACAACGCTGTATCTACCGGCCGAAAGCTTGTCGTTCTCGAGCGTCCGGACATGCCTTCCGAGCAAGTCGAACACCTCGAGACGAACATCGCTATCTGCCGGCAGGTCGAACGCGATTGATGTCGCCGGGTTGAACGGGTTCGGCGCGTTGGGGTGCAATGCGAATTCGTTCGGCAGATTGCTCCCGACAACTTTATACGCCCCCGACACGGGGATGTGAACCTCGCCGCGAAGCGGAACAAGCCTGCCGTCAATCTCTATCGCCAAATCAGCATCCCCATCGACGAACAACATCGCCGGACCGGAGACTACCAGCTCACATGAGCCGGACTTCGTGAGATAGACCTCGGAAGAAGTCCATCCATCGAAGGAAAGGCTTGCGAAGGGGCTACTTCCATCAACAGCCGGAGGAATCGGGATGAACCAATTCTCTCTCGCTGTGCCGAGTTTGAGGGTAATGTCCTCATCGGCGGACTTCACGCGGAGCAGAGTCGAATTCTCAATCTCCGGCGCGACCGCCTTGGCCATGCCCAATCCGGGAACGATGAGCGTCGCCTCTATGCGCGCCGCAACGAAATAGCCTTTGCCAGACTGAAGGACATCGGTGAAGACATACTCACCAAGATTGACGTCCCAATGAGTGGCGTGTTCGGGCAATCCCATCACCGCGCCGGCGGGATCCGTGAGAGGCGATGAGAAATCGACGTTTCGATATATCGAGCCGATGAGATTCCATCCGGGAACGAGTGGGAAGTTGAACCCATCGAGAGGGCGTCCCCAGAGGGAATAATGCCTCTCGGCAGTCGAGAGGACAACATAGCCGACTCCCGGCTCTATCCTGTCCGCCTCAACCCACATATTCGTCCCCGTATCAAAGTAATACGCGAACGCGGCACCGGGATAGACATTCGCCAGCGTAGGCTCTTCTATCGGGAGAATGATGGGCAAGGCCACCATATTCCACCCGGGATGGAGCGTAACTTCAAACGGCGAATCGCCGGCGGCGCGATAGACAATGAACATCTCCTCGCCCGCCTCATAGAAATAGACGGAAGTCGTTTTCATGTCGATTACGCCGTTGAGATAGAGGCTTCCCATCATCGAGAGGGTATCCTCATCGCGGAAAGTCCACTCCAGCTTGCCCGCCGAGTCCCCCGGATAAATCTGCCAGATAATGAGATCATCGGCGGAACTGCGGATATCGCCGTCGAGACGGGGGGCGTCCGGGTCGAACTCGGAGATGTCGATATAGGCGTTGAACCAATCGACACCGCCGGCATCGAGCATATCCAAGCCATCGTCGAACATATTCGTGCCCAGCGGATGGACACCGATGAAGAGGTTATCCTCCAAAAGACCGCGCGAGAAACGGAGCATGACCTGCCAATCGGCCTCGCCGGACTCGACCATAACCCTTCCGTTCACGGTTTCGGTGGCCTCGATGAAAGTTCCCTCATTATACGAAACTCCAGTAATCTGAAGGAAGCTCGATGCTCCCGCGGGCGCAAACGGCCTGACTTGGAAGCTCACATTGCAGAGAACGCCGTCGTCCAAGAACCAGCCCGTCGGATGGGAGACTCTGAATGTGATGTGGTCGAGGTTATATGAAAGGACCTCCCAATCGTATTCATCACTGAATACATTGGTCGGGGAGATAACGAATTCGTTCGTCCTCACCGTCATTGTCACCTCGGTGACGCGCGAGAGATGCAGTCCGCTGGCCATAATCGGAAGCTCTATAACTTGCGATGGCCTGACCATCATAAGCTCCGGCGGGAAAGCGAATCTCGCGAGCTTGTAATCCGGCTCGCGGACATGTAGCACACACTGCACCGGAACCATCGGGGTGCCCGGATCCGTCGATGTGGCAACGAGATAGCCCACATAATCGCCCGCAGGCATTTCTGTGGCGTCGAATAGCACCGTTCCCTCGGTAGTGGCATAGCTGGCGAGCCTGCCGGACTCCGGGGTTGCGGAAAGCCAAGGAATATCCTCAACCGAAATCAAATGATAAATCTGGTTAATGAGCAGTTCGAGGCCTAACGGAGCACCGGTGCCGAAGAGGTCTTCACTGATGGCGAAGCTGTTGATGAATACTGCGCCGTCAGCGGCGAGAGATATCGCCGAGTTCCCCGGAGCGGGCAGTTCGTCGAAGCTCGCAAGCGAGGCGCCTGTCACCGGCAGAATGCCGTCGCCGTAGTTATCGAACATCCCCGCGAGGATTTCGACAGAAGGCGGCAGGCGGAGTGGTGTATGGAATATTTGGTGCTCGGGCATGTCCCAAGTAAGAGCACTCGGTATCGCACCAAGAGTTGCGAACACATCGACGCCA
Source organism: Candidatus Zixiibacteriota bacterium (assembly GCA_011388305.1). Taxonomy (GTDB): domain Bacteria; phylum UBP14; class UBA6098; order UBA6098; family UBA6098; genus UBA6098. The sequence goes on along the minus strand of DSAF01000159.1, from coordinate 7,840 downwards.
ATCTCGTCCCAAATTGTGTGGGTGCGAAGGCCATAGAGGTTCGGACAGGTGATAATAGCCTTGCCACCATCGAAGATAAAGCCCTCGAGAACGCCGAGAGCCGCCAAATTTAGCCCCGATTCCATAGTGATAATTGTCGCAAGATAATCCTCGGTCGAGAGCCGGCTGACGAAGTCCTCGACTGTGTTGACCACATCGTATCCGAAGCCGAAGAAGTCCAGCGCGCCCATTCCGAGCCAAGAATTAGCATCGTCTGTGAAAAGGAGCACGGGGTTCATCGGCGAGCGGTCGAACTCCCAGAATGGCACGAATGTCTCGAAGATGTTAAAGTCTATCTCTCCGTTGCCTTGATTCGAAAGCCAAAGCGGTCTCGTCGCGGTCTCGCCCTCGAGGACGGTGACATCGAGCATTCTCGGCCAAACGACGAAGTTCGGGCCGCCCTCGCCAATGCCGAGCATTAGGCCGCCGAAGCTCTCGGGGTTGATGTTAATGCTCCCCGGAGTCCAGACTTGCGTCCATGAATATGTTCCGGCGTCGTATGCCGCGAAGCGGAATCCTACGACATTGCCTATGGCACTGTTAATCTGCTCGGGAAGGTCATCGCCGATATCAATAGCAAGCTCATATACAACGGCACCGCCATCGCCGCCGCCCACTGCGCCGCGAACCGCGGGGCTTGTTATTCGAGCATCTCTCGCAATCGGGCCGGGGAAAGTTCCGGAGATGCCTTGGAAGGTAGCTTCCGCGAGGCCGTCCTCGAGAGCCGTCACGCGATATTCGCCTTCCCAGCTCCCTAAGTCTGCCGGCCAACGACGGTTATAATTATCTTCGACTTGAACATAGAAAGCGTCGCCGGTGTTGAGGCTGAAGTCCTCGCCATCCACGAACGCGATATAAAGCGTGTTCTCCGTATTCTTAACGTAGAACTTCTGCGCGCCGACGGTGAGTTGCGTGGCGTCAGCCCATTCGCCCGGGCTAATCTCGCCATCGAGCACCGGCGAAGCATTATATGTGTATGCGGAGTAAATCATGTCGGAATTAGTTGTGCCGGCTGTGGCGAAATCTACGTTCGACCAAGCGCTAACGCCCTCGTGATAAATCGCGCGGACGCGGTAGAAGTGAGTGACGCCGGGGGGCGCCGTTGCATCGACGAACCCCAAACCGGCAGGCGAACCGACCGTCCGCCAATCGTCAATTTCGGATGAACGCTGAACTTCGTAGTTCGTGAAAGTCAGCGGCAGAATGGGATAAATGCCGAAAATATTCGGCCTCTCCCAGTTCATCGGGATGGAATGAACATATCCGCTCAATGCGTCGAGATTGCGCGGCGCGAATAGATCGTGGCCAATCGGATATAGGCGAAGGTTGAACTCGACCGTCACCTCGTCCTCGCCGTCCGTCACCTCGATAATTGTCGGGAAGACGCCGAGCGTTTCCTCCTCATCGAATACTGTCCAGAAAATCGCGCCCGTCGCGGGATCGATTTCCAGATTTTCCGGCCCCTCCACGATACGCCACTCAAGGCGATCAAGCGGGTCGGCATCGAATGCGTGAACGCGGTTCGAGTATGGGACACCCCATACAACGATGGTCTCGACTATCGTGTGAACTTCGGGGATGAAGTTGCCAATAACGACTTCGTCCGTCTCGTCGGCCACAACGATAAAACCGTCGTCGGCGATAATTCTCGCCTGCCAATGCTGTCCCTTGCGGGTCATGTGGCGCGGAACGAAGTGCTCCGCCCAGTCGATGAGATGGCCGTTGAGCCACCACTCATACGAAAGCACTATCTCGTCGTGATCGGCGTCGCTGACTATTGCGTGAATATTAAGCTCGTCCACTGTCGTCGGAGCTTCAGGATGCAACTCGACGACCTCGAAAATCGGCCACGAGTTGAGAATCTCTACCGGCTCGGAAATCATGGCATCGAAAGCACCTTCATCGTCTGTCGCCGTCACTTCGAAGTGAACCAAATCGCCGCGATTGAAGTTCTCGCCGCCAAGCCTCTCGCCTTCGGCATCGATAGGCTCGTCGTTGACGAACCATACAAATTCGAAGTCCAGCGGATCGCCGTCGATGTCATCGGCCACGACAACCGCAACCAACTCGGCGAGCTTGTTGAACCAATCGTGCGGGTCGGATTCGATAATCGCAGACTCCACAACCGGCGGCGTATTGATGATTTCCACGAGATCGCTGGTGATGGGTTCGCCATATTCCCAGCCGTCGAACGGCGTCACCTCGCACCAAACTACATCGCCTTTGGCGAAGTGTTCAGCGGTGAGTCGGCTTTCCGTGGCACCCTCTATGGCGCCATCTTCATTGAACCACTGGTATGATAGTTCGACTTCGTCGCCGTCGGCGTCCTCGGCCTCAGCCGTCACTACGATAACATCTGCTACCGTGGCGGTCGGAAAAGGCTCTATTTCGATGGAAGTAATCACGGGAAGCTCGTTCAATTGCACCGGCCCGGGACGGACGTGCTCTTCGCCGAGAGCCTCGTTGCCTTCCATATCAAAGCCGGTAAATGCGAATGTATGCTCGCCGAACGGGAGTGTCGTCTCATAGAAGAACAGCACGCCTTCCGACCAAACGCGGTCAATCGGTATCATATCGGACATGGCGAACTCTTCGCCGTCGATAACCGCATAAATGGCGTCGGCGGGGATATCCCGAGCAGAGGTGTATATTACTTCGTATCTGTATGTCTCATCGGGAGCGCCCTCGACAGGTGCCACCGAGCCGTCGGAGAGAACTGGCCACTCAATTGCGAACTCGAGGCTCACAACCGGGCCTTCCGCTTCGCCGTCGCTCGCCCAAACATCAACGCGAATGTTGTCGCCGGGGGCAGTCTCGGAGGCATCCAGCATTCCCGATCCATCGCCAACGATAGTGCCGTCGATTGTCCACTCATAGGAATAGAACAGCTCGTCGCCGTCAGGATCGAATGCGTCCTCATCTATTATTACATTAATATTGTCGTTATCGAAAGGCGGAACCGGAACGAACGAGATGACAGGCGCGCCGGGAGCGGTGTTTTCAATCGCCACCGGCTCGGTGACAACCGGCTCGCCCTCGTCGATTCCGTCGAACGGGGTGACTTCACAGTAAACGATATCGCCCTTGCCAAAGAACGGCGCGGTCAAAGTCGCTGTCTCCTCGCCTACTTCAGCATCGTTGACGAACCAGCGATAGATGTATCCCGGCTCGTCGCCATCGGGGTCTTCCCATCCGGCGGGAACGGCAGTGAGGGCCGAGGTAACCGTCGCCGGCTCGGGATCGATATCGATGTGTGCGCCGGTGATTGCCGGCGGAGTGTTCATGATAGTAAAAGCTACCGGATCGGTCCACACCGGAAGCCCAAGAATGTCCTCCGCGTAGAATCGATACGTATGGTCTCCTCTGCCTATCTCTGCGCCATCGACGAAAATTCTGAACGCCTCGCCGGTAGCCCATGTGGGCGGATCTTCGCCCAATCTGTCCATCTCCCACGCCAACTCATCGCCGACCCACAGCTGAACCAGTTCGGCGGCGCGGTTCCAAGGATTTGAGACATAAGTGACACCGAATTCGAACTCCGAGGTAACATAACCCGTTTCGGGCGCAATGAAACCACCCAAAAGAACTGGCCGGAGGCCGGTAATGGGCGTCAACTTAATTCGACCGATATCGGTTTCAAGACCTCCGCTGAATGCGGCGAAGTGGGTCATGTCCTCATAGAGGCATGAATCACCGACATATACTGTGATGATATCATCGGGATCGAAGAGATCATCGGTGATTTGTAGCAAGAACAGGCCGGTTTCCTCAAAATAGGAGAATTCCGGTGAGGTATTGTCGAACTCATGCCCATTGAACTCAAATCGGACATGGAGACACTCATCGGGGATGATGGTGCCGTCAAAACGCTCGAAATAACCATTGACAGTATGCGGCAAAGCCGGTTGAGCCATAGCCGCGCCAACTAACAATAAACTGAGAACAACGAGGAATTTTCTCATCGTCCCTCCTTAATTTATGCCCATAGGGCGATTCAATTAACAAGTTTTCTCAATACACTTTCTTCAAAAAAGAGCGACATATGTCGCTCTTATCTTAGAAATACAACCCTACGAACTGCACCGGTATCGACCGCGCGGACAAAGTATATGCCAGAGGGCAACTCGATGCCGGTCGAAGACGTTCCATCCCACATAAGCCATCCATTACCGCCGATTGTGCGGACAACCCTGCCGGAGATGTCGTGAATTTCAATCGAGGCCGAGCCTTCGATAATACACGCGGCGTTAAACGGGTTTGGATAAATCTGCAATTCGGCAACTTCCGGGCGGGAAGCTTCTTTGATTCCGGTCTCGCCGAGAACCACCTCGCCCATATCGTGGGAAGGATAGCTCGTGTCGATAGTCACCGAAACCGATGCGCCTTCATCATTGCATAAATTCCAGAAATAAATTTCTATCACTGCACCATTAGGCGGCTCGGGGTCGAAATTATCCGCTCGGACGAGCCAACTGCCGCGGCTTTCATCATAGCGAATCCTGCCGACTCCGGAGTCTTCAGGAAAACAAAGACTCTGCACACCGTAGTGGGCGCAGAAAGTAATGCAATCCGCCTCTGGAACCGTCATGTCGGGATTAAGGATGGTGCCGTAGATGGAGATAGGCGTCCCCTGCCCGAAAGCAGTTAACGCAACGAGGATTGCGGCCAATAAAGTATAATATCGCATAATTGCCTCTTAGGAGAACTGGTTATGGGGGGCGTGAATAACACGCCCCCCTTCAACTCCATGCTACTTGACAAGCATCATGCGGCGTCTCGCTGAGAACTCTCCCGCACGAAGCTGGTAGAAATAGACGCCTGCCGGCGCTATTGTTCCGCTCTCGTCTCTGCCGTCCCAGACAACATTGTGATAGCCCGCGGGCATCTCGTTGCTGACCATCCTGCGAACCAAACGACCTTCGATATTGTATATCGTAAGATCGACGTCCGCTCTTTCCGGAAGGTCGAACGAAATCGAAGTCGCCGGGTTGAACGGGTTCGGAACATTGCCGTGAAGCGCGAAGTGCTCCGGTAGCGTTGGCGTCGTCTTGGCGAGAACCATCTCCGGCTCCAAGTGCACACCATCTTCGCCGACAGTAATCAATCTCTCGCCCACAAACAGGCCGTCATCGCCAACAACCTCGAGTCGAACCTGCTCGCCGGGCTTGATACCGACGAAGTCGCTAAGCTCAACTCTTATGATGTGATCGTCCACATCGCCAGTCCTAACCTGCTCACCCCAAGTCGCAGTCACAGAAACTCTGTCGATTCTGCTATTGTCCTCTGCAAAGAAAGGAATGAAGCAAGTGTTGGGCATGGGGACAACGCTGACCTTCTTGGCATCGATTGACCTCTTCCTCAAGCTCGGCATCCTGTCAGGATAAACCGGCCAAACTCCCGCACCATCTATCCCAACCATGTAGGGATGTCCGGGGTAAATCGGGAAGTCGAGATAGACTGTTCCTTCACCATCGACATGAATGCTTTGCCATGCGCCGCCCGGGACCCTCCGCGAAACAAAGACCGGCTCATAACCCAGAGCTTCAAGCTCAAAGTATAGGTCACTTGCCATTGTCAAATCGTCGCGAACCAAGGGAAGTATAATACCATTGAAGCCCGGGAACAGCTCAAAGGCTATGTTCAGTTCTTCAGCAGGCTCGGGAACATATCCCGTCCATCTCGCAGTGCCTGTCCAAGCCGACAATGCGAAGATGTTATCGGTGCCGTCGTCGAATAAGTCTCTGCCGAAACCACCGACAAGCAACTCTTCCCATCCGCCGATTGCATTATTGAACGAATAAAGGTCAGCCAACGGAATGCCCAAGCGTGCGATATAGTCGTTAGGATCGACAAGGCCCGGAACCGGCAGAGGATAGCCCAGCCAGCTGAAGCCGGGGGCAACCTCATAATCGACTTTGCCGACTCTGTTCGAGAACTCCGGACTAACATTGTCATCGAAGTCACGTGCTCTGACGGCATAGTAGTATGGTTGCGTTGCGTCGAGAACATCCGGAACTATGAATTCAGTTTCACCCAAACCGGTTACCCATGTGGGTTCGAGTCCGGAATCTAACGCTTCGGTTGGGCTGGTGAATCGATAGATCTCGTAATAGATGTTTTCATGCGGGTTAATCTCCGGTGTCGGAGGATCATCTGCGCCGTGCGTCACCATATCCCACTCGAGAAGAGTCACACCGCCAACATAGGAAATGTTGAGGTTCTCGACCTTCTGCGGAGGAATATTATCAATCGGACGACCGCTTCCGAGCATAATTCTGTCGGTCTGGACGATTGTGCCCAAACCCTGAATTACCAGATCGACAATCATGCTATACTCATACTCCGTGAACTCGTTATCGTTGTCGAACAAGAGTCTAACGCTATCGCCGTCGCTGGCCTCGTCCAATATCGCGATAGGTTGCCAGTCGGAAGTCAACGGATCAGTATCTTCGTCGCGGAAGTAGTGATAGGCCTGAATCTTCACGGACATCGTGTCGATATCGACATCACCGTATAGCGGATCTTGCGTCGTGCGGTTGTGATGCAACCACATGAAGTTGCCCTGATCGTCCGGATTGTCCATTACGAAGCCGCCGAGGTCGTCATCGATGAGCTGAATGATGTCGATTGGCGCAGTCGATGCGCGCGGAAGGCCGCTTGTGGGCGCATCCACGAACACCTCTAGTCCCAGAACCGGAACATCGCACTTAGCAACTACATCGAGAGTCCCACGGAACGCCCAGTAAGGCTCGGGAGTGAGTATCTCTAAGTTCTCCGGTAGCGGCATATTGTCGCCGAAGAAGAACTGGTGCGAGAAGCTTTCATCGACAACACCCGGATGCGACCAAGCAATTACGCGGAGCGTGAACTCTTCATCGACGAAGAACCAGTCGCGTCCCGGGTCGTTCGGCAGAGCCTCGACAGTTAGGAACTCGCCGGAAACGGTGAGCGTCCAGCTCCATGCATTGAGCCTCAGGTTGCCGTTTTGATCCCACGCGCGGACGACCATTGTGTAATGTCCCTCTTCAGTGAGCATGGGGATATTATTTGGGCGCCAGAGGCTGTCGTTGATTTGAACGCCTGGCAGTTCAACCGCCCAGTCATGCCAACGCCATCCCAATACCGGCATCCAGCCCCAATACTGGCCTCTGGGGTTCATAATCCAGAATTTGACATCGTCCACCGGGCCTCCATGGACACCGCCGGGGCCGAAGCCGCATTCGTCATAGGCATAGACTACAAAGCTATCTACCCAATCCCAGATATAATAGACAGCACCTGCATCCGGATATCTCGGCTCAATTGTGGGAGGACAGTTGTCAAACAGAAGAACCTTCTCGTTATGCTCTGTGAATACCTCTTCCACATGGCCGAGATCGTCAAATGCCTTAGAGCGGACTCTGTAGTAGCCGAAATCGGGCTGTGTGAAAAGGCCAGACTGCCATTGAAGAACCTGACCGGTTCCCTCTTCGATTCCCGGGGCATGTGGATATGGAACCACATCCGGCGGGAACCATCCGAGACCATCGTAGTTATACAAGGCAGGCTCATTCCAGATTTCTTCGTCCGACTCCACGAAACTCGCACCATTCCAATAAAGGTCATTCAGGCTATCCCAGACGGAGTAGCGAACTGAATCGACACGAGTGAAGAAGTCGGTTGCCTCGCCCCAAATACGGTCGGTCATGTCAACAGGCCAGACAATATCAACACCGACTAAGCTTATATCGTCAAGCTCAACTCTGAACTTGTCCGTAAGAACGCTCGTCGGAGCATCTTGATCGACTCTAACATAGAATAT
>DSAF01000200.1 GCA_011388305.1 Candidatus Zixiibacteriota bacterium | reverse complement strand
GAACATGCGCAATGCCGGATTCAAAGCTCTCGCAGGGGCTGGATCGGACATCAACGCATCGGCGGGCGAAGTTCGAGCCGCTCTTCTCGCGCTGAATATCCCACCATCGCTGTCATTGGAGGAATTCGACGATTTTATCGAGGGAGTGGGGGAATGTTCGGAGAAATTCGCCATCCCGATAGTCGGCGGAAATATCGCCAGAGGCGAGCAATTCTCGGCGACTGTCTCCGTCGTGGGCGACTGCAAAGTGTTAGTCTCGCGTTCGGGGGCATGTGCCGGCGATGTCCTGTGCATCTCTGGCGCGACCGGCGGCTCGGAGGCTGGCAGGATGCTCGCAATGGCAGAAGTCGTCGGCTTTGAGGGGAACAGGGAGGAGTTACTCGGTCGCTTCTTTCGCCCCGAGCCACAGTTCGGCCTCGGCAAGGCGCTCGCAAAGCTCGGCGCGACGGCGATGATAGACATATCCGACGGTCTCGCCGCCGATACAGCGCATATCGCGAATGCCAGCGGCGCAAAAATCTCGATTCACCTCGAAGAAGTTCCAGTTTTCAACGGTGTCGAAGAAGCCGCCCGCCTCGCGGGAATTTCGCCGTATGAGATTATCGCCTCCAGTGGCGAGGAGTTTCTGCTCGTCTTCGCTATGCCGCCGGAGAAACTCCCAGCCGCCAAAGAGATTTGCTCCACCATCGCCCAAATCGGCAGGGTTCATGAGGGGCAAGGTGTAGAGATTCTCCTCAATGGCAAACCATTCCCGATAAAGAAAACCGGCTGGCGACATTTTTAACGCCAGCCGGCTTCGAGATTTCGAGGAAAGCTTTCCTTAAAAATTTACCGAGAAGTGCGCCGAGAACCTTCGTATAGGCGCGATGTTCCGGTCAATTTCTATGTAATTCCAATTCAGAAGATTAGAGACTTTTAGCTGAAGCGTCCAGCGGTCGTATGTGAACCTGTTCGTCACATCGATAACTCGCTGATCGACGGTCGGATCGTTGTCATAGAGGCCAAGAAGCGGCTTGCTCTTCCATCTGGTGTCAATTGCCAGCGAACCGTGCTTCCAGTAATTCACCGATGTGATGAGCATCAGAGTGTGCTCCGGCCTATAGGGCAGATAGACAGTCTCGCCTTGCTTTTCAGAGTCGGTAGTGTTGATTGCCTTCGTAAAGAGGTAGCTGAAGTTGAAGTCCGCGCGGTGGAGAATACCGCCTTCGCCGCCGCCCATCTCCACCAGCTCGCCCATATTCCATCTCATAGATGTCTCTGCACCATATATGTGCGCATCCTGAATGTTCTTGAATTGGACATAAGTGCCAATCCTCTCATCAGGTTGAGGCTCAATCATATCTTTATACCAGTTGCTGAATACAGCGAAATCGAATAATTGCGAGCCAGAGATCCAGCTGAAGCCGCCCTCCGCGCTGTATGCCTGTTCGGCTCTGAGATTGGGATTAGGGTTGACATCGAGAATGCCGGCGACTTTAATCTCCGTGAATAGCTCGGACATTGTGGGCATTCTGTATCCCGTGCCAAAATTCGAGCGCAATGCGATGTCATCGGTGATATGATAAACGGCACCAATTTTCGGGTTGATGTTACCGTATGTCTCGCCGTGGTATTCATCCGAGGCATTCACGTGGAAGACGTCTCCGCGAAGGCCGATAGTCGCCACGAGCGGATTGAAAGTGTTAATCTCGTCTTGGACGAAGATGGCGCCGCCGAAACCATCGCGCTTTCCGAAGATGTTAGCGTCAATTGAGATAACATTGAACTCCGCGCCTGTGGTGAAGCGATGGTCATCTCTTGGAACAAAGGTCAACTGTCCGTCTATACCCGTTTTTGCCGAAATGCTGTTATGCATGTCGTCTATATTGTTGCCTTCGGAATCCTGTCCCGCATAAAGACGGCTAATCCACGAATAATAATTTGTGTGCGCTTTCACGCTCCAAAGCTGTCTTCCGCCCTTAGAACTACCGGAATATTGTGCGTTTACCTGAACTTTAGTTGACCAAGTCCTATCGTCAGTTTTATTTGGGTCAACGCTAAGAGCTTTTCTTTGGCTTTCCCACTCAACACCCGTGCCTCTGTCCTCATAAGCAACGTTGGCCATTAAGCTGAGGGTTCCCGACTCGCCAACTTTTCGAGTAGCTTTTCCAAAAACTTGCCCTCTACTGAAATTTGAAGCTTGAACGTAGCTGTCGTCGCGTTTTTGTTCCAGCGATAGGAGTAGTCCCCAGTCCTTTATATGACGAGTGTGCTCAATTCCAACGCGATGGAAAGTTCTTGTCTTATCCGACCACTCCCATTGTTCGTATGCTGGCTTGTCCCAGACGCCGAATTCGGAAGAAATCTTATAAGTAGCGCCTTCATCGGGTTTACGAGTAATAATATTAACTACACCGCCCATAGCCTCGGAGCCATAGAGCGCACTCCCTGCAGACTTAACGACTTCGAGTTGCTCTATTTGGCCTATAGGCAGAGCGTCCCATTTAATTTCGCCGGTATCGCCTGATGAAATCGGCACGCCGTCAACCATAACGAGAACTCTCGAACCTGTGCCGTATGCGAAACCGGTAGAATTTCTTATCGAAATTTGGCTATCATTCATCGAGACCCCACCAACGAAGCGCATCGCTTCATCCGCAGACAGAAAATTTCTCTCGGCTATCTGCTCGGCCTCGACAACACTTGTGGATACGGAGCTGTCCTGAAGCCTCTGGCGCGTTCTGCTTGCGGTGACGACCACAGGCTGAGATTGATATGCTTTTGGAAGAAGGCTGAATGTAATTGCTTGATCGGCAACGAGCGTGACATCTTGGCTTGTAGTCTCATAGCCAATCATGGAAACGGTAAATTGATATGTTCCTGAGGGCAGATCGGAGATTGTGAACTCGCCGGAGAGATTGGTGGATGCGCCCTTCCCCGTGCCAACAACGACAATATTTGCACCTGGAAGACCCTTCCCTTTCTCATCGGTAATTTTGCCGGAGACCCGGTATGTTGTTTCAGCAAAAGCAATAAGCGCCAAAACGAGGAAAAGTGAGATAATTAACAAGCTCTTATTCTTCATTATCGCCCCCCTTCTTGAGTATCAACCAATCTAAATGAACCGGGGTTGCCAACTCCTTGATACGGCGGATCGAAACTGGCCATAATCCGAATATGCTGTTGAGGGATGCCCTCGCCAATTTCGACAGAGCCAAGCCTCGATGGGTTTTCGGGATCGCGATATTCGCCCGCGAGATTACGCCAACCGAGGGGATTGGGATTATCCGGAGCGAAATCGACAGCCGCATCATCGAGAACAGCGATGAATACCCAGTTATAAATTCCGGAATTCATCTCGATCTCAAAATGAATCGTGTCGGGGCGTGCCAGAAGGTCATAATCCGGAATTTGGTAATAACCTTTTAGGAGGTTCTGGTCGAGAATTAATTCTGATGGCTTTTCATGTGTGACAACGATAAAAGCCATTGTGGCAGATTCCGGCCATTCGCCATTAAAAATAACTTCCCCTACAAGCGATTGCGCATCGGGTTTAATTCCATAATCGCAGTTGTTCCCAAGGAGGAACATCCCTACGATTATCGCGAAAGTCGAAAGCCATATTTTTCTCTTCATTATCTACCTCCGAAGTTAAATATCACAGCTTCATCGGTGATTTCAATATCGTTAAACAATAAATACAGTTATATGTAATGTCAAGAGCTTTTAATTCACAATATTAAAGCGATAAACTATTCTTTTATAGAATAGTTATAAAATAAGGCTCTCACGATTGATCGCGAGAGCCTTAAGCAATATCGACCCATTAAAGTGAAGGAGCTTCGGATTCCGAAATCAAATTATACGTCACCTTTTGCTCTTGATAATAGGTGAAGCTTGACTCCTCGTTCGTGGATAAATCGACGCTGGCAATGGTGAAATCGAGAATCCAGTTAAAAGTGGAATAGACGGGGTGGCCATCCTCGAAGTTGAAATATATCGTGCCGGTTCCCTGTCCTTTGCCCTCACTAAAATACTGGTATGACTTGCCTTCGCTCTCTACCATGCCCTCCCCGGTATTATCGATGACTATCTCTACTTTGCATTTAACGCAGGGGTGGCCGTCCCTGAGAACGAAATCCTGAACAATGTATCGTTTGATTGTGGACTGGTTCATATCGCCCTCGTCAGTGCTGACTGTCATCGAGTTGTGTCGCTCCCATCTCGAACCGACCTTGATTGGCTCTGTTGGGAAGTGGTCGAAATAAATCGATGCGTAATTGCTGGCCATCATCTCGCCTTGATCGACGCCTGATTCGTCGATGTCAAGATCCTCAAGCCCCGACCAGTCGATGAGCTTGCCGTCCTCATCGACGATAATCGACAAGCTTTGACCGATTGTTTCGCTCTCTTCGTCTTGTTGCTGATACTGTCCGCTCTGAAAAATGCCGGTCTCGCTCCCGAGAAATGTATAAGTGACGGCGGTCATGTTGTCGGATACGGAATCAATCTTAAAAGACTCCCAGCTCGTTGTTTTCGAGAGAGTGCTCTGATGATAGCCTCGTTGTGTGAATTCGGTGAGGTTATCCGAATCGGAGCGAAAATAGATTGTTTTCCCCTCGGCTGGCTTGTATGACACGACAACGCCATGTTCGATGAAATCGCCGGTTAGTTTTTTGTCTTTACCACAACCGAAAAAGAAACTTCCGATTGCCAATGCAATTAGAATCATTGCGATAAACTTTTTCATTTTTCCTCCAAATATTGAATGTTACTTATAGTTCATATCGTAATACCGAGACATACAATATGTTCGACATTTTCAGACACGCTGAAAAATTCATAGCCCAAGTATAGTCTCTTTGTATGGAACATGATTTTAGGCTTCATATAAAATTCAAGCTCGGTGGGCGTTTCGCTTCTCGCCACAAGAGGCGGCGGAGTGAACGACTTTTTAACTTCATCGTAGGCTGAGATGTTTACGACAGTCCCCGCGCCAAGGACAAAAGAAATGCTGTGCAATTCGCTCAAACTGACGTTATACCGAAATTCCGGGCCGAGATAAAAATTTAAATCTGTTCCGTTTCTCGTCCAAATGTCGTATCGATTGGTGTCTTGCGGGTCGGGGCTAGTATATAGGTCGAGGGTGTCAGCCCAATTTGCCTGAATAATAACCCCCGCCTCAAAACCGAATTTTCCGCGTTCGCCGAGGATGGGATAGTCGAGCATCATCCCGAAACCGCCGAGCAGATCACCGGATTTGACAGCGTTACCCAGCTTGCCCTCAATCATGAGGGAGAAATCGTCTTTAGCTAAAACACTTGACGACATCATCAGTATTACGACTGCCGCCATTAGTAATACTGGTCTTTTCATAATCCAACAAACTCATTTAGCGTTTGAACATCGCTAACGCCCGCCAGTTTGGCAGGCGAGACGATTCGTTTTATCAAGCCCTGCAGGACTTTGCCCGAGCCAATCTCAATAAACTCATCGAACCCATCGGCAGACATCGATTTCACGATGTCGATCCAGCGCACGGGGCTGGTAATCTGATCGATGAGAAGCTCGCGAATTTTATCGGGGTCAGATTCACGCGCACCAGATACATTACTATAATAGTGAACATGCGGTTCGTCAAACGGTATTTTTTTCAAAAGCGCGGACATTTTTTCGCGAGTTTCATCCATTAGCGGCGAATGAAAAGCCGCCGATACCGGCAAACGCACTACTCGCTTGGCGCCGAGTTCGAGCAATCTCTCGGATGCGTCGCCCAAAACGCTCTCCTCGCCGGAGATAACAATCTGGCCAGGCGCATTGAAATTCGCGACGGCGATAACACCTTTCGCGGAAAACTCATATGCGACTTTGTTCGCAATTTCCTCGTCAGCGCCTATCGGGGCTATCATGCCGCCCGTTTTGGCTTGGGACATGAGTCGCCCGCGCTCGATGACCGCTGTTAGTGCATCTTCGAAGGATAAAACTCCAGCGGCGTAGAGCGCAGTGTATTCACCGAGAGAATGCCCCGCGACACCCTCGAATTTTCCGGAAACCTGTGGAATATTGAGAACCGAAGCACTGACTAAGAACATACACGGTTGCGTGTTTTCGGTGCGGGAAAGGGTTTCTGCGTCAGCGTGTAAGCAAAGCTCGGCGAAGTTTCTTCCTGTAACTTCTTTCGCTTCCTCAAATAGCTCGCGGACTGAGGAAAACTCATCATAAAGTTCTTTGCCCATGCCGGGCAGTTGGCTCCCTTGACCGGGAAAAACGAATGCTCTCATATCTCCTCTATGCCTTGAAAACAATACTTCCCCATGTGAATCCCGCGCCGAAAGCGACGAGAAGAACGTTGTCGCCGGATTTTATTTTGCCGGATGTCATCGCCTCGTCGAGGGCGATGGGGACGCTCGCGGCGCTGGTGTTACCATATTTCTCAAGCGTAATAATCACCTTATCCATCGAAATCCCCAGCCTTTTTGCGGTGAATTCGATGATTCGAATGTTCGCTTGATGCGGAATAAGCCAGTCTATATCCGCCTTTTCGAGTCCCGCGGATTTTATGCCCTCGAGGCTTGCCTCTTCCATCGCGCGGACTGCGGCCTTAAAAGTCTCGTTGCCGAGCATTTTCACGGTGTGAAGATTCTCCTTAACCGTCTTTTCACTTGCTGGCATTCGGCTACCGCCGGCAGGCATCTCGAGTAGTGGCGCGAAAGAGCCGTCAGCAGACCAGTATGACCCAAGAAGGCCGGTATCATCATCGGTGGGGGCGAGGATTGCCGCACCGGCACCATCGCCGAATAGAACGCAAGTCGATCTGTCCGTCCAGTCCGTTATTTTTGTCAATAGCTCGACGCCCACGACAAGAATGTTACGATATTGTCCGGTCGTAATCATGGCGTCGGCGATTTTCATCGCATAGACGAAGCCGGTGCAACCGGCGGAGATATCGAAGCAGGGAATTTGCCTGCAACCGAGCATATTTTGCATAAGGCAGGCCGTGCTCGGGAAGGCCATATCGGGCGTTATTGTGGCAACGATAATTGCGTCGAGATCGCCGGGATTTAAGTTCGCACGGGAGAGCGCAGTTTTGGCCGCCGGAAGGCTCAAAGACGAGGCGGTGTCGGCGCTTTCGACGATGCGCCGCTCCCTAATGCCCGAACGCGAGACAATCCACTCGTCGCTAGTCTCGACGAGCTTCTCGAGGTCGGCATTAGTCAGTATTTTGGCGGGCAGATTCGATCCTGTTGCCAATATCTTGCTTCGCATTTTCGTCAACCTTTCCTTGAATGTGTTCGGCTATTACATTGTCAATTTTGGCGAACGACATCACTGACGCTAAAGACACAGCGTTTGAAACAGCGATAGATGTGGATTTGCCATGCCCAACCACGACATTGCCCGCAATGCCTAAAAGTGGTGCGCCGCCGTATTCGGCATAGTCGAATTCGCGCATAATTTTCTTGAAATGACCTTTGATGAGGAGTCCTCTCATGAGCGTGAAAAGATTGCTCCTACGGCCTTTCTTGGCAATGGCTTTGAAGAAGCCCATACTTCCTTCGCCGTATTTAAGAAGGATGTTACCCACGAAGCCGTCTGTAACAACAATATCTGCCGACCCTGCGAGAATCGCGCTACCCTCAACATTGCCGATGAAATTCAACCCACTATCAGACAGCATTTTATAGGCGGTCTTGGTGACTGCATTGCCTTTCGTGCTTTCTTCGCCATTGGACAACAGCCCAACTTTCGGGTTATCGCGCCCGAGAACATTTTCGGCATAGAGGCTTGCCATCTCGGCGAATCTGAGCAGATGCACCGGCTTGCAGTCGATATTGGCCCCGATATCGAGAACTAAGGTGGGTCTCCGCTCGACGGTGGGAAATAGCGTCATCAGCGCCGGGCGCTCGATTCCGGGGATGCGCCCGATTTTCACGAGTGCAGATGCGACGACCGCGCCGGTGTTTCCCATGCTAACAAAGCCGTCGGCTTTGCCTTGTGCAACTAAATCGACGCCCATCATGATGCTACAATTTGGGCGACGAAGCGCGGCAGTAGGGTTTTCGTCCATGCCGAAAACATCCTCGGCGTGGACTATCTCGATTTCTTCAGGCAGAAATTTACCTCCGATTTGATGTTCTAAATCGTCTCTTCGCCCGATGAGAAGGATTTTGAGGTTTTTCTGCTGAGCTACTGCATCGAGAGCGCCCTCGAGCGTGACAACGGGGCCGTGGTCGCCGCCCATTGCATCGAGGGCGATAACAATAGGCCTCTCACTCCGAGAGACCTCGTTCGCCCATCGGTGAGCGAATTTTTTCGTATAGTAAGACCAGCGCCCCATCGCGCCTAAAGCCCGAGGCTAAGTTGTTTTAACCGTGACGACGGCTCGGCCGGAATAATAGCCGCAACTTCTGCAGGCTCTGTGCGGGAGCATCGGCGATTTGCACTGCGGGCAATCAACGACGTTCGGCATTTTGGCTTTGTAGTGAGTCCGCCGTTTGGCTTGGCGGGTCCTACTATGCCTGTGCTTTGGAAGTGCCATAATTATCCTTTCAATTTTTCATTATTAGCATCAATATTTTTAAGCTTCTCCCATCTCGAGTCCACAGGCTCTTCGGGAGTTTCTTCGTGCTCAATCGAATAAGCGATGCCCGAACAATCCTCTTTGCAAATCGGAATCCTCGGGACATCGAGGATTATCTCCTCGCGTATTCTCTGGCCGAGGTCGATTAGGCCGTTGTTCTCGTCGATGAAGGCGTAATCTTCATCCGCGAAATCCGCCACTGCAGGGGCTTTTCGCCCGAGCTTGATTTGCTCTTCGACCATCGAGACAAGCTCGAAGTTGAATTTTTCCAAACAGCGTGCGCAGATGAGTTTCACCGGCGTAATAATCTTCGCGCGAATTGTAATCGAGCTTCCGAACCGCGCGAAAAGAATGTCGAGTCTAACAGGCTCCGAGAACTCGACTTCTCGGTATTCCAGTTCGAGTTCTTCTGGGGAAATTTCGATTTCTACACGCGTTTCCCCCTGCAAAATGTCAAAGACTGGAAACCTCAAAGCAAACATTTGCCGAATTATACTTATTGATGATTGTCAGGTCAAGGAGTTTTTTCAATGCCGTTGGGAATCACAATCTCATTTGGTCTTTATGCGTTATCGCTCCGATGATATAGACCAAGATCGTTATCCCCGCAAGTGCAATTAGCGGCCCGCCGACATGCCAGAAGCTCGGTCCCGCGGACATATACCATTCTCCTACCCGTCGAAGTCCTTGAATGAGTAGTGATGCGCCGATACTGATGAGCAAATACTTGAAGATATGCCGTCCGACCGGCTCGAACGCGAGGATTCCCGTCAGAACGATGAGAATATCCAAAATAAAGCTACGCAATTCGCCGGAAACGTGCTTGCGAATGAGCACATCCGCAACGCCCACCCAAACAGCCGCGAGGACGAACTGAAGCCAATAAATTTTCACTGTGCGCTTGGATTTTGCCATGATTTACCCAAAAATATTTTTAAATCTCTCGAAAATGTTCTCGCCGTCGTGTTCGGCGGAGTGGCTTTCGTCGAATTCGGAGAGTTTTTTATAAAGTTCGCGCTCGGTCTTGTTCAGCTTCTCCGGCGTTCTCACGAATGCAGTAATTATAAGGTCGCCACGCGATTTGCCTCGAAGATGGGGAAGTCCCAAGCCCTTTATTTTGAATGTCTGCCCAAACTGAGTTCCGGCAGGGATTTTCTGCTTATGCGGCTTGCCGTCGAGCGTGGGAATTTCCAGCTCACACCCAAGCACAGCCTGCGGAATCGTCAGCGGAAGCCTATAATAGAGGTCATTTTCGCGCCTGCTGAAAACTTTGTGGGGAAGTTCCTTGAAAAATACCACGAGACTACCCGGCGATCCTCCGGCGATGCCCGCGTTGCCCTTGCCCTCCATCACAAGATAGTTACCTTCGGAAACACCCTGGGGAATCTCGATTTCTACAAGTTCGGAGCCATCGGTTCGGCCCTCGCCGGAGCATTTCGGGCAGAATGCACTGACAGTCGTGCCCGTGCCGTTGCATTCCGGGCAGACTGTTACAGTTGAAATCGAGCCGAGAAAGGACGATCGCACAGTGCGTTTCTGGCCTGCGCCGTTGCATGAGGGACATGTTTTTTCCGTCGCGCCAGCTGGGATGCCGCTCCCGCCGCACTCTTTGCATACGACTTTCTTGGAAATTTTCAACTGCCGCTTGCCGCCCGCAAGGATTTCCTCAAGCTCGACTTCGACTGTTACGCGAAGGTCGCTCCCCTTTCTGCTCCGCGAGGCTCTCCCCTGCTGGCCGAAATTTCCTCCGAAAAAACTCCCCCCGAAGCCGCCGCCCATCGCCTCCATGAACATACGCATGGCATCGGAAATATCGAAGCCGCCCATGCCCGCGAACGGGTCGTATCCGGTGCCCGTGGTGCCATAAGTGTCGTATTGCCTGCGTTTGTCGGGGTCGGACAGCACCGCGTATGCCTCAGAAAGCTCCTTGAAACGGCTCTCAGCGTCCGGCTCGTGATTCGTGTCCGGATGGCATTGCTTAGCGCGGCGGCGATATGCCGCCTTGATTTCATCCTGCGACGCGCCTCTCTCAACGCCAAGAATGTCGTATAAATCTCTCAACTTCCTTCGCCTCCCGCATCAGGCCCTTTGCCGCCGGAGACCATCACTCGCGCAGGCCGGATAAGCCGCTCGCCGCAACGGTATCCCTGCTGAACAACCCCCACAACCTTGTTT
>DSAF01000086.1 GCA_011388305.1 Candidatus Zixiibacteriota bacterium | reverse complement strand
GATGACCTGCTGAGCCGGCTCCGGCTCAGGCGGCGTCTCGGGATACTGTTCCGGTTGGCGGACTACCTCCGGTTGCGGCGCGGCGACAATTCGCACCGAATAAACCCTCTGCGGAAGCTCCATCGGGCGGGAGAACGCGCTGACTAATACAAAGAACAAAATGAGCACGGCGTGTGCTGAGTAGCTGATAAGTAGCTCCCGGCGCACGCCTCATCTCCTTCTCTCAGGCGTGGCGACAAGCCCGAGGTTCTCGATTCCGGCGTCCTTGATGTAGCCTACGACGCGCATAACGATGCCGTAGTTCACGCCCTCGTCGCCCTTGAGTGAGATGCTGGTAAGGCGGCCCTCGGCGGCCATCCGCTTGATTTGTTCAGGCAATTCTTCAATATCTATCTCGGTTTTACCGACATATATCTTTGCGTCTTCGGTGATTGTTATTGTGACCGTAGTATGGTCTCTCGTGGTGGCGGCGGTAGATTTCGGGAGGCGGACATCCACTTCGGCGCGCATAAGCGGCGCGGATATAATGAAGATAATCAGCAACATGAAAACCACGTCCATCATGGAAGTGATGTTCATCGAAATCTGCGTCTTGTATCTTTCCTTATAGTTGTTCACCGAAATTTTCCGTTAAAGCTCTCTCTTCAATTGATTGACAAACCGCTTGCCGAAACCGGATGCATCGCCGGCCAGCACCCTCAGTCTTGATGTGAACAGGTTGAAGGCGATAACCGCCGGAATCGCCACGACGAGGCCGGCAATTGTGGTAATCAGCGCTTCGGCAAGCCCCGGAGCTACTACGGCGATGTTTGCGCTTGCTTGACGGCCGATTTCCCAAAAGCTCTGAGTGATTCCCCAGACGGTCCCGAGAAGGCCGAGAAACGGCGACACACTGGCGGTCATCGCGAGGAAATCCACACTGCGCTCCTCGCGTTCGAGTGCGTCCTCGACGGCTGAATCGGCGCGCTGGGAAAGTCCTTCGAACAGCGCCGCACGCGAGCTGTCCTCGATGCGGACGCCACCAGCAAGATACTGCGGTCCAAGCTCCTGCCGGACGCTATCTACGACGAGGGCAATCGGATGGTCGCGCATGGGGAGCGACAGGCGCAATATCTCCACGCCGCGGTGGTTTCCGATGATGCGCATTATCTTGTCGCCGCCCTTGCGGAGTTTCTTGAAACGGCGGATTTTAGTGATAATTATCGCCCACGAATAGCCCGACAGTGCGAGCAAAACAAGGAGGATGAACTTGCCGAAAAGACCGGTGTTCATTATCATTTGCCATGTATTGCCCACTATCGAGCCGCTCATTTGGAACTCCTAATCGCTGTAAATGGCGTTTCGAGGGCACAAATTCGCCCCTTTCCGCACGGAAATATTCATGTTGATATTAGCGATTTTCATGCCATATCATTAGCCCCGGCGGTGAATTCGTCGGTCATCTCCTCGCCGGTGTCGGCATCGAGGATAACGAAATCGTCGGGCGCGAGGACGGGGTCAGCGAGGCACTCGAGGCGCACTTTGTATGCGTCCTCAAGTTCTTTGATGCGCTCGGCGCCCTCGGCAAAAAGTTCTCCGGCGACAATCGGGTGCGCCACGATGAGAAAGCTCTTCGTCTTCGATGAGGCGGCGCGCATGAGCCAGCGCTCGATTCGGGCGATGATAGTCACGGCGGAGAACACAACGCCCAGGCCTGCGCAGACGGGGCATGTATCCGAGATGCGCTCGACGACACTCTGCTGGACTCGCTGGCGAGTAAGAATCACGAGCCCGAATTCGTTGACGTCCAATATCTTATGTCTTGCTCTGTCCTCTGACATGGCCTTGCGGAAGGCATCTATCAACGTCTGGCGGTTCTTCTCGATTTCCATATCGATAAAGTCGATTACGATAATTCCGCCGAGGTCGCGAAGCCTTATCTGGCGGGCGATTTCATCCACCGCCGCGAGGTTGACCGAGAGCAGGTTCTCCTCGTAAGTCTTCCCCTTGCCTACATTTCTGCCGGAGTTGACATCGATGGAAATCAACGCCTCGGTATTATCGATGACAATTTGTGAGCCTTTCTTCAGCCAAATCTTGCGTTTGAGCATGTTTTCGATTTGCGGTTCGACGTCGTATGCATCGAAGATGGGTTTATTCCCACGATATAGCTTGATTCTGTCCTCGAGGCTGGGCACGACTTTGTGCGTGTATGACTTGATTTTCTCGTATTCGGTCTTCGAGTCAACCACGAACTCCTTCATATCCATGGAGAAGAGGTCGCGCACCATGGCCGGTGCCATTCCGGTGTCGCGGTGCATGAGCGCTGGGGCTTCGAAGACCTCGGATTTTTGCTTAATTTTCTCTAAATCCTTGACGAGATATTCGAGGTCGCGCTGGAGGATTTCTCTGCTCTGCCCCTCGGCAACCGAGCGGCCTATGAGACCTGTGCCCTCCGGCTGGAGGTCTCGGATAATTTTGCGAATCCTGTGCCGCTCTCGCTGGGAGCGGATTTTTCGCGAGACACCGGTATGTTTCTGACCGGGCATCAGGACGAGAAAGCGCCCTGCGAGGCTGATTTCCGTAGTGCACCGCGGGCCTTTTGCGCCCATAGGTTCTTTGGTAATTTGCACGAGTATTTCGTCGCCGGCCTTGAGCCACTCTTTGATGTTGTCGTGTTTTGGGGAACTCCTCTTGCGCGAGCGCCCGCGACCCAAAGAATCGTCGTCCTCCTCGGTTTCGACGTCTGCGAAGGGGTCGTATCGCGCGACATCGGAGATGTGCAGGAATGCCCGCTTTTCGATGCCTATGTTGATAAACGCCGACTGTATCCCCGGAAGGACGCGCTCGACTTTGCCCTTGTAAACATCTCCGACCATACGGCGCTGGTCCGGTCTCTCGACGAGAAGCTCGACCATTTTGCCGTCTTCGAGAATCGCGATTCGCGACTCGTGAACTTGTTTGTTGACAATGATTTGTGTGTTCATTTTCTGTTGATAAACCTTTCGTGAACTTTCATTTGCTTTCGGCGTCTGCGGAGGGTTTAGGGAGAAGCATCTCAAGAAGCTCCGCGAGGCGCCGGACATCGACCGTCGTGTCGAAACACGGGCCGTGCGGCCGCTCGTTTGGGATTCCGAACACCGGAATCGGGTGCGAGTCGATTACGCCGGAAGAGAGGTCTCTTCCGCACGCGACCGCGAGGATTAGCGTCGGGCGATAATCGCCGACGACTTTGCGGGCGAGCGTCCCGCCGGTGGCGACTCGAATCGCCGTGCCAAATCTATCGCCCAGCTCGGCGATGTCCGCGATGACGCACTTCCCGCAACGCCTGCAGTTCTCGATGTCGTGGGTTATTCGCCACTGGCAATCGTGAAACTGGAGGCAATGCGGCAGAAGAACGAGTATCCGCTTGCCCGATAGGCGTTTTCTCTGCGCCCATAATAGCGCGTTGTTTGTCGCGACGAAGGCGTCCATCAGGCGGATTTTTTCCCAGCCGAGAAATCCCCCAAAACCAACGACCACCGGAAATAGCACGCGCATCGTAATCGACTTGCCGTTATGGGGATACAGCACATCGAGGCCGGTGAGCGAGGCGATAGTGATGAGCAGAAGCCCGCCACCTACGACTACGACCCCCAGCCCGAAAATCGCCCAAAGGACAATCGGCAAAACCCTGTGAATCGAGGCGATTCGCGGATAGACGAGGTAAATCGTCAGCAGGGAAATAGCGAGCACAATAATAAACGCCGCCCACGACAGGCCAATAAACAGCCCCTTTCCCGCGGTGTTCTTCACTCGAAGAAGCCTCCCTCGGCGAGTTGGCATCCGCAGAGGAACGCGCCGCACTCGAGCGGCCTCTTCCCCGGCGCTTGGATTTCGAGAATTTTAAGCACGCCCTCGCCGCAGGCTACCACAAGGCCGCCCTTCGGGTCGCAGGCGATAATCTCTCCGGCACTGCCGCTTCCCTCAGAGGCCTTGGCGCGGATAATCTTGTATCGCTCGCCCTCGAACGTCGTCCATGCGCACGGCGACGGCGCAAGCCCGCGAACGAGGTTGTGAATCTCGACGGCGCTCCTCCCCCAATCGATTCTGCACATCTCGGGCTTGAGTTTAGGGGCTTTGGTGGCCTTCTGTGCATCCTGCGGCATGCCGATGAAATCCCCGCTCTCTATCATCTTCAGGGATTCGGCCAAGACCTCCGAGGCGAGGGGGATGATTCGCGCGAATAACTCCTCGTAGTTCTCGTCCGGGTGAATCGGGAGCGGCCGGGCTAATATTATATCACCCGTGTCAACCCTCTCGTCGAGAAGGAAGGTCGTCACGCCGGTTTGAGTGTGCCCCTCAATAAGCGCCCATCGGACGGGCGCGGCTCCGCGAAGTTTCGGGAGTAGCGAAGGATGAACATTGAGCGTTCCGATGCGCGGCGCGGTGAAAACCGCCCTCGGCAGAATCTTGAACGAGACGACAACGCCAATGTCCGCTTTGAGCCCGCGAAGCGTTTGCGCAAAGCCTTCGTCCTTGAGGTCATCCGCCTCAATTGGATTGAGGCCGCGTTCGAGGGCGAATTCCTTCACGGGCGTGGGGATCGCCTTGTGACCACGCGACGCAGGCCTGTCCGGAAGCGTGACAACGCCTACAACCTCGTGCCCTGCTGTGATAATCGTCTCGAGCATTGCGCACGAAAATTCCGTCGTGCCGAAGAAAATCGTCCTCATCAATCGTTATACTCCCGCGCGATGCGCTTAAGCTCTTTGGCGATGAGAGTCCGCCTTATTTGCGGAAGATGGTCGATGAAGACTATGCCGTCGAGGTGGTCGATTTCGTGGGAGAGCACCTCGGCGAGAAGGCCTTCTGCAGATATCTCGACCTCGCCCTCGCCGATGATATGCGCGCGGACTTTGAGGCGAACCGGCCGCTCGATTTTGATGTAAAGGCCGGGGAACGAAAGACATCCCTCCTCATAAAGCTCTGTCTCATCGCTCTTTTCGATAATGACGGGATTGACCAGCGCTTTGACCTCGGAATAGTCGTCCTCTTTTGGAAATGCCACGAGGCAAATTCGGCGGTCGCAATTCACCTGCGTCGCGGCGAGGCCGAGACCGTCGTGCTCGCGCATTTTCTCGCGCATCTTCTCCACAAATTCGAGCGTCTCGGGCGATTCCGGCTCTTCGACCTCGTTTGTTTTTTTGCGCAACATCGGATTGCCCCAGTAGCAGAACTTAAGTTCGCTGGGATACTCATCCGACATGCGGTTCTCCGCTGATTTTGCCCGTGATGTAGCTCTTGCCGACTTCGGCCTTGAAGCCCTCGCCAAAGCGGAGCGTGACTATGTCGTCTGTCACTCCCACGACAGTGCCGATAAGTCCGCCTGCAGTAATGACTTTATCGCCTTTCTGTAGCGCGTTGACCATATTCGCGTGCTCTTTCTGTTTCTTGCTTTGCGGCCTTATGAACAGGAAATAGAAGACCACGAAGATGAGAATAAACGGCAAGAAAGTCATCAATGGATTTGCCGGTTGGGCGCCTTCTTGCGTTTGTGGCGCCGCCATGAGTAGTGTTGTGAAATAAGTGAGCATAAAACTGCCTTTCGGTTATTAGATACCGTGTTGTTTCGATTCTTCGATTGCCGGCGTAGCGACGGCCAGAGAGCATTTGACCGTGCCGCCAGCGGAAATTATCGCCCGCGCGACTTCGCGAGTCGTCGCGCCGGTGGTGATGACGTCATCGAGAATAATAAAGCTTTTGCCGGTTAAATCACGCGTTGCGATGAAAGCGCCGGCAACGTTGTCTTTGCGCTCGGCGAATCCAAGCTTTGTCTGTGTTTGCGTGTTCCGAGTTCTCCGCACCGAGCGAATATCGACGAGCACGCCCAGCTCCGAGCCGAGCGCAGTAGCGATAAGCTCGCTTTGGTTGTATCCACGGGAGCGTTTCTTCACCGGATGGAGCGGCACCGGCAAAATCGCGTCCGTGCCGATGGCGAAATCTTCGCCGAGGCGCGTCGCCATGAGCAGGCCGAGATAGTGACCGATGTCTATGCGCGAGGAATATTTCATCATGAGAATCAGCTCGCGGATACTATCGCGGAACTGGAAGACCGACATATTGAAGTAGCCTTCCCCAGAAGAGCAAGCCGGACAGCCACCCGATGCGCCTATCTCTGCGCGGCAGTTCGGGCAAAAGGCGCGCATGTCCGTCTCGACTGTCGTAAGACAATCGCCGCATGCCGGCTCGCCCATAGTCCTCATGCCGCAAATCGCACACCCAGCAGGGAAGACAATATCGAGAATCGTCTTGCCGAAACCGCCGATTGCGCCCGCTATGCCCATGAACAGAGACATCATTATGCCTTCTGTCCTTTGTGTTTGCGCGCTTTGGAGGAGCCGATAACGAACATAATTGCGCTGAAAATCACCAGCCCCGCGAGGATTATCTCGTTGACGGTAATCATAAACGGCCCGATATGCCCCAGAACCTGATCCGCCGGATATGTCCTGAATTGATCGACGGCGAAGCGCTTAATTGAGTAAGCCGTGAGGACTATCCACGATGTGTATCCGGGGAAATATCGCCACTTCTCGATCCACAGCACGAAGAAGAACAGCGCGAAACTCGCCGCCGATGCAATGAGTTGCGTGGGAATCAGCCCTGTCATGCCCGAGGCCGGATATGTATGGATGAATTGTTGCCAATATGATGCCGCCGGGCCGTCGGTGAAAACGCAGGACAACGCCCCCGATGTCGGACGCCCATAACAACAGCCGTTCAGGAAGCACCCGATACGCGTAATTCCCGCGCCCAGAAGGAACATCGGCGCGATGACATCGCCGACCAGCGGGAAGTTCAGTTTCTTTATCCAAGCGTAAATTGCCACGGTAATTACTACCAAAGCAACGCCACCCATCATGGAGAGCCCCGCGATGCCGAAGCCCCCCGGCCCGCTGAATGGATTGACGATATCCAGCCAATTCCCGCTGAACTCATCGAGATGAAAAGCTACATACCAAAGGCGGCTCCCGACTATCGCCGAGACGACAACGACGAAAATGAGGTCGTATATTATGTTCGGATCAACGCCGAACTTCTTGCTCCGCCTAACGGCGAGGATGGTGGAGATGACTACGCTAATCGCCAGCATCAATCCCCACGATTTGACCGAAAAACGGCCGATGCTAAACAGTTCAGGATGCATTATTCCTCTCTTCCGCCGAAACGTCTATCTCTTTTGCCGAACTCGACCAGCGCGCGATAGAACTCCTCGGAGTCGAAATCCGGCCACAGCAGTTCGGAGATATAGAACTCCGCGTATGCTATCTGCCACAACAGGAAATTCGACACGCGAAGTTCGCCGCTTGTCCGTATGAGAAGGTCGGGGTCGGGCAGTCCCGCGGTGTATAGGTTTTCGTCGAACAGGCTCTCGTCGATGTCTTTCGGTGTAAGCTCGCCCTTCGACGCTCTCTCGGCGATGCGTCTCGTCGCGCGGAGAATCTCCTCGCGTGCGCCATAGTTGAGCGCGAGGTTCAAAACGAGCTTGTCGCCGGCGGAAGTCCGCGAGATGACCATGTTAAGCGCTTTGCGTTGCGCGAACGGCAATCCCGCCAAATCGCCGGAGACTCGCACCTTGACGCCCTCGCGGACAAGCTCGTCCACCTCGCCGAATGCCGAGTCCGATAACAGCTTCATCAGCGCGCCGATTTCGAATTGCGGCCTCTTCCAGTTCTGAACGCTGAATGTATATAATGTAAGGACTTCGACACCGGCCTCGCGGGCGAGTTTCACGACGGCCTTGGCGGCCTTGACGCCCGCAGAGTGCCCCTCTTTGACGGACAGACCACGAGCCTTAGCCCACCTGCCGTTGCCGTCCATGATTATGGCGACATGGCGCGGGACATTGCCCAGACGGAAAAACTCCTCCTTCAGGCGCTCGATTCTCAACTCTTTTTCGTTCGACATTGAAACTTTCTATTCGACACAGCGAATTTAATCTTATAATATAAGGTTATATTATGCAAAACGCAAGGGAAACCGCAAGGCGGAGTTTGTCACTTTTTATGTGTATTTCAAGGGATTCTTTCGGGATAGTTTTGCGCTGAACTCTCTAATGTGAGCTTAAGCCAAATATTTTCAACCACTTACTGATTTTCTGAACTTACAATTTGCTAAAAGCTCCGGCGGATGCAATCTCCTTGCGCAATGGCTTTCGATAAGTATAATTCCCTTGATGACAAGAGATCGAAGCAAAATATGGCGCAAGCTCAAGCCCTTCGTGGTGGCTATTGTGCTTATTTGGTGGGGCGCGATGATAGTATTGCTCGTGAAACGAACCTCCGTGCCGAACCACATCGAACTTGGCGATGTGAACATAGTCGATATGGGCGAGTTGATTTCTGAAGATTACTACTCTGTGACATTTCGCGGAAAAAAAATTGGATATAGTAGCATTACCCGCAGGGAAATCCCCGATGGTCAACTCATTCAGGAGACCAGCTTCTATCGCCTGAACATCGGAGGAATATCGCAGGAGATTACGACGGGCGGAATTATCACCGTCGATGACAGCCTCCGCGCAAAAACCATGACCTATGATTTCTCCGGCGGCGGATATAGAACGACAGTCAACGCGGTAATCCGCAACGGCGAGCTTCGCGTGGAAATAATCACACCGACGGCGAGGCGGGGCATGATTGTTCCGCTGGAGGAGCCGATTTACACTCCCACCGTTCTTCCCGAACTGCTCAAAGAGAGAGGCTTCGAGCGCGGGAGTTTCGATCTTCCAAGCTTCAACCCGCTAACATCGATGGCGAGGTCGTATCGAGTAGATGTTGTGGGGCAGGACAGGATTAGGCGCTTCGGGGACAGGGATGTGTGGGAGGTTCGCCTTGTCTATGGCCCGCTGATAACGACGATGTTCATCGACACGACCGGCACGCTTCTCATGGAGCAGACGCCGGAGGGCTTCATGTCTGTGCGCGAGAACAGGGAAAAAGCTATGAGGATAGACCTTCGCGACGATGTCGAACTGGATTTTATGACTGAATTCCAGATTCCGCTTGGTGTCGCGGTAATCGAGCGACCGCGGGAGGCGGTGCGTTTGGTCCTGCGAGTGAGAAACCTTCAGGCGGGGCTATTCGACCTCGACGATTTCAACCAGACCTGGGACGACGAGGACAGCATTCTCACGGTAGATTCGCGCGGGATTCCGGAGGCTACATTGCCTGAAGTCCTTCCGTCGGATACGGCACAAACTGCGGACATTCAATCGCGAGACCGCAGAATGGTTTCTGCGGCGGAACGCATCACGCGAGGTGCGGGCACCGACTTTGAAAGATTGCAGGCTATCAACGATTACCTGTATAAAAACATCGACAAGAGTCTTACTGCCTCCATTCCCAGCGCACTGGATGTTTTACAGAGAATGCGAGGCGATTGCAACGAGCACTCGGTATTGTTCGTTGCGCTGGCGAGAGCGCTCGGCATACCAGCGCGGATGAACGTCGGGCTTATATATATGGACGGCTACTTCTACTATCACGCATGGGTGCAGGCGTTTGCAGATGGTGAGTGGCACACCTTCGATGCCACGCTCGGGCAGAATCCCGTCGATGCAACTCATGTGAAGCTCACGGCCGGTGACCTCGACCAAATGCTGGCGCTCCTTCGCTTTGGCGAGGCGAGGTTGTCGTTTGTCGAGGTCGAATACGAAGGAGATAATGTTGAACGCTGACACGCCGATGATAGAGTTTGGCGAAGTTTCAAAGCAATTCGCGAAAACCCTCGCCGTCGATTCACTGAACTTGACGATTCCCAAGGGCGAGTTTTTCGGGTTCCTCGGGCCGAATGGTGCGGGCAAAACCACTACAATCAAAATGATTACCGGCCTCGCCAAGCCCACGAACGGCAAAGTTCTGATAAATGGCATCGATGTGCAGGAAGAGCCGGAACGCGCAAAGAGCATCATCGGCTATATTCCCGATTCGCCTTATATATATGACAAACTCACCGGCCGCGAGTTTTTGAACCTCGTCGGCGGACTATATAACATGCCTAAAGAACACGTAGAATCTCGAATCGAGTGGCTGTTCGAGCTTTTCGGCGTGGATGGTTGGGGCGATGATTTTGCGGGGGAATATTCGCACGGCATGCGCCAGAAGATTGTCATGGCGTCTGCACTGTTGCACGACCCGGAGCTTATCGTCATCGATGAGCCGATGGTCGGTCTTGATCCTCAAGCGCAGAGGCTGGCGAAGGACATTCTTCTGAAGCTCGTCGAGCGCGGAAAAACGATTTTCATGAGCACACACACATTGAGCGTCGCGGCTGAGCTTTGCTCGCGAATTGGGCTAATTTCGCACGGCAAACTCATCGAGAAACTTGGGGGAACATCGGCAGAGAGCCTCGAACGGCGCATTCTGGAGATAACGGGCGGCGAGCGCACAGTCTTCTTTCCCGATGAATAGAGCAGAGGCTCATTTTTATTGCTATTAAGTAGAAAATTCACTATCTTAAAGAAAACACATTTCAAGGAGGATTCATGAAAAGAGCGATTCTTATTGCGTTTGTTATCGTTGGCGCGCTGGTTTTTCTGCTTGCCTGCGATAAGTCCACCGACCCAGACCCCGAGCCGGAGACTTTTGACCCGCCTACAAACCTTACCTATCTGACCTATCAGGATTCGGTGAAGCTGGCTTGGAATGCTTCTCCTGACGCAGGGGACGATGGGTTCGCGGGATATCTTGTTTATAGAAATGACAACCTCGGTTTCGCCGGAATGACCGAGGAACAACTCGCGGGTCTTTCTCCTATGCTCGTCACCGACGTCAATGCAACGATGGTC
>DSAF01000064.1 GCA_011388305.1 Candidatus Zixiibacteriota bacterium | reverse complement strand
GTATTCGCATTTGAGATAGTCGAACTCTGCGTCGGGCAAGGATTTGCGCTCTTTCGTGGGCGCCCAGCTCGCGGTGATTCCGATTATCGGCGGTCTTCTCTGCAAAGTTAGAACCACCGAATTTGCAGAGTGTTTCCGACCGCATCGGTGATTGTAGTCGAGCTTGTTCCGCTGGCGGGGATGTATTCCAGCGAGAACGCGCCGCCAACGGTTCGTTTGCCGAAAATCACATGGCCGTTATCCGATACTCCAATCGCAGTGACAGTGGCGTTCTCCGGCGTGAGGTCGAGGACAAGCCCGAGCATGCCCGCAGTCGTGGAGCGCATAATCTTGTCGCCGGTTGGGTATTGCTCGACGAAGTAAATATTGTCCAAGCCGTCGAAAGCGATGTATTTGATGTTGTCGGCGTTTCGCAGAAGGCGCGGGTTTGTGCCGCCATCGACATTCCAATAATATGCGCGGTTGCCGGTGACGATGCAGGCGATGCCGTTGTGCGTCCGGCTCCATGCGAACGCGCTTATGTCGTTCGAGATTGAAGAATAGACGATGTTATCGCCGTCGGAGACTTTGCGGACGAAGAGCTTCGGATTGACGGAGGTTCCGCTCCGATATGCGAGATATTGGCCATCCGGTGAGAAGTCCATTTCGCGCCCGCCCTGCGCCGTGGAGGAGATAATGCGCTCTAAGTCGGTTTGCAGATTCTTCAAGATGATATCCTCGCCGCGGGCGAATGCAAGCAAGTTGCCGTTGGGCGAGAGAGCCGGGTATTTCTCCTCGGCGGGGTCGTTCGTCAGCTGGACTTGAAGCCCCGACGCGAGATTCGCCGCCCAAACATTGCCGCCCGGGTCGTATAGTATCCACGAGCGGTTTGGGGAGAAGGTCACATGATAGGGCGAGCCGTCGAGTTCGGTATATGATGGTGATGTGTGCGATGCGAAATATAGCGCTTTCACTGTCACGCCCGTAGGTCTCGAGCGCGTGATGAAGCCGGCAATCGGCGGCAGTGTGTCGAAATCGAAACTGAACGTGTCGCCTATCTCGACAAAGAAAGTCGCCTCGCCCTCGACGCTCTTGCCGGCGGAGTTCACCGCGCGGACGCTCATCGTCACCGTGTCGCCCCATCCGAACGGCGCGGGCGGTATGTATCGGAGATTGAGACCGCCGCAAGCATTATTAAGCAAAGCAGGCGAGACCACAGCGGAGTTAACGCTCATCCAAATCGAGTCCGCGAGAAGGCCTTCGGACGCTCCGCTGGTGTCGCAAATCGAAACCCACAGCGTTGCCCCGCGGGGAATTTCCTCGGCGCCGTCCTCCGGAGTCCACGAGAGGATGAAGGGCGCGGAATAGTCTGTCGTGTCCGGCGGATCGCCGTTGTCATCAGGGTCGGTGCCTTTGTCACACGAGCCGAGCGTGAAAATCACAATACACACGAAGAAGGCGAGCGCTAACTTCCAGAGCTTCATTGACAACCTCCAAACAGCTACTATCTCAGTAGAACCGCTCTCGAAATGATGTTGGTATCTTTGGCTTTAATCAAATATACCCCCGACGGCGCGGGTGATCCTTTGCGCGAAGTTCCATCCCAGACGGTGCCGCCGGTGCAGTCCTCGAAGACTGCTACAAGTTTGCCCGAGACATCGAAAATCTCGACCGCGCCGGGATATTCGATTCGGCAAGCCGCGTTGAACGGATTCGGCGAAATTATGATGCCAACCTCTTTCGGCAGTTCCCTTTCGGCTATGGACATACGCTGAACATAGACGCGCCAGCAATGGGTAATTTCGTTAGGCTCATAGACATCCGGGTTGTCGGCGATATTCGCGCAGATGTTGATTTGCTCGCCGTCGCCGAGACTCGCGCCGAATGCGCCGCTCTGCAGAACGACGGTGTCCACGCGGGCGGTGAGGCCGGATGACGAAGATTCGAGCAAAGCCATGTCCAAATCGAAAAAGTCGAAGGAAACTCTCGCCGGAGTGACTAAGACGCCCGCCGGTTCGTCATGGGCAACCACCCATATATCATGCGTCCCGACCTTCAATGTGCCGTCCACGGCGGGGAAGAAGCTCAATATTTCCGGCGGCTCGATGTCGATGTGGAAGGTATAATTTAGCGGTGCGTCGATGTCCACGCCGTATGTATCCATAGCGTGAAGCAGGTTCACGGCGACTGCATCGCCATGGGAGAACTCGTCCGTTGGCGTGATAGTGAGTATCGAGTCGTCGAATTCCATTGCGGGGTGAGGCCACGTGTAGAGAACTCCGCCGACTCTAATCTCGATGGTCGTCTCGTCCACGCCGTCGGGATCGAGGATTTTCAATTTGACTTCGGGGTTTGCGCTGGCGACGACTTGACCTGAGCGCGGGCTAAGCGCCGATGCGTTCGGCCCGCCGCTGGGGTTGACATAGAAAACCCAGCTTGCCGACGCGAAATTCGGATCGCAAACATCCGGCGAGTCCCCCGCGCGAACCGAAACGCTATGCGTTCCTGCCGTCGGGAATGCGGTTGTATCCGGCCTCAGGCGGATAGTCCAGCCGTCCCATGTCAGTCGCGGGTCGGGGTAGAATATCGTGTCGCCGTTGAAAATCATTCGAATGGTCGATACATCGACGCCCGTAATATCGTCGATGATGTTGGCGGAGATTACCCCCGGAAATTCCATAAGAACCTGCTCGTGGCGGGGGATGAGGTTGTCTATGTTCGGTGGGTCGAGGTCGGCGGTGAAGCTCCAATTCACCGGCGACTCCATGGAATTGCCGAATATATCGGCTATCTCGATGAGGCTCAAGTTGATAGTCTCGCCGCTCGGCCAGTCCCAAGGAGGAGTATAAATGAAGGTATCGCCCTCGAAAACCACTCCGGACGAGTATGCATTTATCGTGTCGCGTCCGTTGAAAAACGACAGTGACCAGAGGTCGAGGCCGTCGTCATCGGTGATGAGCATCTTCACGGGGTAGCGGTTGCACGAGGTGACAATACCGGGCAGAGGCTGAATAATGGTCGCCTCCGGGCCGTCCGAGATTTCCAAAGCGGGGAGCATAGTGGCGTAAATGTCAGTCGTCACATCGCGATTATCCTCCCAAGCGATGAGATGATGAGCGCCGTTCGATGCCGAACGCGGCTTGAGTTGTGCGCCATCGGCAATGCATATAGGTATCTCCGGGCCGATGAGCGTTCCGGTTGTCCCAATACGCTGGCCGTAAATGCTCGATAGAAAATCCCTGCCGTCCTGCCATGCGACGAGATAGCCTAAGCCATCGAAAGAAACCGTTGGCCGCACCTGATTGCCCTCTTCGGTGCAAATCGGGAAGGGGAGTCCGACGGGCATTCCGCTTGAGTCGAGCCTTATTCCGTAAATATCTCTGCCGGTGGTGGCGCCGGCGCGCTCGAAGAGCACCAAGAAGCCGTCGCCGCCGAAAGCTATGGATGCATACGTCTCGCTACCGGTGGCGGTGGTTATCGGATATAGCCCCATAGTGTCGATTCCGGCAGGGCCGTATGATATTTGCTGGGCATATAGCCCTTTGCCGGCGTCGGTCGAGTCCTCGAACACGACCACCCACATCGTGTCGCCGCGGGCGATGGCCGGATTTCGGTCATTGCCTTCGGGGTCGCCCAATTGTCGGGGGATAGTCGATGATAAGTCGGGCTTGGTGATGATGAAGAAGATGTTGCTAATCCCAAAGATGCGCTCCTCCCAGACGACGAGGAAGTTGTCGTCCGCGCCGGAGACGCGGATATTCTGTATCGTGCCGTCCACTGTCACAATCCGATAATTCCCGAGGTGGAGCGAGCCGTCGGCGTTCACGAAATTGCCGTAAATTTCGTAGCTCGTTCTGCGGTCATACCATACGTCGAGGTAGAAACTACCGCCCCATGCGATATCTGGAATTTTCTGGAGGCCTGCGAAGGCGCAAACCGGCGACTCTATCCCCGGAAGCTCGCCTTCGGAAGAGACTACTCTGCCGTATATATTTGGATTTCCTGTTCCGGCGCGGGCGTCCTCCCATGTGACGAAGAAGTCCGTGCCGTCGGTTGCCACTGCTGGGACTATCTGTTGCCCTGCGGCTATGGTAATTGGGATGTCATCGGCGGACAAGATGCCCGCAACCATAATTAGGGTAATAACAATGGCGATTTTCTTCATAGTGCTATCCTCCATCGAAGTTCATGTAATCAACTATTATAGACGATTGCCTTCGTTAAATCAACCCAAAATCGCCGACAATAGAGCTAATAATATATTTTTTGCCTTTGACAAAAGCCGAAATATGTTTAGATTTCGAGTGAGATGAATAACAGACTATTGGATGCATTGATTATTGTTGCGGAATCGGCGCGCCGAAGCTCCGATTTCGTTGCCGAGTCCCGCCAAGTCGAGGAGGAGCTTCTCGATAAGGGGTTCTCCGAGGATGAAATAGACAAAGCGATTCGATGGGTGGCCGATAGGCTTCCAAAGAAAAAGAGCAAACCCTCTCTGCGCGTGCTGTCGAATTTCGAGCGAATTTACATGACCACCGAAGGCTCCGGACTGCTTATGCGACTTCGCAATCTCGGCCTTCTTACCGACGAACATATCGAACTGATAATCGCCAGAGCACTTCTTCTTGATGAGCTTCCAATCGACGAGGAGAGCGTTCGGAACATGGCGTTCGTGCTACTTTTCGACCTCAAGAATCACCGCGACGGCTTCTCGATGTATATCGACTCCGACGACAACCAAGTTGAAAACTAACCCCTAAGCTATGCGAGGATATTACCGACAAAGAGGATTTCACGGCGGCGGCGCGGGTTCGGCGGTGCTTGGGTTGATTATTGCCAATGCGGCCTTTTTTCTGCTTCAGGGCTTCGTGCCGGGGTTCACAAACGCCCTCGCCCTAACGCCCCACCTCGTTCGGGAGGAGCTGAAGATATATCAACTTGTCTCCTATATGTTTCTGCATGGGAGCTTCATACATATTTTTTTCAATCTTTTTGTTTTGTATATGTTCGGCAGAGAGCTTGAGAGCATCTGGGGCACCGGGAAATTCCTCGCGTATTACTTCTTCAGCGGGGTGGGCGCGGGCGTTATCACCGCGCTTATGACCGACTATCCCGTTGTAGGGGCGAGCGGCGCGATTTACGGACTTCTCTTGGCATACGGCCTGACATTCCCTAACCGCAGATTGCTTCTTTGGTTCATCATTCCCCTTAAGGCGAAATATGCGGTGATTCTCTTCGGGGCAATCGAATTTTTCCTCAGCATGACCGGCGCGCAGGATGGAATAGCGCATCTTACGCACCTCGGCGGCATGATATTCGGCGGGCTTCTTATGGCGATTTGGCGCATGAAGGGCGCGCAAACACAGAAGCGCAAAGATTCATACCTCGACGAGCTTGGTGGCGGCGCAATCAGCCCGGGCAATGTTGATAGGATACTCGACAAAGTCCTCCGCGAAGGGCCGGAATCGCTTACCGATGACGAGCGCGATATTTTGATTCGCGCGGGGAAATTCTATCGCCAGAAGGACAGATGAGCGGGCATTCCAAGGTCTATTTCATAGAGCAGTCCGGCTCTCACGCCGATATGGCAGAGCGCCTCGTCGAATTTATTAAGAGTGTCGATTGCCCTTGGCTTGGCGATGGCGAGATTGGCGTCAAAGTCCATTGGGGCGAGCGCGGCAACGAGACATACATTCCATCGGATTACGCGAAAGGGGTCGTTAAGTTAATCGCAGAGAAAGGCGGCGCGCCGTTTCTTTTCGACACTACTGCGCTCTACCGCGGAGACAGGCACACGGCGGTGGGCGCGCTGGCAGTCGCCGAGGATCACGGATATGGTTATTCGACCACGGGCGCACCGCTCATTATCGGCGATGGCCCCACCGGCGCAGACATCGCCGAAATCCCCACGCCGCAAGGCGCGATTCACTTCGATACGGTCAAAGTCGCCGGCCTCGTCGAGCGAGTCGGCGGAATAGTCACGCTTTCGCACTTCAAGGGGCATCTTGCCGCCGGCTTCGGGGCCGCGATAAAGAACATCTCCATGGGCATAGCATCCCGCGCAACTAAACAGAGAATGCACGCGGATGTTTCGCCCGTCCTCGACGCGGATAAATGCACAGTCTGCGGGATTTGCGCGAGAGTTTGCCCGGAGGACGCCATTACAATCGATGGCCTGCCGGATTTCGACCTCGAACTTTGCATAGGTTGCGCCGAGTGCATCTCGATGTGTCCTTCGGGCGCGCTTAAAATCCAGTGGGGCAGTCAGGGCACGGTATTCTCCGAGAAGCTCGTCGAGACGGCGGCGGCGGTATGCTCTCGGCTCGATGGCAGAATGCTTCACATCGTCGTCGCGGCGAACATAACCGCCGAGTGCGACTGTTTTGGCGTGCCCATGGAGAAAATCTGCCCGGACATCGGCTGTCTTGTGTCGCTCGACCCGGTGGCGGTGGATTTGGCGGCCTGCGACCTATTTAATGCGACGATTCCACTGCCTTCCTCGGGCATCTCCCAAAACGACGCCGACAAGATTTGCGCGATTCACCCGAATGTCAATTGGCGAAGGCAGTTCGACTATGCGCAGATACTTGGCATGGGGCGCATGGGGTATGAGTTAATCCGAGTTTGATTATTGCTCATGTCATTTCGACTCGCAGGGGAGAAATCTTCTTCAATTGTGCGAGATTTTGCGTCGGGCTTCGCTCTCCCTTCGATAGGCTCAGGGCACCGCCTCGAAATGACAGAAAGAACGATGACATTTGGCAATCGCGGGCGAGGCGTGCCTCGCCCCCACACCCATAACCTAACACCCAAATATCTCTGCGAGTTTATGTGCAATTTGTCCCGCCTTGAAAGGCTTGTCTATGAATCCGTTGATGCCGGAATCCAGCATCTCGATTGTCTCGCGCTCATCGGCGTATCCGGTGACGACTATGACCGGTAGTTCCGGCCAAAGCTCGCGGATTTTCTCGAAAGTCTGCCTTCCGGTGAGGCCGGGCATCACCATGTCGAGAAACACCGCGTCGATGCGGAGTTCCCCGCGCGCGAGGAATTCCAAGGCCTCCACGCCTCCATGCGCTACAAACGGCGTGTATCCGAGTTGCGAGAGGACGCTCGACAGGACTTTCTGAATTATCCGTTCGTCGTCGATGATGAGGATATTCTTTCCGCTACGGGTGATTGCGCCGATGTCGGTAGGCTGGGCATCCGCTTCGATAATCGGGAGCAAGATGCGGATTGTCGTTCCGCGATTCGGCTTGCTGTCAATATCGACATATCCGCCGAGCGAGGTAATAATCGCGTGTGTGAGCGCGAGGCCAAGCCCTCTGCCGTCCTTGCGCTCTTTGGTGGTATAGAACGGATCAAAAATTCGCGGAAGAATTTCCGGATTGATGCCTCTGCCGGAGTCGGCGACGACAAGCTCGACATTCGCTCCCGGCGATGTTCCGGCGTGGTCGCGGACGAAGCGTTCATCGGCCGAGAAGTTGCGTGTTGCGATGAGGATTTCGCCGCCGTCGGGCATGGCGTCTCGGGCGTTGAGAATCAGGTTGATGACTGCCGTCTTGAGCTTGCCGAAATCGCCCCACACAGCGCCGATAGTCTTTTCAAATTCCGTGCGAATGATAATACTTTCGGGCAGGGAATCCTCTAAAGAAGCAATCACCTCGAGTGCAATGCGGTTCAAATCCACAGCTTCGAGGCGGATTTCGCCTTTGCCGGCATAGTCCATAAGCCGTCGCGTCAAATCGCCGGCCCTTTCGGCGGACTTGAGGATGATATCGAGATATGCCCATGCCTCGCGAGGGTTATTGAGATTCTCCATAGCCATCTCTGCTGAGCCGATTATGGCTTCGAGGATGTGTTCGAAATCGTGCGCCACGCCCCCTGCGAGGACGCCGAGTGACTCGATCTTCTCGCTCCGTGCGGCCCGCGCGATGAGGCGGTTTAGCGCGGTGATGTCCCTGATAACATTGATAATTACATCATCGCCGCCGCTTATGAGTCTCGCGGAAACTTCGACATCGTGGGATTCGCCATCGCCATCGATGAGCCTCGCCGAGAACTCCACCGAGCCTCCGTCGCGGAGCCACGCCAGTTGCCGCATTGAAGTCTCGCGGTAAACACTATCGAACAGCGCGTGGATAGACGAACCTTGGAGTTCGTTCTCGGACATGCCGGCAAGCTCGCATCCGGCGGGGTTCACGCGGATTATTCTGCCCTCGGACGAGGTGATGAAAATGGCGTCCTTCGTGTTATCGAAGAGAAGCTTGAAACAACGCTCATCGTTCACAATACAGCCTTTCGGGGGCAGGGATTCGTTTTGAACTTTCTGAACATGGCCAAAATCTTTGTAAAAAATAATCTGAATAAAATTATTAAGCAAGCGAAAAAGGCAATTTGACAAAACGCTTTCGACTATTATTTTGTCATAAGGAGGTCAAATGAAGATTATTTTCGCCGGAACAGGTTCGGGATATATTTGCGAGAGTCGAAGCCCGAGTTGCGTAGTCTTCTCGGATGGCGAGGAGAAGTTTGCCATCGATTGCGGCGATGGCGCGGCGCGCGCAATGCTGTCGGCCGGAGTCAAGCCTTCCGAGCTTTCCGCTATGATTATCACCCACATGCACCCCGATCACTCCGGAGGGTTGGCGTTTTTCATGCAGACTTTGCACCTTCGGCGGAGAAGCTTGCCGTTTCGCCTGATTGTGCCGGAGGGCGCAGATTTCGTTCGCGAACTGCTTGTGCGAAGCTACATATTCCCCGAGACAATCGGCTTTCCACTGGAAATCGCTGAAATCAGGGCCAATGCGCCTATCAAGGTGGGCGCGTTTGAACTCATCGCCCATCCTAACAAACACATGAGCATTCACGAGAAGATTTTTCCACAATACCCTGATCTTGGCGGTTCGGCGTTCTCTATGGAGATTTCATCGGGCGACAAAAGAGTCGTCTATTCGTCGGACATCCTCTCGATGGCCGACTTGGATTGGATTGACGACGAAGTCGATCTTCTCATCTGCGAGTTCACACATATCGACGCGCGCGAGTTCGATGAGTTCGTCGAGAGCCGAAAAATCGCGCGGGCAATCCTCACGCATATTCCCGAGGGCGTGGAAATCCCGAAACACCGCGAGGCCGCGTTCGACGGCTTCAATATGTTGATATAATACCCCGATTTTGCGTTATATTAAAAAACCATTTAGATTTTGCCTCTAACTTGTTATATTGTTTAGTGTTAACAAAAAAACAACAACGGAGGGTCCACCCAAATGGTGAAAACAAGATACGAATTCGCAGGATAATTTCCAGTTTCTGAGTTTCTTCGCAAAATGGGGGTGTTTCAGTTAAGACAACAAGTTTTCTCGCGCCGCATTTTCAGTTGCCAAATTACTTTTTTTGCTTAAGTTAATAGTGTAGGAAATTATCAACATTGTTGCGCTCGAACGAGCCGAAGGGAGCTACCATGAAGTATCCGCTTTTGACCGACAAAGACATGAAGGCAATGGATGCGCTGAAAGAACATCACGGCGGCGCAAAAAAAATTGTCGCTACAATCGAGGAGATGCGCGATTTTGGAAAACGCAAGGCGATCCTCGCGGAGAAGGGCTATGGCAAGATGATCGAGGAGGCCGAACAGCTGGTCAAAGAGTTTCCGCAGGTCGATGATTGGGTGAAGGCCAATGGCATTGAGTATAACCCCGATCTCGGCACTGGCACGAGTCAGGTCTCGGGCTTTCAGGGCGCGAAGGTGACCCACAACGCCATGAAGCGCATCGCCGCGACCGCAGGCACCGACGAGCCTTGCTGGGCGCCGCAGGAGATGATTTCCGTCGTCGCGCTGACGGACAATTATGTCTATAACGGCGACCTCATGGCGACGCTGACTATGGCGGAGAACATCATGAAGGCGAGCAAATTCTGCTCGACCAACCTCATCGGAATTCCCCAGCCGGAGGACAGGTTCCGACAGCTCGAGGCCGTTACAGGCGAGAAATTCGAGCGCTACGAGTGCGGTTGCGATGTCTGCGCGATTTCGCTGAAAAATCAGGGGACGGTATTCGGCAATTTCGGCGGAATCGAGGTAGCGAACAACAACCATCTCATATACCTTGACGGCATCACCCGCACAGCCCTCGCCACAGGGAATAACTTCTTCCTGAACCCCAGCTGGAGCACAATCGTCGCGATTTGCTACTACGGACGCGACATCCCGAACCTGCACATCAAGGTCTCCATGCTCCTCTCGACGCAGAACCCGATGCAGTTCCGCATGCTACTCAACATCATGAACGAGTATCTCCGCGAGGACGGCACCTCGCCGATTTACGAAATCAATATCGGCAACGGCTCCACCGCGACGAATTTCATCCAGTGCGCGAGAGAGCTGAAGGAAAGCAGAATCAAGGGCGTCAGCCTCGCGGCGCATATCTACATCAACCCCGACCTCGGCGCGGCGAATTTCAACTGGACGGACGAGATGTGGAAAGTGCTCGACAGCGGCACGGACATGACCTTCAAATACGAGAGCGACGGCACCGCGCACGAGCTCGACACGATGGCGACCTATTTCGTCTCCGAGGAGGAGCGCGACGCGATGGCCGAGGACATCGGCGAGGTGATTTTCAACAAATCCCTCCGCGCCAGCAAGGACGGCCGTTTGATGATGAAACGCGGAAGCCGTGCGATTTTCGCCGAGAGCAGTCAAGCGCGGCCCAAGTGTTGCTGTTGCGGGTAATCTATTGAGCCTATCGAAATTCAAGGGGCGAGTTTTGTCTCGCCCCTTGAATGAGAGATGAAATTGATGATTGATTTTGAGAGAAACAATGCCTAACGCGAAGCCAAACCCGAGCTGGGGATATGACCACCGAATTACCCATACGCCAACCGACCCGCCTGCAGAATTATGACTATTCGACACCCGGCGCATATTTCGTGACAGTAT
>DSAF01000095.1 GCA_011388305.1 Candidatus Zixiibacteriota bacterium | reverse complement strand
CTATCTTACAAATCATGCTGAAGAAATATATTAGCTTTTTTATTATCTCGATTTGCGCGCTCGTTTTCTCCTGTGCGCCAAGGCCATCGTTCGATGCGGTGAAGGTGCTCTTCGATGAGCTTGCGAGGTCGGAGGAACACTTCTTCGGGAACAACTGGAAGGCCTTCGACGCTCTCGAGTGCGCGTTCGACCGCGACCCCGACGAACGTAGAGCGTTCGGGCTTTTCTCGACGTTTTACTTCGCCACTACCGAGCAATCTTTCGATGAGGTCTCGCATATCGATATTCGCGCGATGGTTGAGTATATGGGCAATCTATTGGAATCGACGCCGGAGGGCGGAATTATCATCGTTGGGGGGAGGGACAACTATCGCCTCGCCCGTTTCGCGAGCGCGACGAAACCTTCTTTTAGGTCTGTCGCGGTGATAAACATTGATTTCATTCCCGATGTAAGATATCGCAGACATATAAGCAGAAAGCACGGAATCGAAATCCCCGATGAAGTTGCCCAGAGGATCATAGGCGATGTTCATCCCAAATTGCTGTGGGATATAATGCTCGACTGGTTCGTCTCATCGAGCGGCAGAGATGTCTATCTTGGCATGGATTTACCCGCTATGGGCGGACGCAAGAGCTACTTTGTCGGCCAGGGAAGGCTATATACGGAGAGCCTCACCGATGAAGAGCATAAGGAGCTTGTCCTGCGGCTCTTCTCGGAGGGATATTCCTATGAGCACTGCAACTCCGGCTGGGGGAAGTTCAGCGAGAAGGCGAACTCGATGGTGCAGACTTATGGTGAAGGTCTCGTCTATACCGCCGGCGGATGGTTCACTGAGGGCGACACGGCATCGGCGGAATCGCTGGCGATTGTCGCTTTCGAGAGGCTACCGCACCATTGGCAACCGGTGAACCTTCGGTTTGTCATGGAAAGTGACCCATCGCCGGAGCTTCTGGACACACTCATCGCGCGCCTCGATACATTTACCGCGAAATTTCCGCGGAATCGTCAGGCTGTCGCGCTTCTCAACAGATTACGTGAAAGGCGGGAAAGCGGATGATAGAGGAACGCTCAAAGCTCGCCGGCACGGAGCTTGTCGAGGCGTCTTCAGCCGTCGTGAACTCGCGTTTCGTAGGCAGGGACGGCATTCTCAAGCGCTTCGGCGAAATACTGGATTATCCTTTAACCGGCAAACCCATGCCCACAGTCGTTTTGCGGGGAAGCGGCGGCTCGGGCAAGAGTTGGCTACTATATCGTTTCGCGCAGGAGATAGCTGAAAGGCGAATTCCTTACCTCGTTTTGGATGGCCGGCTCAAAGCCTCGCGGCTCCCCGGAGGTTTCGAGCTTATCGCCCGTGAGCTTGCCGACCGATACGGCTTCAGGACGCCCCGATTCAACAAAGTTTATGAGATTTACGCGCGGCGCTTCTTGGGAATCGAATCGCTCGATGAGCCACAGGAAGACGGCGGCCTTTTGAAAGAGCTTTTCCGTTCGTTTCGCAAAGAGCCAGAGGACGAAAATCCCCAGCCCTCGGCCATCCGGAAAATTTATGGCGACGACTGGGAGCGGCGTCTTCCGGCGAGACCGCCATTCGAGCACCTCAATGCGCTGGCGCTGGCGCTGGCCGAGGATATCGATTTATCATTTCAAAAGAAAAAATACCCTTTCATTGCCCTGCTTATCGATGACTGGGACGAATATTGGGACAGATTTTATCCCCACTGGCTAACGCTTCTCAATAAATCGAGCAGGCTTCTTGCGGTTATTGGAACGCCTTCGTCGCGTTCGTTTGATGACTCCATCGACATTCCCGTGCCGCCTTTCGATGAGGGTGAGGCTCGCTCGGCTCTCCGGCGGCGCGGAATCGAGGCCAATCACGCCGTTGCGGGGATTGTCGCCGAGAGCGGCGGCAACCCTCTGGTGATATCGCTCTCTTCGTCCCTCGCGGAGCTGATTTCGCGTTCGGGAGACATAATCAAGAGCGACACATTCAAGCGTCCGGAGAAGGAAATCTTCGTGGATTATCTCTTGAGTTCTATTATCGAGAGGCTCCGTGACTCCGAGCGTGAGGCGCTCTATGCGGTCGCCCACACCTCCGGCCTGACCATTCGCGACCTTCTGGAGCTTTTCCCCGAGGAGCCGAATCTCGCGGAAAACATCTCAGCGGTGTTCGGGGTAATTCCCTGCGAGGCTATGCATTTCGAGAAATCGCCGGTGGCGATTCACCGTTCTCTTGCCGGAAGGCTCAAGCTTTCGGAGACGCCGCATCTTCCGGGAGACCGCAACATATTGAAGCGTTGCGAGAACATGGGCATTGCCGCAAACATCGAACGTTTCGAGACGCTCGCAACTCGAATCGAAGCGAGGCTGGAGGGCGCATCGGCACTGTCTAAAGCAATCGAGCGGATAACTTATTATCTACATACCGGTCAAATCGGCTCTGCGGAAGATATTTGGCGCGCAGGGGAGCCAGTTTTTGAAAATCGGGGGCTTCGCGCCGTCCATCGTGCCATCGGAGACGAACTTCTACAAATTATACTGTCTCCCGATTCTCGCGCGAAGTTTTTCGATAGGCTCGAGTGCGAGTTTCCGGAGGAGGAGGGCGCACGAAGACTCGAGTTTGCGCGGGCACTTGCCGATAAGGCCAGAAGAGACGACGCCCTCAACGAGCTTCATGACACGGTTTCATTGCTGTCATCGGCAATCACGGAGACCTCGGGCAAAGAGCCATCGCTGTGGCTCATCCGCGGCGATACGCTTAAGCTGGCCTCGGAGCTTTTGCTTCCGACGGCGGCGTATCGCGATGCACTCTCCGGCGCGGAGAAGGCGGCGGAGTCATATCGCCGCGCCCGCGAGGCCGGCCTCGATTGCGCCGGTGTAATCTCGCTGAAAATCGCCGAATCGCTTGTATTGGCGGCCAAAGCGAGCAGAGGCCTCGGCGAGACGAAAACCGCAACGACATGGCTCGAGCGCGCACGGGAGAATATAGCGGCGGCATCGGAGGCACGGCAGACGAAGCTTCCGGACATTGCTTTGCTCTCGGCGCGGACGCACGCGCTTCGCGGAGAGATTTTCGCCGCGCGTGAGAGTTTCGACTCGGCAGAGGAGTTCTTTCTCGCCGCGCTCGAGGAAATCGACGCGATGGCCGTCCACTTCGACATATCCAACCCGCGTGTCATTGCTTTTCGCGCGGGAGTTTTCACTTCGCTGGCCGAACTTCTTTTTAAGTCCGGCTCGGAGGATGCGGCTTTCGAGAATATAAACAAAGCACAAGCCGCGTATGATGAATACGAGGAGGCAATCGGCGGTAGCGACCGTGAAAGCCTCATGGGGCGTGGCAAAACGCTACTTCTCAAGAGCGAGATTCTCGCGGTGGATAACACGAACGGCGCAGTCATGGCGGCGCGCGAGGCCGACGGCTATTTCAGGCGTGCATGGTCGATAGAACAATCCGCCGAGTCCGCATTCGGCCGTATCGACGCACTAATTACTATCGCCGAACTTCTCTCTCTGGAGGATCGCGCCGACGAGAGCGTTTTCGAGGAAGTCGAGCGGATTTTCAAGGAAAAAACGATTATCGATGCCGCGCCGATCGCGCTTCTCGAGCGGCGTATTCGTCTCTACAAAGCGCAGGGAACGGCGCTTTTCCGTAAGGGAAATTTTTCCAACGGCGCGAGGTTTTTCTCCGCCGCGATAAAACTTTACGGCGAAATCAGCCAGATAGCGCCGGACTACCCCTTCGCCGGCGATGTCGCGGAGCTTCAGATGGCGTTGTCTGTTGCCCTCAAAAAAAGCGGCGAGCCTGCCGAAGCCTTCATCTGTCTGCAGAGAGCGCAGGAGGCGTTCGAGTTCGCCGCCGATAATCGTATGCAAGAGGGGCTTAAGCGAATACTTCACTCCGCGATAACCATATATAACGAACTCGGCTCTGTAGGCAAAGATGAAGATGCCTTCGAGACTGCGCTTTTCATTCTCGAACTTTCCGCCAAGGTCGGCGGCCCGGAAGTTCTCGAGACCGGGCAGGACTTGCTTCTCTATTGGGAATCTCAAGAACTGACATCGCGCGATAAACGCCGCCTCGATGAATCCGCGCAGGCATTGCGTGAGCTTTGGGGAGAGTTCTAACCCTCGCGAAAGTGTTCACACAAGTGCTTTCAGCTAACCG
The DNA here is from genome assembly GCA_011388305.1 of Candidatus Zixiibacteriota bacterium. Classification (GTDB taxonomy): domain Bacteria; phylum UBP14; class UBA6098; order UBA6098; family UBA6098; genus UBA6098. The sequence continues at coordinate 7,091 of DSAF01000095.1, read as the reverse complement.
TGCGCTTTGGGGCGTCGGCCCCCCCTGCGATTTTATAAATCGCAGGGGGGAGCGAAGTAGTCGGTGCAGAGGCTTCTGCTTAACGGCGACAATCCTGCCCCGACTACTTCGCTGGCCGTTTACGGCCGCCGACGCCCCCTCGTTTGCCGACAAAAAAGCGAACTTTGCGGTGCGCTTTCAACTTGTTTCGAGCGGATAAAACCGATATAATAATGATATGCGTATTTCGGCGAGGACATGGGCTTTCATCATTTTCGGGCTTTCGGCCGCCGTTTTCATCGCGACGATGGAGCCATCGGTAGGCCTTATCGACTCGGGCGAACTCGCGCTGGCTTGCTCCGAGCTGGGAATCGCACACCCAACGGGATACCCGCTTTATAGCCTATTAGGCCGAATATTCAACATAATTCTGCCGGTCGAGCCGGTGGTGGCGTCGAATTTTTTCTCGGCGATAATGGGCGGCGTTTCGGCGGTGTTAGTCTTCTTCATCGCACATCTAATCTTACTCTCGATTGCGAAATCCGCAGGCAGTATCGAGTTGCGCCTATTAGCATCAACAACCGCTATTCTCTTCGCCTTCTCGCGGACTTTTTGGGCGGAGGCGACAATCACGGAAGTTCACGCCCTCGATACAGCGCTGAACCTCGCAGGGCTATATTTCATAGTTCTTTGGGCAAAGCGCGACGAGGGCAGAATGTTTCTGGCGGGGGCGTTCATCTTCGGGCTTTCGTTCGGCGCGCACATGCTGACGCTCATGTTCGCCCCGGCGGTTTTGATTATTGCGATATTCGCTCGCAAACACTTGTCGTTGAAGCTTCTGGCGGCATCGATAGCGCTTTTCGCGCTGGGGTTGACAGTATATGTATATTTACCTGTGCGTGCAAACTGCTCGCCCATTGCGAACTTCGGCGACCCATCGACATGGGAGCGATTTTTCCGCCACATCTCGGCGTGGCAATACCGCGTGTGGATGTTCGACCGCCCCTTCGTGGAGTTATTCTCGGTATTGAAGGACTTCGGCGTTCAGCTAATGCGCGACGCGACGGTCGTCTCGATTCCGCTCGTCGCGCTCGGCGGGATTTTCATGTTTCGCCGTTGGAAAGCGATATTCTGGGCGCTATTGGCGATATTCATCTTCGATGTGCTCTATTCGCTTAATTACAGCATACCGGACATACACGCGTATTTCCTTCCGGCAATTTTTGTCTGGCTGATTTTCGCAACTATCGGTGTGCTTTGGCTGAACGAGAAATTCTCCAGATACGGCACGGCGATAGTCGCCGTTTTCGCTTGTGTTGCACTTGCGGTGATTCCAGTTCGATGGCGCGAACACGACCGCTCGGATTATTATTTTATCGAGGAAGTCGCTCATAACATACTCGCCCACGCGCCGCGAGATGCGATAATATACCTCAATAACTGGGATGTTTATGCGCCGGTTCGCTATTTGCACATCGCTCGCGGCTATCGGCCCGATGTCGTTTTGCTGGATTTTGAACTGATGCGCCGTTCTTGGTATCTCGAGCAGAAACTTGCCGAGTATCCCGCCGCGCTTTCGAGCGCGAGACCTTTGGTGCTGGACTTCATCGCGAAGGTTCTTCCATTCGAGCGAGAAGAGGACTATTCGCCGGCAGAACTCGAGACCGCGTGGCGCGAGATGCACTTCGGCATCGTGCGGAGGTCGCTTGCCCGCCGTCCGGTGTGCGGGACATTCTTCGGAGGGGAGATGGGCGTCTTCTTCGATACTGCCCCCAAGGCCGGATGCGGCGCGCTGATTGAAATTCTTCCGCCGGACAGAGAGCCGAGATATATTCCGCCCGCGATGTTCGCGCTCGATGAGCTGGAAAAGCGGCTCGACAGACTCACACCTCGCGAGAAGATTGTGGCCTCGGTCTATTCGGAAGCATGGCTGACATCGGCCAATGCTTTTTACGAGGCCAGCGATTACGACCGCGCGGTGGAATTCTTGGAGCTGAATTTGCGCTTTCATCCCGACGATTGGGGAACGTATAAAAATATTGCAACAATTCGCATCGAGCAGGGCAGATATGAGGACGCAAAGCTAATATTCATCCGAGCGGAGCATCTATTGCCCATAGGTTCTTATCCAGAAATGATATACGACGATCTCGACAGGCGCATCCACGTGAGGGATTCGCTGAGAGCGATTCAATAATATAAGGCGAGATGATGAAAATACCATTCGTGAAGATGAGCGGGAGTGGGAACGATTTCGTGATAATCGACGGGCGCGGCGATAGTTTTATTGCCGAAGACCGGAAGCCGGAGCTTGTCAAGATAGTCTCGCACCGTAAAACCGGTGTGGGATGCGATGGAGTGTTGTTGGTCGAGGATTCGGAATCCGGCGATTTTATGATGAGATATTTTAACGCTGACGGCGGCGAGGTCGAGTTCTGCGGCAACGGCGCGAGGTGCATAGCATATTTCGCGCACCACAGGCTCGGTCTTTCCTCCGGCGTTATCTTCGACTCGCGCGCCGGAATGATCAGCGCCGAGGTTCGCGGCGACGATGTCGAGGTGCTCATGCCCCCCGCCGGCGAAGTTCGCGGCCCGAAGTCGCTCGAGGTCGGCCCGCGCCGCATGGAATATTACTTCGTCAACACGGGCGTCCCGCATGTGGTAGTTCTCTGCGAGGACATCGCGAACGCGCCGGTCGTCCAGCTTGGGCGCATGATTCGCAATCATCCGGCGTTCCAGCCCGATGGAACTAACGTGGATTTTCTGGTCGAATGCGACGGCGGGAACGCGGATATCGAGATTCGCACATACGAGCGCGGCGTGGAGGACGAGACTCTCGCCTGCGGGACGGGCGCGGTAGCCTGCGCCCTTGTCATGCAACATCGCGAACGATTCGACTGGCCGATTCGCGTCCAAGTCGCCCTGCCGGATGTTCTCACCGTCTCCAAGCCCGGGCGAAGATGCACGCTGGCCGGACGTGTCCGCGAAATCTTCACCGGCGAATTCGAATTCGATGGCGGAGCGAATTGAGAAGCATCCTTCTGGGCAAGTATTTCGACGGAAACTCTCTTCTGCACCGCCTCGACCCGCGCGCGAAGCTGGCGCTTCTTTTTGCTATTGTGGTAGTCGTGCTCACTGTGCGCACAATTACGGCACAGTTGGCGATTTTGCTTGTGATACTGATTTTAACCTCAATTTCACGAGTTCCCACAAACGCCGTCGCGAGCCTTCTGAAAGTCGCCGGATGGTTTGTCGCGCTTACATTCATCGTGCATATCGTCTTCACACCCGGCGATGAAGGACTTCGCCTTTGGTTTTTGACCATTTCGCCGGAGGGTGTCCGCAACGGCGCATATTTCGGCCTGCGCCTTTTGTCGATGATTTGGGCGGCCTCGATTATCGCGTGGACGACCACTCCCATCGCGTTCGCCGATGCAACGGAAAAACTGCTTAAGCCGCTGTCATACTTGAAGATACCCGTGCGCGACATCGCGATGATTCTGCTTCTTGCGATGCGGTTCGTGCCAACATTATTAAACGACGCCCGCGAACTTCGCCTCGCACAACAGGCTCGCGGCGCAGTTTTCGGCAAAGGCTCGATTGTAGCGCGTGTCAAGTCGATTATTCCTCTCATTGTGCCGCTTTTCGTCGGGGCTTTCCGGCGGGCGGAAACTACCGCAGTTGCGCTCACCGTTCGCGGATATTCGTCCGATATCGAGAGGACGAGCCTCTATCCGCTCAAGCTCCGTGCGCCCGATTTCGCGGTCATCGCGATTGCAATTGTCGCTGTCGCCGGGGCGGCTCTGTGGGCGATATTTTCGTGAGTTCACGCTCGGGGGGCGTCGGCGGCCGTAAACGGCCAGCGAAGTAGTCGGGGCGCGATAGTTGCCTCATGGGAAAGACTTTCTACCGACTACTTCGCTCCCCCCTGCGATTTGGAAAATCGCAGGGGGGGCCGACGCCCCCCGCGCGCCTCAAAAAAAAGTCCTTTATCGCGGGATAGTTTTCGTGTATATTCTGTGAAACGGCGAGGTGAACTATGATTAAGAGAAGGTTGCCGAAGAGGGAGTTCAAACTTCGCTCGCGCTTGGACGAAGAGCCGGAAGGCCTGCGCGAGGATTTCGAACGCGAGAAGCACGTCCAAATTTCGCGGCCTGACCGCTCTCACTATCCGCGAATACTCGACTTCTGGCCGGTGTTCGCGCTGGTGGGTCTATTAACTTTGGTCACGATTCTCATTCTACGGTGGTTGTCATAGATGAAAAAACTTTTCGCAATAATAGTATTTCTCGTGTTCATGTCGATTTCGAGCGCACAATTGCTTGACATCGATGGCGGCGTCGATGTCAAAGATATCCCCGAAGGTGCCTCAGCGCAAGCCTCTGAGCCGCACGGAGAGTCGGGCATCGGCAGATATAGCTCTGAACTATCTCTCACGGATTCCCGAAGACTTATGCCAAGCTCAACTATGGCGGAGATTATCACACGGAACGGCTTCAGCGCGCCGGTGAAGTTCTTGTCATTTACGCCATCTTTCTACTTGAACGGCGAGGAATTATTCTTTACATGCGACGGCGCCCTCGATTTCAACATCCTGCCGCTGGAAATTATCCGCGATTTGCATGTCGAGTCCCCGCTGTTTTCTACCAGCCGAGGAGGCGGCATTCTGCACCGGTCGATTAACTTCGCCCTCCCGGAAACGACGCTCCATCAGGACTTCACGCGACTCTCGGCGCATTTCGGCACCGAGGGACGCCAGCGATATTCGCTCGTATTTCTCAAGCGATTGGGCAGTTTTGGCGCGTTCGGCGCGTCGGCATCTCAGATGAAAGGCGACAATCCACTCGCCGACAGCGAGTTCGCCGAGGATACATACTCTGCGATAGCATGGGCGAAATGGCGAAATTTCAAACTCTCCATGTTCGGCCTCCGCAACGAGACCAAGTCCGACATCTCCTCGCCATCGCTTGCGGGATGGCCAAGCTCGACTTCACGCCTCCAAAGCGACGCGAGACTCATCGATGGTGCGCTGTCATACTCGCTTTCCACGCTGAAACTCGCCCTGCGATATAACCATCAGGACGAAAAACGACGGCATTACGGCTTTTCAGCCAATGAAGATTATTACAGAAGAAACTTGTTCAACATGGACAAAGGGAGTTTCACGGCGAAATTCGTCGGCCTTAAATCCGCCGAAATCGACATTCTCGCCGGCGCGCGAAACTGGACTTTCGAGCGGCACGCCGAGCCGAATGAAATCTGGTGGGATTACTACGGCACTGTCAGCGCAGATATTCGGCTTTCAAGTGATTTATCGGCATTTCTCTCCTATCGCGCGGAGATTGACAAAGACGAGAATCTGAATCACTCGCCCGCACTGGGCTTGAGGACGAATTCGGGTGATTATTCGACTTTCATCGTGAACTGCTTCTACCGCGAGGGAAGTCTGCCTCTGCAAGACATCATTCGCCCGACAGAAACCCGCCTCTTGCTCTCGCCGGAGGATTCTCCGCGGGATTCCATTATCTTCCGAAAAACGGTGACTCGTTCCGGCCAAATCGAGAAGACGCTCGGCGCGGAGGGCACTTGGATTTACGCGCTCCCCACAGGAATGAAGATCGAGTTCCGCGCCGGATATACCAGCTCGGAAAACCCCGCAATATGGTCGTTCGAGCGCGATTCCGTATCAGAAAACCTGCAAATTGTCGAGTGGAAACAGATGGGCAATGGCGATCGGCTCACGATGATTCCTCTGCGCGCATCGTTCAAATATCGGCCGGATGAGCTTTTCGAGGTCTTCGCCGAATATCAATACAACCGCATCGAGACGGACTCATCCGCCGTCTTCGGAGTGCCCAAACACCGCGCCATGGCCTATGCGCAAGAGGCGCGCAAATATTGGGATGGCACAGGGAAGCTCACCATGCGTTTAGAGGGCGAGGCGATTTTCGGACTGAAAAACGCCGACGGCGGCGATATCGACCCCACAGCTATCGCCCGCGCCGAACTGCGCTTCGATTACTTGACATTCACCATATTCACTTTCGGCGAGTATGCCTTCGCGAAAACCGGCGACGGCTGGAAAGCCGGCGAGTATTACCTCGACACCTTCCCCGGCGGCGGATTCTACCCGCTCCCCAAATGGTCGCTCCGCGCGGGAATTGAGTGGGTGTTCATTGACTAATCCAAAGGTTGACACGATGAGGAAAAATATTATTTGCGCGATATTGATTTCGATAGCGGCGATTGCACAGACAACCGTCGTCTATAACCCCGATATTTACGCCGTCGGGACGGAGTTCACCAACCGCGTTATCGACGACGCGGAGTTCGACCCCGGCCCGGCGGGCGCAGGCTCGTGGGATTTCACCGGCTACATGGGCGGCAACACGGCCACATTCACGAGCGTGGAGTATGACTCGACTATTCCCCACATCGGCGAATGCGACCCCACGCCGAATTACATCGTGTATTACTATAATGTCACCGACACAACCGAGGCCGAGGGATGGGGTTTCTCCTATGTCGATCCCGGATATGTCGATGGATTGGGCCTCTACGGCACACTCACATCAGATGGCACGACATATCGATTGGCATCGATAAACGACACATATTCGCACATGCACACTTTCCCGATGAACTACGGAGACGAATGGGTAGAATGGTCATTCGGTGGCGGAAGCCTTAAGTTCAGAATGATTTTCGATATTACCGTCAACTTTGACTTTGAGGACACAAATTGGTATTCGGTCGATGGCTATGGGACGATTACGCTCCCCACCGGCACATACGACGCTCTTCGCTTGAAAAAGCGCCATTGGCGGCACTCGTGGTCAGACCACGGTGTGTTTGGTTTCGACAAAGTCGAGCGGCGGGTGAGTTATCTCTGGTTCTGCACGGAGATGGCCAATGCCGTCAGCTTCGCCGGCCAGATAGACTCCACCGGCGGACAGCCGGATTCGACTTTCACTACGGGGCAGTTATCGTTCCAGATAGAGAACAACTCGCTGTCCATAGCCGAGACATCGAGGCCGGAAATGTTCGCCATCTCCGCGTTCCCAAATCCATTCAACTCGGCGGTGAGGATTTCGATTGACGGCGTAGGGGCG
>DSAF01000038.1 GCA_011388305.1 Candidatus Zixiibacteriota bacterium | reverse complement strand
TCAGCTACGACCCGCCGAACGCTTTCGCCGACCCCGAGACGGTGCACGTTTGCATTTTGCAGGCGTGGGATCCGCTTTACAACCCGATGAGCCCCGACAGCCTTTGCTGGACGTTCTGGATGGATCAGACTCCGCCGGTTGTGAGCGGGGCGATTCCGGGCGCGGGTGCTGTTGTAGCGACGCGCTATCCGACAATCGAGTTCGACATTCGGGATATTCAGAGCGGCCTCGCGCCGGCCTCAATCGAGCTTACCGTCACCGGAAGTCTCGTTGGTGCAAGCACCTACGACATCACGAGCGCTTCGGTAACGTGGTCTGATCCGCACTTCGAGTGGAATCCGGAGGCCGCGGGCGTGATGTTCACCGGCGGCGAGGACATCGAGGTCTGCGTCCGCGCGCACGACCGCCCGGACTACTGCGCGCCGAACGAGCTTGACACTTGCTGGAGCTTCAGCATCGAGCCGGGAGGCCCGGTTGCGGAAATCCGCAGAGTCCGCGAGGACAACATCTCGTCGTGCGATCCGGAGTTCATCGAGATTTGGCTCTGGGACGCGAACGGCGTCGTGCCGTCAACCATCGTGCTGGAGGTCAACGGCGCGAGCTACACCTACCCCGACCGGATGAGCTACGACCACGCGACGAGCATTCTCACATATACTCCCGTGCCGCCGTTCGACGACCTCGATGAGGTTCGCGTGCGGCTTCTGGCGGCGGAGGACAGCCTCGGTAACCCGTTGGACAGTAGCGCTTTCCTCGATTGGATTTTCTACATCGACCGCGTTTCGCCGGTTGCGACGGGCGCCGACCCCGTGGGCGACATTTTCATGACCTCGCCGATTTTCTCGGTGAACATCTGGGACACGCTTGCGGGCGTGAACGAGTCGAGCGTTATCCTTACTATAGATGGCGCGGATTTCGCGATTGGCGATGCCGGCGTGAGCTGGACGCCCTCCGCGGACGGCCTCGGCGGGCTTCTGGAGTTCGATCCGAGCGCGGTCGGCATGTCTTGGTTCGGCGGTGATACCGTTGACTGGTGCGTGTTTGCGGTTGATTTGGCCGATGATTACGAGGACGAAACCTGCCCGCCAAACTTCCTTGACACATGCTGGACTTTCGCCGTCGTTCCGGGCGGCCCGGTGGGTCAGATTCTATATCCCGAGGAGGGCTGGTTCGTCGCCTGCGACCCGGACAGCATCATTATGCGCCTCGTGGATAGCGAAGACGACGCTTTAATTGAAGACTCGATTGAGGTTATCATATCTCGTAGCATTTGGGGACTCGGCGACACAATCAGCTTCACGCTTGACTCGACGGAGCTGAGCTACGATCCCGCAAGCGGCGGGCTTTGGTATCACCCTGAGCCTGCTTTTGCCGATGCCGAGACGGTGTTCATCGCCATCGTTAACGCGATGGACACGCTTTTCAACGGCCTTGAGCGCGGCGACTCGGTGACGTTCTATCTTGACTACTCGCCGCCGTATATTACATCGCAAACACCCGCCGAAAACGCTGTTGTTAATGATATTTATCAGAATATTTGCGTAGGCCTCTTCGACGACATGAGCGGCATCGACCCATCGAGTGTAGTGTTAACTATCGACGGCACAAGCTATTACGTCGGCGATGCGGGCATCACGTGGGACGGCGCGACGATTTGCCTCGCTCCGGAGGACATCGGCCTTCGTTTCTGGGGCGGCGACACGGTCTCCGTTTGCATCGCGAGCCACGACAGCCCGGACGTCTGCGGGCCGAACGCGATGGACTCCTGCTGGAGTTTCTCGATTGCTCCCGGCGGCCCCGTCGCGACTATCATCAACCCCGGCGACAGCACGATTTCGGCGTGCGATCCGGAGTTCATCGAGATGACCATCGTCGATTCCGACGGCATCGACGACACGACGATTCAGGTAATCGTTTGGCGCACAGGGCCTTCCGCGCCGCCGGACAGCACGTTCTACATGGTCGGCGACGGCGATCTCGACTGGACAGAGCCGACGCTGACGATTTACCCGTCGGTTCCGTTCGCGGATGCCGAGACCGTCACCGTCTGCATAATTCGCGCTAACGACATGTTAGGCAACGAGTTGGAAAACCCGCTCTGCTGGGACTTCTTCATGGACTTGTCGGTGTTTGCTGGTTGGGGCTTCGAGCCGGCGAACGGCGACACCGTGCGGACTCGCTGGCCGGTGATTCGCGCGAGTGTTTGGGACACTATTTCGGGGTTGGATTTCGATGCGTTCGAGATTCGCGTGAACGCCGAGAGCTACGGCCTTTTCGACTCGCCGTGCGTGGACTTCGACCCGGCGACGGGCGAGATTGTCGTCTCTGCAAGGGAATGCGGGCTGACATTCCGCGGCGGAGACGTTGTCGTGGTGCGGCTCATCGGCCATGACACGCCTACGGACATCCGCAGTTGCGCGCCGAACGACACGACATACCGATGGGAGTTCGTCATCGCGCCGGGCGGCCCGCGCGCGGAGATTGTCACGCCGCTGACGGGCTGGTATTGCGCTTGCGACCCGCAGGGCATCGTCATCAAGCTTTGGGATGAGGACGGCGTGAACGAATCGACCATCGAGCTTGTTGTGAACGGCGTGAGCTATGGCGTTGACAGTCCGCGACTTACGTATTATCCGGCGGATTCGATACTCTATTTCGAGCCAAGCCCGAATTTCGCCGACGGCCAGGTTGTTAATGTCTCGCTGGTCGAGGCCGACGACATGCTCGGAAACCCGCTTGAGACGCCGCTTTCGTGGCATTTCATCATGGATCTCGTGCCGCCGGAAATAATTTTCACCGAGCCGCTGACATACATGACTCGCAACCGTTTGCAGGCGGTTCACTTCACGATTTCTGACGACGGCTCGGGCATCGATGCGGAGACTTTCGAGCTTGAGATTTACGGCGGGCGCTACGGCTGGCGCGATTTGGAGTGGAACATTCGGACGAGCGGCCCGGGTGGCGAAGTTCGTGCGGTTGACATCGGCTTCTATCCCGAGGCGCACGGCGTGGAGTTCGTTAGCGGCGACACGGTTGACATACTTGTCACTGTCTGTGACAGCCCGGACACTTGCGGCCCGAACTGCAATTGGGAGGTGCACGAGTTCTTGGTGGAGCCGGAAATCGAGTGCCTTGTGTTCCCGAACCCGTTCACGCCGGACGGCGACCTTATAAACGATTACGCGATATTCAATTACCCGCACATGTTCTCCGAAACCGCCGAACTTGTGATATACACCACAAGAAACGTCGAAGTATTTAGACGACATATAGATATGAGGGGGAATGACCTCACGGACATGATTCCCAGAAGCTGGGACGGCAGAGATAACAGTGGAAAGATGATGCCGGAAGGCCTGTATCTGTGGGTAATAATTCAGAGTGGCGAGATAATATGCAATGGAACTGTTGTGTTGGCAAGATAAAAAGCTGGCGCATTTCGTTGCTAAATAGCGCTTTGCGCGATGAGATGGAGTCGAATTGAGAAGAGTATTATTCCTCATTTTCGCGTTTCTCGTATTGTTCTCGGTGCTTGGCGCAACGCCTTCCCGAGAGGAGAGGATCACCGCTCTCGGCGAGCGCCCCGAAACAAGCGCCGCACCCCGGCACAGGCCTATGTCCGTGCCCGTGCCATATTTCGAGGATTTTGAGGGCGGCGCTCCCGGATGGACTACTTTGGCTTTCACTCACCTTTGTCAATGGCAGTTGATGACTAATCCCGAGACGATAGCCGTCCACCCGAGCATTTACGGCGAGATGGTCGAGCTTGGCGATCCAAGACCGGCATATCTTCCGTCTGCTTACTCCGGGAATACTTGCTGGTGGTATGGAAGTCCCGAAAGCGGAACATTTATCGGAAATCCATTCGACGATTCGCCTTTTCCAACCCCAGTTCACACCGGAGGCTCTTCATACGAAGCTCACGGTGGCTCGCTGACAAGTCCCGTTTTTGAGACAAGCGACCTCGGGCATATTATGTTCAGCTTCTGGACTTGGTGGGAAGTTGAGTGCATTGACATAGATCAGTTCGATATGATGTTCATCCTCGTGTCGAAAAACTACGGTGTTTCGTGGGATACTTTGAACTGGCTCAACCCGCCTTTTGCAAGGCTTCCCGGCTGGGAACATTGGCAGTCATATTCATCAGGGGGATATCTTGCGCCGGCAGTGTGGATTAGATGGAATTATTTTCTTGACTCTGAATACTCCGGTCATGATATAATGATTCGTTTCTTGTTCGACACTCAGGATGCACTTTATAACGGCTTTCGTGGGTGGTTTATTGACGATGTTTATGTGGCCGGAGGCCTTCAGGAAGCCCAACTTCTCCGACGCGCGGAGTATCCCAATCCGCTCGAGATAGTGGACTGCCGAGCAGAACCAAATCCCTTTCCGTTGGATTTCATCATCGAGAATGTCGGTGGCGAGGCCGCAGAAGAAGTCATGTTGACACTCGAACTTCCGCCGGAGCTGGGCATTAGCTTTGGCCTGCCAACGACCCCTCTCGGAACAATGCCCCCCGGGCGGGTGGACACGGCGCATTGGCAAATCGAGATTCTCGAGCAACCGCTATTCGATACCACGATTTGTTGGGGTGTAATTGTCACGAGTGCGGACTCACTCATCGGCTATCGCGATGATTTCGAGGGCGATACCAGCCTTTTCACCGGCGATTTTCTCTTTGACTATTGCGATGTTCGACTTGCCGAAGGCCCGGACAGCGCAATTTCGGGGTTCGGCGTTGCGGGAATCCCATCGGACGGTTCGGAACAATATCCCCCGGGGGTTCTTTCTACACTCACGAGCTTGGAATTCGATCTCACAGGTTGGACAGAGGCGTTCATCTCATTTTGGTATTGGCTCTCTGTCCCTCGGATCGATCCATTCGGTTGGTCGCGTGATGGCGAGGACGGCTTTCTTGTCGAGTATCAGGTCGATGGTGGCCCATGGCGCCAATTGGACGAATACGGCGTAGGCCTTCTGCTTCCCCGCTACGATGCATACATTGATGGATGGACGGATAATCCGTTGGCCAATCGCATGGCATATTGCGACTCGACTGGCCGCTGGGTGGAGGTAGTCTCGCAGGATCTTATTGGTATGGGGATTTTCCCCGAGGATTCCCGCGTTCGAGTTCGCTTTGTCTTCGGGAGCACTTCAAGCAACCATCGCCAAGGCCTTTTCATCGACGAATTTAGGCTTTCGACCGTCCAATATCCCATCGGCCCATATCTACATACTTTTTGCATCGATGTTCCGGGAACGCGCATCCCATCGGCGATTCTCGTCATGCCGCTCGATGGCACCAGCACGAGTTGCGAGCGTCAGGAGATTGTAGTCAACGCCGCCGGCGAGTCTTATGTCGATCCGTCGCGCGTGGTGATATGGGCAAACGGCGAGACGCGCTTCTCCCTCGATGACGGCAACCTCTCTTTCAATGCGGAGATGGGCAGAATTGCCGCGCAGTTCCCCATTGGTGAGGCTTGGAGCGAGGGCTGGCATACGGTCCGAATGGACACTTGCTATAATATCCTCGGGTGCAATCTCGAAGAGCCTCTGGTTTTCGAGTTCCTCGCGGATTTCTCGCCTCCGGTTGCGACGCTTATCGATCCGCCCGACGGTATTTTCCACATGGACGTTGCCCAAGCCGTAACGATTTCAATCGAAGACACATTGACTGGGGTAGATAATGCTTCTATCGGAGTCATCTTCTGTGGGGAATACTACGGCGCGACGCATCCCGCCGTCGAATGGAACGGTTCGGAGCTTGTTTTCCATCCCGAGTTGATCGACAGCGGCCGCACTTGGCTTGATTGCTCAGAAATCTGCGTTATCGCGGGAGATTCGCCCCACTATTGCCCGCCTAATGTTGACACGACGTGCTTCGAGATAACTATTGTATTAACGCCGCCGACCGCGACTCTCATTACACCGGCGATAGATGCTGTGAGTTCATGCGATGACCAAGGGATTGTTATTGCTATCGAAGACTCCATGGGCGTTTCCGAGGAAGGTGCGGTCCTAATCGTAGATGGTGTTAGATATGTTTCGGGAGTCGATCCCGAGCTGATTCTCACAAATGACACGCTTTTCTTCACCCCTCCAACTTTTTGGGAGCACGAGCAGATTGTGGAGGGTGCCCTCGTTCAATACTATAGTATTTACCATACGCCGAATGTCGATACCGTCGAATTTTCTTTTATCGTGGATTTACGCCCGCCGAACGTTCTGCCTATCTCGCCGCTGGCGGGGGAGTTAACCCCCGATGGGCATCAAGTTGTTGAATTCCAGATCGAGGATTTTCCCGCCGGACTCGACTTGAGCACATTTCAGGTTATTTGTGATGGCAATGTGGTGAACTTCGACGACGGCGAATGGACGCCTTCGGGAGACGGAGGAAGCTTCAGGATTCGCCCGTTGGATATTGGTTTTTCATTCAGGCATGGCGATACAATCTCCATTCAAGTTCACATTTGTGATATGCCGGATTTCTGTGCGGCAAACTGCACCACGGCAGTCTGGCACTTCTTCATAGAGCCGGAGACTTCCTGCATGGCGAAACCCAATCCGTTCACCCCGAACGATGACGGCATCAACGATTTCGTTTTCTTCGATTATCCGCGAAGCTATATTCGCCCAGCAGAGATGAAAATTTTCAGCCTCGATAACATCGAGGTGTTCTCTGACGAAATTCAAGGCGTCAGCTCTTGGGATGGCATTGATAACTTCGGACGGCCACTGAGAAACGGCCTATATATTTACATGATTATCAGCGATGGAAGGGTGGTCTGTAACGGCACTGTGCTACTTCTTCGCTAACTATATGATAACAAATCATTTAGGAGATTTCATGCGTAAGAGGGCTGTGGCTTTCTTTCTGCTTATCTTGGCCTTCTCAGCCCTTTCCGTGCCCCGCGTCGAGGCCTTTCTCCAATCTCGGCCGGACGAGATTCCATACTCGCCGGTCGTTGGTGATATTACCGGTGATGGGCATCCCGAGATAGTCATTGCATCACGCACAGTCACAGTCGGCACATCGGGGAATGGATGGTTGACAGTCATCCGAAAATATAGCGATGATACGGTCGATACATTGTGGACGAGGCGCTATGGCCGCGCGGCTTTCACGCCTGCGATAGCCGATGTTGACGGCGACGGCCACGGCGAGATTTATTGCGTAGTATATTTCGATGCGCCGGCGGGCATGGGCGTTATGAGCGTCGATGGCCTCACAGGCGACATCAACTGGATTTTTAATATGGGCGGCAGTTTTTACTCCAACGCCGGACACGAAGTTCTGCTTGCCGATTTCGACGGCGACGGTATGGTCGAGGTAATCGCACAATTGAACCGCTCCGGCACACTTTTTGACATTGTCGTTTTGGACGCTCTGTCGGGTGCTCTGGAGTTGACTATTAACACCGGTTCCAAACGCTCATACGCATCGATGTATTGCGGCGACCTTACCGGCGACGGCAATTACGAGCTTATTTCCTCTGTGACCGGCGGAAGTGCGGGCGATGTGGAGGTAGTTTGCTGGGCACCTGATGGCAGAGTGCTATGGCGCGTCCCCGGCGGCCCTCCCGGCGTTGCGGACATGTTGCTCGACGGCAAGCCCGAGATTGTCGTTGTTTGGATAGACCCCAGCTTCAACGCCCATGTCCTCATATATGACGGGCACGGCGCGCTATTGAGAGAAGTTATTTCAATAGACGCTGTCAGCACATTGTTCAGTCACTATGAAAGCCCCGTTATCGCTAATTTCGATCTCTTTACGCCCAATCCGGAAATCGCGTTCGCCGTCAATCATACGCCTACAAGCCCCGAGTGCATCATCACTGTTGTGCGCGTAGATGGGACGATTTTCTGGCAAACCGATCCCTTCACTCGAGGTGAGATTATCTCGATGTCAGCCGCAGATCTCAACTGCGATGGAGTGGTCGATTTGTGTAGCTATAACATGGCCGGCGAGTTCATCGTTTTCGATGGCGCAACTGGGGATTTCTGGGCGATGTTTGATGACTTTGTGGGCGATTATCTGCCCGACCCTAACCGTTTTGTCGCCATAGCAGACGTGGACAACGATTGTCATGCCGAGTTCCTCGTGAGCACCTATCGCGGAGGGCTTATTACCTCGAATAGGGGTATATACATATACGGTAGCGAAGAGTGGAATCCCGTCCGGCGGACATGGAACACCGGAAGCTACTATTATACGAACATAGACGACGATTTGCGGATGCTCACAAACCCCAATGCACAGACGCATTGGCGTGTCGATAATTTGTGGCGCGCACAGAGGGCTATTCCATGCGGTCTCGATATTATCCCCGCGCCGGAGCCGATTGTCTGCGCGGGGTGCGATAGTATTGGCGAGTTCGTCTTCTCGGCTACAATCTGGAACCCCACTTGCGAGCACACGGCATATTACACCCATGCCATTTTCGAGTTCGACTCGATTGCACTGAACTGCCTGAATTTCATTGAGGGGCAGTGCACGACAGAAATTGGCGATCTCCTTCCCGAGACGGACACCGTTCTCACATGGCGCTTCGAGCTGAATCCTTCATGCGATTCGCTTGACATATCGTTCGTGTTTCACGCCACATGCTTAAATTCGCTCGTAGTAGCGAACCGTCGTGTTGAAGTGCCCGTATGGACGCCTCGATGCGACTATCGACCGACGGTTGTCCGCGTTCGGCCTATGGAGTGCGGCCAAGTTATCTCCTGCGGCCCGTCAGACACAGTCTTCACAACATCGAGCGCGGGTCAGGAGATTATCTACAACATTTCCGCCGATGCGCTTTTCGGGACGAGTTATCCACTCATCGATACCCTAATTATGTTGTCAGTCGAATCGAGCACAACGCCCCAAGAGCAAATCACGCTCGATGATCCCCGCCTTATCTGGGACGGCGACGAGTTCGCGGGAGGGTTGATATTTAACCCGAGCCCGCCATACCCGCACGGCGACACAGTCGTGTTCCAACTCGAACCTATATATAACGCGCTTTTCTGCATGACCGCGCCGGAAATTTGCACGATAATAATAGACGACCGCCCGCCGGATACAATCGAGGTCTTCCCGCGTCACGGCGACTATGCATCCTATCCGATGCTGTCCGAGGTGTTTGCGATTATGGCCGACGACTTCATGAATATCGAGCCGTCGAGCATTTCGCCGGAGAACATGTTGATTTCGGTTAACGGGACGGCCATAAATCAATATCATGTCGAAATCCGCGCCGATGGCATCGATCCCGATACGATTTTCTTCGATATTTTCGGCGGGGTGCTCCCGGGGGACACCGTCGATGTCTGCATCTGGGGCATGTTCGACACATCTGACGACACGAGCTTTTGCGGGCCGAATGTGACGCCATTAACTTGCTGGACTTTTTTCATGTTGAGCGATGAGCCTGTGGGCTTTGTTGTATTCCCCGAACCGGATAATTTCAGTGCTTGCCCAGATCAAGAGATTGTTTTCGAGATAACCTCGGAGATCGAGATGAATTCAGCCTCTTTCGAGCTGGAAATCGACGCCGTAGTCTATGACATCGGCCACGAATATCTATCGTGGAGCGAGGCTGAGGGCATTCTCCGCTGGTCGCCGGATTCCGGATGGTGGGAGAGTGGCCGACATACGGATGTTCGGCTGTTGCGCGCCGAGAACCGAGTCGGCCAGAACATCGCCAATGCGCCGGTGCTCATCAGCTTCTGGCTCGATTTCGACCCGCCGGAAATTGAGTTCACATCGCCGAGGTTGGGGCTTCTGCACATGGTTAGTCAATCTGAAACGCGCATAACGGCGAGTATTTATGAACCTTTGAGCGGTCTCGACATCGACTCGGTGAGGATTTGGATTGACGGCGAGGAATTCAGCTTCCCGCCCGCACAGCTTGCCGATGAAGGCGACGGCTATTGGAGCGTGACTCTTGACCCGATACTCGCTGGTATTGAGTTCAACGCGGGCGATACAGTCGAGGTCGCGCTCAAGGCTTGCGACACGCCCGACTATTGCGATCCAAACTGCTGGACGCGTATCGATAGTTTCGTAATCGAGCCGGCGATAGCTTGCATAGCATCGCCGAACCCATTCACGCCCGATGGCGACGGCGTCAACGATATTGTCGTGTTCGATTATCCGCGCATGTTCACATTGGGCGGCGAGCTGTCCGTATTCGACATAAGAAATCGTCCGGTATTTTCGAAAAGTTTATCGCCTATCTCCGACGAAGGTGAAGTCTCCGGTCGAAGCTGGGACGGCAGGGACAACACGGGCAAGCCGATGCCGGAGGGGCTATATTTATATGTGATAATGCAAGAGGGCAAAGTGATTTGCAACGGAACTGTCGTGCTCGCACGATAGTCAGGTAAATTCTGCATGGAGGGAAGGGCAGAGGGGCGGTCGATCCGGCCGCCCCTTATAGTTTTTTGGAGAGAAAATGGAGCTCGATTTCATGAAACTACAACCGGCAATTGAACCAATTCACTATTCCGATGGTGTCCTACGCGCGCTCGACCAGCGAAGACTTCCGCATGAGGAGGTTTGGCTGGAGCTTCGCACGCTCGATGAGGTAATCGACGCGATTAAAACATTGGCCGTGCGAGGTGCCCCGCTGTTGGGGATTGTCGCTGGATATGGCGTCCTAGTTGGCATGCACGAGATAATCCGCGATGGCAGAAGGCTCACCGGTGAAGAATTCGATAAAATCATAGCGAGAATAGCCGGTTCGCGTCCCACCGCGCGTAACCTTTTCGACACACTGGAAAAAATGCACGCTACTTTCGATAACTCCTCAAGTGATGAATGTAATATACTGAAAGCAAGTGATTTAGCGAAATCAATTCACGACACGGAGCGCGGGAATTGCATCGAAATCGCGAGAAACAGCCTCGGTCTTCTGCGCGGAAATGTTATAACCCATTGCAACACAGGCGTTTTGGCCACCGGGGGCATTGGCACCGCGCTCGGCGCAATTCAAGCAGGCTATTCTGCCGGACTTGTCGAAAAGGTTTGGGTGGATGAGACAAGGCCGCTACTTCAAGGCGCGAGGTTGACCGCGTGGGAACTTGGGAGATTGGACATTCCGCACGAAATTATCTGCGATGGCGCCGTCGCGGGCATAATGGCGGAGGGACTCGCCGATTGCGCGATAGTCGGTGCGGACAGAATCGCATCGAACGGCGATACCGCCAACAAGATTGGCACTTACGGGCTGGCAGTTCTCTGCGACTATCACGAGCTTCCCTTCTATATCGCCGCGCCCGGCTCGACTTTCGACTTGTCTCTTA
>DSAF01000060.1 GCA_011388305.1 Candidatus Zixiibacteriota bacterium | reverse complement strand
TTGAAATACTCTATCTTAATCCTAATTCACTCCATGCTTCAAATACGGGGCGCTCTCATTGCGCAGAACTTCCGCCGAAAAACTGCGCCCCAAACAAAATACCTTTGCCCGCCAAAAATCTGGCAGGTTTCGCGAAAAATAAGCACTGAACCATCCACTGTCAAGGCCTTTTTTATCCTCCCGCAATATATTTCCCTCAACACCCTTCCAAGTTATTGAATAAGTATAAGTTTTTTCCACCCCTTTCGCAAAGACTTTTTTCTCCAAAATCAAAAAATTTTTTCCTCGCGCCACAATATTCACTTTTAGAGAATATATGATGTTTCTTTGCCAATGTCAAATAAAAAAATAAAAATTTTTTTCTAACCTATTATTGTAAAACGGCTTTTGCTGACACACCTAAAAACTAATCTATATTGCATTATTTAATTCGTTGCAATACAAAGCCTTACCTAAGGCCAGCTGACCAATACAACCCCCCGCTGACCCCAATGCCGACCTCCCAATAGTCCGATTTCGCACCAAGTTCATGCGAAAAATTATCCGCCGTGCCGAACTCGACGTCCGCGTTCCAAAAAAGTCGCGGCCAGATCGAACCCGACGCCTCAAAAACAAGGCCGGTGGTCTTCTCGACGACTCCAGTTGGGAAAGGCTCGCTATACGGCCCGTCGATATCCATCCAAGGCTCCGACCAGTATGCATCAATTCGTCCCTCGCCCTTGCGGTGATAGAATCCTCCGAGGTTCACTATCAGCGCCGGCGACGCCATAAGCCTCGCGCCAAGCGTGATGCGGTCATAGTCGTTGCCGTGCGGCGAGCCGATTGGCTTGTTCATGTAAATGTATCTGTTCCAACGCTTTGACTGATTATATGTCCAGTTCGTAACGCCCTCATAGCGTGCAGAGAGTGTGAGCCAGCGATCGAGCACGGTCGCGCCGACGTCCGTTTGCAATGCCCAGCCCACAAGCGGCGGTTCTTCATCGGCCTGAACCTTCTTCTCCACTTGAATATCGTCCACCAAAAGCTCGCCGGACACCCTCACGGGCGGAAGGAGCACCTGAAAATCGCCGCCTAACGCGGTGTTGTCGTCGATGCCGATGTTGAGTTGCTGAGCGTGGAACCAATAGAAAGGCACAGCATAAACCACCTCGAACGCGCGGCCCAAGCCGCCGTAGAGCATGGTCTCATACATCGCAATGCTAAATCGTTTCGAGACGAACTCCAGCCTGTGGCCGGAGAGGTATCTGTGTGCGTATTCCCACAGCAATGTGTCTTCGACTGGAATGAAGTAATGAATAGGATCGAGCCAGCCGGCGAAACCGGTGAGGCGCAAAGGCCCGATATCCGCATGATAGTCCAGGCGGTCGAATGGGTCTGCTTCCCTGCCGAGAATCATTCCCTCGCCCCAGGACAGATAATCCTTGCCGAACTGCACGCCCCATCGCTCGCCGTCTGCGCGAAGATACACCTGATCCGGCCTTCCGGCGAACCCAGACCATTTTCTGCCGCGATAGTTCGGCTCTCTGGCCCATCGAAGGTTGACCACATATGTGACGAAGCCCTCGAGCGAGCCTTTGGCCATGCCGCCGCCGACACGAAGATTGGGATAGAAGCGGTCGTCCTTGTCTCGGGGGATGTTCAGTATGCCCTCGACTCCCGGCTCGATAATGAACGAAATCGAATCATCATGAAGGACCGAAGCGCCGAGCATTGCCCGAAGTTCGTCCGCCCACATCTGTGATGAACGGTCGGGGAGGTTGTCAGGGAGGGCGGCGAGCATACGGCCGGTGCGAAGCGGCCATTCATTGGGCTGAAGCGGAACATGCCCGCGAAGTTCCAGCTCGCGGAAAATCGTCAAAGTCGGCCAAGGGTCGGCCATTGCGCGGCCGGTGTCGGCAGTGGCCGAAGCAATAAGGAAAATCACGAGAACGATGGCCGAGATTGCAACTCGACAACGCCTTCCTTTCCTTACATTATATATTGGCGGAAAATTTTCTTCGGGATATTTACGAAATGAATAACTATCTCTCACTATAAACCTTCGTGCGCGTTTCGATGCATATCTATCGGGATTTCTCCGTCAAATTGTATCAGTCGATGGAGCTTTCTCTCTGTGGAGCGCCTCTTTCGGTGTGGAGTATTCCGCATTAGAGCGCGCCGGAAGTTCAATACCCGCCGTCTGTGCGAGGAGGTTCTCATAGTAGTCGAGAACCCTATCCCAGCGATAGTATTTCTCGACACGCTTAATGGCTTTGGCGGCAAATTCGTCGCGAATTTCCGGATTGTCGATAAGCTCCTGAACTTTTCTCGTTAAGTCTTGGAGGTCGTTCACTTTGTAATAGACCCCGGCATCGGCAATGGTTTCGAGTTGTTCGGGAATGCCGTTGACAACGACGCAAGTGCCCGCGCCCATGGCCTCCAAGAGCGCGGGGCTGGTTCCCTCAAGCTCGCTGGGGCTAACAAACAGGTATGAGTTCGCGTAAAGCTCTGTCATCTCATCGCCATAGACCGCCCCTGTGAAAATTGTCCCCGGCGGGGCTTGAGATTTGAGGCTCTCGACATAGTCCGAGTCGTATGGATTATCGCCCACGACCACGAGCGGAAGATCCGTCCGTATTTGCGAATACGCCGCGAGGAGCTTATCTATGCCCTTCTCGGGAATAAATCTCCCTACGAAGAGAATGTATTTGCGGTGTTCGAGGCCGAATTTATCGAGGATGCCCGTCCTCTTGGGGCACTCGATGATGTTGCTACCGTATGGGATATAGACCGTTTCGGCGTCATAGTGGTTCTTGTAATACTCGCCGACTTTGAGCGAGTCAACAACGATAACCGGAGCGAACCATTTGGTGAGCTTCTCAGAAAGATGCATCCACATGCTCCCCAAAACGCCGAATTTTTTTCTTCGCCACTCCACGCCATCGACCGAAATTACAACCTTCTTCCTGAAAAGCCGAAGGAGCGGAATCAAAAACGAGTTCCCTACATTATATATGGACAACATCGCTCCGGCGGAAGATGCAAAAAAGGGCGGATAGGGCAGTGTGGCTAATTGTGGAGAGGTTTTTCGATTCGATTGCGGGGAGATATCGTAAGCTGACGCCCTCCCATTCGCGGGGGCGGCCTTTACGCAGGCCTCTGCAATAGACGACGACCTTATGTCCCCTCCGGACAAGCTCTTTCGCGGTAATATGGACATTGGTTTCGAAGCCGCCGTATCTGGCGGGAATACCTCGTATGCCAAGTATCGATATTCTCATTCCGCAAGCCGAAAGACATATTCGGCAAGCGCCTCCTTCCACGGTCTCATGTTATAGCCAAGCTCTTTGAGCCTTCTATTCTCAATCGCTTCCATAGGCGGCCTCGGGGCTTTAGTGACAAAAAAGCTCGATGGCACGGGTTTGACAATGCAGTCGATGTTCGCGATGCGAACAATCTCTTCTGCTATTTGAAAACGATTCGCCCAACCTTCGTTTGCCGCATGAAACAAACCAAAAAGGTTATTTTTAACAAGATATATTATTAAAGCGCCGATGTCCACTGAATAATTCGGCGAACCGAAAATATCTTCCACCGCAGATAGCTCGCCTTTCTCCTTGGCCAGCTTGTATATTTTGCCGACGAACTTCTTATCCAGCGGGCCTCCGCCGAAAAGCCACCCAGCCCGAAGAATGAGCCGACGGCTTTCGGGCAAAATTTCTCGGACGGCAAGTTCGCCCCAATATTTTGTCTCGCCGTAGAAGTTTTTCGGCCTTGGAACGTCGTCCTCTGTGTATGGCACTTTTTTTCTTCCGGAGAAGACGCCCGATGTCGAAATATAGATGATGCCGGCGTCGAACTCGGCGCACGCTCGAGCGATGTTTCGCGTGCCCTCGAAGTTCACTGCCTTCGCGGCCTCCTGCTCGACTTCGCAACGGTCGAGGTCGGTCATCGCGGCCATGTGCAGAACCCAGTTAGGGCGAAATGAAGCCATGGCCTCGCGCACTTGGGAAGGTTCGCAGACATTCAGCTCGGCGATATCCGTCGATAGAACTTCGAACTCCTTCGACAGAATAGGGATAATATCGCTTCCCATCATCCCGCGGGCGCCGGTTGCAAGTATTTTCTGTTTTGAGGAACAATTCATGACACACTCTTTTCTAAAACATCCAGAACCTCTGTGAACACCTCGGTCAGCGAGGGGAATTCTCTCTCTTTAGCAATCGCCCCTGTCTCTTTTGACTTTCTCGAGTTAAGTTCGCCATCGATTATTTTGCCAACAGCCTCAGCAAACCCTGCCGAATCTCCCGGCTCGACGAGAAAACCGTCCACTCCGTCTTCTATCAGATAAGGGATATTATGCAAATTTGAAGCCACAATCGGCGCGCCGCAAAGAAGTCCCTCGTAGGCCACTTTGCCGAAGCCTTCGATGAAGGACGGCACGATGAGGGCATCACAATGTATGCAATAAGGCAAAATCTCCTTTTGGGGCATAAAACCGAAAACCTGCCATTTGTCGCCCTCCTGCGAGATTTTCTCAAGTTGTGTCCTCAATCGGTTCTCTTGCGGGCCGGAGCCAATGATGGTCAACTTAATTCTGTCGAGCTTCTCCAGTAACATCTCGAGAATTTCCGGAAGCAACAATACTCCCTTTTCTTCACTAAGTCTCCCCACATAGAGAATATTCCGCCGGCTTTGGTCGAGTGGATTTTCGAACGTCGAGTCGAAGAATTCCCTCGGATATTTCGGCCAATAGACATGTATCTTCTCGGCGGGGATGCCGAAAGTCTCGATTAGATGGTCGCGGAGGAACTCGCCTCGCACGAAAACGGCGGGCACATCATCGCGCGTAATCCCCGAGATTGCTCTGCGCCAGAGTTTCATGCGGAAAGGGTCTTTGGGCGCTATCAACGGCGCGACTACGATTGGGATAAAAATCGCGTTATTGGCGCGCGCCCATTCGATGAATATAGCCATATCGCTATATCCGCCGAAGCTCGCGATTAGTTGCGGGGAGAATTCGTTCAACGCGCGCTTTATTTTCCACGAAACGCGCAGTCTCTTGGCGATGCGGAGCGGAATTGTCGCCTCATTCGACATTCCGGTTGCGATGCTCATAGCGGTATGGCGGCCGACGGGAGCCGTTTTCTCGTCTATACAAGCCGTGAGACCGATGAAAAGAGCTGTCCTTTCCCCGACGATGTTCACAAGCTCGTGCGCGTATGAGACAATACTGTCCATAATCGGCACGCTCTCGTCGTAGCCTTTGCCGAGGGCTTTGCGGATTTCGGTGAGCATCGCGCCGTGTTTCGCTATCGCTATTCGTTCAATCATCGGAGTTCCTCGTCGAGCTTGGCCTCAATCCTTTAGCCTTTGCTCTTCTTCTTAAATATCGCCGATAGAATTTTATTCCGAGTCTCAGCGTCTATCGGGCTGTTAAAATACGAGAGCGCGAGGTAAATCGCGCCGCCTGCAACAAAAGCGGCGATGAAGCCTGCAAGCGATGATATTTGCCCAGCCATGAAATAGAACCACAATCCCATAATAGCCGAATTGGCGAGAATTTTCAATATTGAGCCAATCTCTACCGGCAGGCGAACGCTCCGGGCGAGGATAATCCAAATCGAGACCACCATAAATAAAAACGAAGTGCCGGTCGCGATTACAGCCCCCCAGAGGCCCAAAATCGGGATGAGGATAATATCCGCCGCAAGATTGTATATCGCGAAAATTGTCTGCGAGACGAACAGGAGGCGCGTCCTCTCGAGCGATGTCGCGACGAGATTAAGCGGGAATTTCATCGCGGCGATTGTGAACACCACGGCGAGTCCCCCGCAAATGCCCGCCGCCGGAATGAACTTCTCATCGAAGATATTCGCGATGAGAGGCTCGGCGAAAGTCACTAAGAAGACCGCCGTAGGCACCGCGAAGAAGGCCTGCACGGTAAGGACTTTCGAGAAATATCTCGGAAGAATTCCCGAGTCTCCCTCGCGTGTGTAATTGCGGTATGTGACGGTCTCTATCACCGAGCCAATGAGTTTGTCGGGCATCCATTTCATCGCGGCCTGCCCCAGCGTGACGGCGAAGGCATATAGCCCAAGCTCGTATTTGTCCAGCATGGCGGAGATAACATAGAGGTCGGTGGTCGTGTTGAAAAATATGTGCCCAAGGTTGCTCGAATACATGAAGAGGCCATATCGAGCCATGCGCTTGAGCGGAATAGGCTGGACTTTCGGAGCGTTGATGTCGAACTCGGCTATGAACGGCAGATAGAGTCCTGAGAACAGAAGAAGATAGCTCACCGCATCTACTGCGAGAGCACCGACCAAACCGCCCCCCACACTCAAAACTAAATAGAAAGCGACGAGCCTAAATATGTTATATGCAGTGAATACAACGATATATCGCGGTTGCCTCAAGAGCGCCCAATACACATTGAACATCATGTGGCTCTCGAGGGTGAAAATTATTCCGAAAGCGAAGAAGGCAAAAAGCGCCTTGTATTCGCCGATTTTCAGAAACGGCCCAATTGTGTCGTAGAAAGCGAGGATTAGAAGGAGAACCGCCGCGGAGACTATAAATCTGATAACAACAAGTCCGCGGACAGACCTCGCGATGGAGTGCGTGTCGCCCTTCTCGGTGAACTCCGGAATGAACCTTCGTGCGACCTCGCCGGTTCCGGCGTTGCCGAGGGTATTGATGTAGTGGACGGTTCCGATGAAGAGACCGAAAATTCCATACGCCCATACGGGGAGGAAATGCGCCTGCACCCATACAACGCCAAAGCTGATGAGCTGGTTGAAAAGCTTGCCGAATACCATCGCCTTGCCGCCGACGATAGCGGCCGAGCGCAACTCTTCGGACGAACGGGTTTTCGCGCCGTCAGTGCTCAATTAGAATTCTTTCGGGATGAATTTGGTTTTTCTGTGCTCTCGATATATTTTTTCGGAAATCATCGCCGAACAGATAATCAAAATTGAGTTCGCGGGAAGGACGTATGCCGCCGCAGAGCCTACCGTGTTGGCAACAACAGCGAAAACATAAACAGGCTGTGCAATTGAAAAAGCTCTAACCAATGGGTTCTCAATTGAACTATGGTTGAGGAGAAGGTAAACACCTCTTTGAAACCAGAGGGCAAAAATCGCAAAGAAGAGCACGATGCCGACCAGCCCCTGATGTCCGAGCACCATGAATATCGCGCTGTCTATGCGCGATTCGCCCCACGAAAATAGCGAATGCCACTTGACGCCAACGCCCTGTCCAATAATCCAATTATCTTGGACGAGTTTAATAGACTCGAGAATCTGGTGCCTTCGAGAGGCGATGGACACATCTTTTCGCCATTCGAAGAGGGAGAGCGCCCTTGTGACAACGTTGTGAATAAATAGATTAAAGCCCTCGCCACGAATAATCCTCAAGATGATGACGCCTACGAGCATTGCCGCCAAAAGACTTACCGTGATTTTCAGCACAAATATCAATCGCTGACCCCTCGGTCGGGTTAAGCCTATGATGACTATCATCATAGCAATTTGAATAGAGACAATCGCATACACATAGCGAGTCTGCATCGCTATGAGCACAGCGACAGATACGAGCATAATCGCCCAATACACCATGTTCTCGCGAAATTTGGTATCAGCGTCGCTCAAGAGGACGAGGAGCATCGGCAGAAAAAGCATGATGTTCTGGGTTGGCGGCCACATAAGCCTTCCGAATCCGGACACCCCGCCTTTCGAGAAAATACCGAAATACATAAGGAAGAACACTATAAGCGCGCCAATCCAACCTAATAGCAAAGCTCCGATAAACTTTCTTGTCTTGCCCCCCGAGCCAAAGTATAAAGCGCAAGGCACAATTAATATCGGATAGATGGCGTTACGAAGCGATGTGCGGACAGCACTTATGTCGTAGCCGTATGCAAACCCTCGAGCAGTTTGAATCAGTGTCGAGATAAGAAACAATCCGATGACATAGAACATAGGCGATGTCTCGATTTTCAGGCGCTTAGTGACAAGCTCGATAACTATTACTGCCACCATAAATATCATGAACAATTCTATAAACCAAGCATTAAACCCACCGATAGAGATTACGAAGACATTAAGATACGTTGGATTGTGTGCTATTCCAAATCCAACGACGGCAAGGAATACTGTCTTAAACGGAAGGATCAACAACAAAGCGCCGGTGACGGCGAAAAAAGGCAATGCAATACGAAGATTAAAATATACGGCGATATAAGCCCCTATTAGCGACCATATTAAGACAAATATCACTGTCGGCCAATGCCCCGCCGAGGAAGCGGCGGAGCCGCGTGAGCTTGCGGCCTTATCGCTCAACGCTTCCTCCGTAGCACGTTTGCGAGGGCGCGTCCGTCGGCGCGGAGGGCGGAGATTAGCTCATTCCAACTGACTACGGGGGTTTGTGGTGTGGGATCGTTCGCCTCGAGTATCGACAAAGAAAGAAGGAGAACAACAAAAGCGAAAATCAACGAGACTAAGAACACAGGAATCCTCTTGGGGCCGTCTTTCTCCGTAGGCGGAGACGCCGAATCGAGCACAGAAACAACCGGCGTGGTCTTCTGCTTGTTGAGAGCGGCCACCTCCTGTTCCTGCATAAGTAGCTGATAGACCTGTTCCTTCATTTCGCGCTTAGCTGTTAATCTGCGAACCTCCGCCTCGACCCTCGGGGTTGCGGCTCTGGGATAGCCTCGATTGGCTTCGAGAAATTCCACGAGCGAATCTCGAGCAATGTCAAGCTCCTCCTTGCTGTCTTCGAGCCGTTGTTCGAGATACTTGAGGTTTTCGCTTGCTTGTGTAATTCGGACACTTCGGTTGAACTCGTCCAACTTCTCTATCCACGTATTGAGGAGAATTGCCGCGAGATTTGGGTCTTTGGCGATTGAGGTCAGAGTGATTACGCCGTTCTCGAAGTTCGATTTGGCGGAGTTATTGCCGAGGAAGTCCTCGAACCCTTTTGTCCCGTATGAATATTCGAGCAGTTCACGAAGCTTCCCTTTTTGTGTTCTTCCGCGCTTGTCGATGAACTCGACCTCATG
Organism: Candidatus Zixiibacteriota bacterium; assembly: GCA_011388305.1. GTDB lineage: Bacteria > UBP14 > UBA6098 > UBA6098 > UBA6098 > UBA6098. Next base: position 2,263 of record DSAF01000060.1, on the reverse strand, counting down.
CTCGAGAACGCTCTCGACGACGCTTCTCGAATAAAGGATATCGACATACAGAAATGAGCTTGGCGCGCCATCGACTGCGGGAGTTCCCCTCGAGCCGAAGAATCCCGTCAAAATCCCGATAACACCCATTTGCGATGCATCCGAGGTGGGGAGCAGTTTTCCCGTGGCCTTATAAGTTGGGCTGGCAATTGTAGTAAATAAAATTGTAAAAAGAAGCGGCAGGCCTATTGCAAGATAGAACAATCTTCTGCGCCGGATGAGTAATCTCAAATAGTGACTGAAACGGGAATTCATCTCCTCTGGGAGTGCCATTTTATAGCCTCAGTAGAATGTAGATTGTAGTCGCAAGGCCGCTGACTATTGAGACAGTTTCGCCCAAAGTTTTCATCCAATCAGTCTCCCGCTTGATTCTCTGCGGGACGATAATTGCGTCTCCCGGCTCAATGTTGCCAGTGCGCAGGGATGCCTTGACCACTTTGCCGTTTGCCTTGACAATACGAATGCCTTTAGCGTCGGCGTTTCTCGTAAGCCCTCCCGCTCGGTCTATGTAATAATTCAACCGCTTGCCTCGAACCCAGCGAATAGTGCCGTTCGATGCAACCATACCGATAACATTAACGCCGGTCGGCGTTGTGGGAATAAATATCGAGTCGCCGTCTTCGAGAACAATATCATCTTCGAAACGGCCGGCCACTACTCTGTCCAAATCGATGATAATCCGCGCTATCTGGTCTGGGGTATATGAAAATAAAAACGGTGATGTGACAATATCTCCGGCCGTATCGAGGACGGCCTCCTGTGTTTGCCGAACGATTGAGTGGAGGTTTCTATTTTTGATTTCGTCGGCGAGGCGAGGGCGAACGAAAACCGCGCCCTCGATGAATGCTTCATCGGTAAACCCGCCCGCGCGTTGAATGAGGTCGGAGAGGCGCTCGTTCTGCCTATCGAGGGCGTATTTCCCGGGGAATTCCACTTCGCCTACTATTGTCACAACATCTTGCAACTTCCAGCCGGGAACATGGCGAATAAAAAGTATGTCATATGGCTCAAGCATCAAATCCGCCGGACCGAAAGGGTTTTCGAGCACATCGACGAGATCGACATGGATGGTCTGCGTCCGCTCGCCGGGCCGAACTCTCGCAAGTTCGGCTTTCACATCGTATGCGCTTGGCGTGAATCCCCCGGACTCGAATATGAGGTCGGAGACGCGCATGTTTTTGAAGAGTTCGAACTCTCCCGGCCGCCGCACGGCACCGTATATCGACACGAACTCCCTGTCCGTCACGTCCCAGATGCTATATATTACCACCAAATCTTCATTTTGCAGAATGACATCCTCTTCGCTACCGGGGTTGGCGATAATGCGTTCGATGTTAAGCGAGATAATCTCCCTCGTTCTGTCCGGAAGAAAGCGCACCAGGTCGGCGCGCTCGCGATATGCCTCGGGAAGAAGCTGTCTTCCGCCATCGATGAGGTCGGAGACTTTCATATTCTGATGAAGGCCGTATGCTCCGGGCTGAGCCACCTGACCTTGGAGCGAGACAATATCATATCGATACGTCTCGATTGGAAAGAACGAGACATCATCGCCGCCGCGGGCAAAGCCCTTGTTTGCGGTGGAATCGGAAAAGTCCACGGTGAGTATTCGATGACTTCCGCGCTCGACCCTGTCTATCATGCCGGCTTTGATGTTCGCCTCGGGAAGCGCGCCGCCGGCCAAATCGAGAAGTTGCTCGAAAGTCGTCGAGTCGGTAATTTCATAAATAGCCGGCCTTCGAACCTTCCCACGGACTTTGACCGTCGGGCCGAGGCGCGGAACGACAACAACATCGCCGCTGGAAAGCTGGACGCCGTCCTTGGTCTTCCCTTCGAGAAGGAACTCATACAAGTCGAACCTCGATACGAGCCTTCCCCCGCGATAGACCTGAATGTTGCGGTAGGAACCGAACTCATTGGGGCCGCCGGCCAACACCAGCGCCTCGATGACATGAGCCATTCCTGGGAGGTTGTAAGTTCCGGGGTTAGCGGCCTCGCCAACGACAAACACGGTCGATCCGCCCATTCTCGCGATTGTGACGTCGAGTTGGAAATCCGAGTATATCCCCTCGAGCGCTTTTCTTATCGCCCGGCGGGCCGAATCGAGGTTGAGACCGTAAACGGACACCGTTCCGGCGCGCGGAATGAATATCTTGCCCTCTCTATCGACAGTCAAATTATACTCGTAATCGACGCTCCCCCAAAGACTTACCAGAACATTGTCCCC
>DSAF01000107.1 GCA_011388305.1 Candidatus Zixiibacteriota bacterium | reverse complement strand
GACCCCAACGGCGTGATTCCCTCGACAATAGGCTTCACGGTGAACGGTGCACTGTTCGACCTCGCCTCGCCGGAGGTTTCGACTTCGGGCGACACTGTGATTTTCTGGCCCTCCGCGCCGTGGACGCATGGCGACATCATCACAGTCGAGGTGATTTCCGCCGAGGATTCGCTGGGCAACGAGCTGGAGCATCCCTGCGCGTGGTCGTTTGCCGTCGATATCGAGCCGCCGCAGTTCTCCGCGCTAACTCCTTCGGACGCCAGCGTTGTTGACACCGACCAGCCGACGATTTCGCTCGTCATCACGGACGAATCCGGCCTGCTCGCCTCGTCAATCGAGCTTTGCGCCGATGGCGATTGCTGGAGCTTGGCCGACGATCCATCCGCGCTTTTCTTCTCCGGCGACACACTAACTTTCGATCCTACAGCCGTAGGGCATTTTTTAGCCGGCGACTCGATTTTCGTCCGCGTGACGGCCTGCGACAGCACGGACTGGTGCGGACCGAACTGCGCGGAAATAGATTGGTTCTTCTGGATAGACAAATTCGGCCCGCGCGCAGTTTTAGTCCGGCCGGATTCTGGCGCGTTCTCCAGTTGCGCGGATCAGGGGTTCGCGGTGCGCATTTTCGATGTCTCCGGCGTAATTTTGGATTCGGTGGAGATTTCCGTCAACGGCGCGCCGATTCGATGGTCGGATGCCTCGCTGGAATATATCGGCGACACGCTTTATTACATGCCGCCGGACGATTGGAATCATCTCGACACAGTGATTTTCGAGCTATATTCGGCATATGATTCGCTGGACAATCCACTCGTGGACACGATTTACACAATGACGATAATCGACCTCCGCCCGCCGGAAGTCGAGATAATCTCGCCGCTACTGGACAGCGAGGCAGTGCCGAGATGCACAGTCCGCGCGGTTATAACCGATGATGGTTGCGGCGTGGATGTCGCGTCAATAGTTTTTCGCGCCAACGGGACGATGATACCGTTCGGCGAGCAGTTGGCAATGTCCGGCGACACGCTTGTTTTCGCGCCGACGAGCTTCTTCTTCCCCGAACGCGAGACCGCACACGTGCGGATTGTCGTCGGCGACTGCGCGCAGTATTGCGGGGCGAATTTCACGGACACGAGCTGGGCGTTCTTCGTGCCCGATGACGACACGCTCCCGCCGGAGTGGATAGACTACGCCCCGACGGTCTGGATAAAGGACTCGGTTTTTATTATCACCGTCCGCGCAACCGACCCTTCGGGCGTTTACGCGCCCTCGCCGCCCGATCCGTTCGCGCCGTTTATCATCTGGGACGACGACGGCGAAATCGCTATCGATGGCGACACGGTGTTCTTGCAACTTGTTGCGCAATATGGCGATACCTTCGTTCTCGAAACGAGCTTGCCGGTAGTTTCCGGCGCGGATGAGGTAATCTTCCGTGCTACGGCGTGGGACGACGACTTCGATTATGGCGACCCGGCGGACAGAACGCGCGGAGATTCCCCGCTGTGGCGAATCGCACTACTCGAGCGCGCGAAAATCGAGATGACGCTTCCGTCACCGAACATGGTAACGGCCTGCCTCGACCAGACGCTCCGCTTCTCGATAGGCGGCGAGTCGCGAATAGATTTCCCGACCTGCGAGTTCGAGATTGCCGGTGTGCGATACACCCTCTCCTCGCCGGAGCTTTCGATGGAAGGCGATTCGGTCTTCCTGTTCGCGCCCGCCGGAGATTATTTCGGCGAGGGACAGGTTCTCGTGCGCCTCGTCTCGGCGTTTGATGTGCTGGGCAATCCTTTGCACACGCCCGTCGAGTGGGTGTTCATCGCGGACGCCTCGCCGCCGATATTCGCCCTCATTTCGCCAAATGACGGCGAGATGTTGGACTCGGCGGATGTTGACTGCGAGCTTTACATATACGACACCTATTCGCCGGTTGATGGCACCGAGATTGCGCTGACAGTCTTCATCGGTGGCGATTCGCTTGCGTTTGATATCGGCAGTCCGGCGATGGGCTGGAACGCCGAAACCGGCAAGCTGATTTTCCGGCCGCATCGGGCGAATTTGTTCTTCGAGAGCCGAGACAGCGTCACCGTGCGCATCTGCGCACAGGATTTGCCCGACCTCTGCGCGCCCAATCGCGATTGCACGGGCTTCATGTTCTGGATTGAGCCGTCGATAGAGTGCTCCACATCGACCGATCCTTTCACGCCGAATTTCGATGGCTATAACGACGAAGTGGCGATTATCTGGCCGGGGTTCTACCGCGATGACGCGACAATCGAGATTTTCGATATGCGCGGGGTTTCGATGATTCGTTTCGACGCGCCCGCGGGCAAGCCCGAGAGCGCCGTATGGGACGGGTTCGACAGAAACCGAAGGCTATGCCCCGCGGGGGTTTATATATATGTCGTCGAGGTTGACGGCAGGGCGATTTGCAGAGGAACTATTACATTGGCGAGGTAGGGGAGTTGAGATTTGAGAGTGGAGAGTTGAGAGTGGTCGGTTTTCACCGTTATTGCGAGGAGTTCTGCGACGAAGCAATCGTTATTGTATATAGGTAAGGGCGTAGTGGCACAGCGTGCAGTGCTCGTTGGTAACAACCGGTAATTGAGTGTAGGGGTGGTTGACCCGCCCGCGTCCGACGAAATGTTGAAAAAATCAAACCAAAGGAGCTATATGATACCGAGATACAGCCGAGAAAAGATGACGGAGATTTGGGGCGAGGAGAACCGCTTCCGCAAATGGCTCGACATCGAACTTGCCGTCTGTGAGGCGCAGGCTGAGCTTGGCGCAATTCCGCAAAAATCTATCGACAAAATCAAAGAGCTTGCCGGCTTCGAGCTTTCCGAGATTCTCGCGAAAGAAGAAGAGACACATCACGAGGTCGTCGCGTTCCTGAACGTCCTTCAGGAGAGAATAGGCAAGGACTCGCGCTTCATCCACATGGGGCTGACGTCCAGCGACATCATGGACACCGCCACCAGCCTGCAGATGGCCGAGGCGCTGGATGAAATCGAGAGGGAGACTATCGAGCTTCGGGCATCGATTCGCCGAATTGCCGAGAAGCACAAATACACGCCCATCATAGGCCGAACGCATGGCGTCCACGCCGAGCCGACTACTTTCGGCCTCAAGATGATAATCTACTACGACGAGTTCTCTCGCCACATCGAGCGCATCAAGGCGCTTCGCAAACGCATTAAGGTGGGGAAAATCTCCGGCGCCGTGGGTAATTATGCTCAAATCGAGCCGGAAATCGAAAAGAACGCCCTCAAAAAGCTCGACCTCGATCCCGCGCCTGTCAGCAACCAAATCCTCCAGCGCGACCGACACGCCGAGTTCGTGTTCGTGCTCGCGCTTATTGCCGCATCCTGCGAGAAAATCGCCACGGAAATTCGCTCGCTCCAGAAGACAGAAGTGAACGAGGTCGAGGAACCTTTCGCGCAGAAGCAGAAAGGCTCTTCGGCGATGCCACATAAGCGCAATCCCATCAAGTGCGAGCAGATTTGCGGCCTCGCCCGCGTGGTGCGCATGGCGGCCGTGCCTGCGCTGGAGAACATCACGCTCTGGCACGAGCGCGACATTTCGCACTCCAGCGTCGAGCGGGTAATTCTGCCCGACGCCTGCATCGCCCTCGATTATATGCTGGACAAGCTCCGCTGGGTTCTCGACGGCCTCCAAATTAATGTCAAGAACATGCGCAAAAACATCGACTTGACGGGCGGATTAGTCTATTCGCAGAGGCTCATGCTTCGCCTCGTGAACGCGGGCGTCCCGCGAGAGAAGGCGCACACGCTCGTGCAAGGCAAAGTCTCATCGACAATCAAGCGCAGTGGAAATTTCCGCGATGAGGTCATCAAAGACGGCGAAATTCGACGCTATATGACTCTCGAGGAAATCGAGGCGATGTTCGATTTGGACATCTATATCCGCCATGTCGATGAAATCTTCAAGCGGGTGCTGGAATAATTGTCCATCGATAAAGCGAAATACCCGCTACTCTCGGAGGTCGGCCTCCCCGACGATGTCAAGAGCCTCTCCAATGACGGCAGAAAGATTCTTGCCGACGAACTGCGAAGTTTCATCATAGAATGCGTCTCGCAGACCGGCGGCCATCTCGCGCCATCGCTCGGAGTGGTAGAGCTTACGATTGCGCTTCTTTCGCTTTACAGCCCCCCATTCGACAAGATAATCTGGGATGTCGGCCATCAGGCGTATCCCTATAAGATTCTCACGGGGCGGCGCGACGACTTCCCCACATTGCGCCAGAAGGGCGGGATTTCCGGCTTCCCTAAGATTGGCGAGAGCGAGTTCGACTCGTTCGGCGTGGGGCACGCATCGACGAGCATAGGCGCGGCGCTGGGAATGGCGGCGGCGAGGGACATCGGCGGCGAGGACTATCGCGTGGTAGCGATTATCGGCGATGGCGCGATGTCCGGCGGCCTCGCATTCGAGGGTCTGAACAATGCTGGCGCGAGCGGCAAGAACATGCTGGTCATCCTCAATGACAACGAGATGAGCATCTCGCGAAATGTCGGCGCGATGAGCAGATACCTCACCGATATTATTGCAAATCAACGATATAGAAAAATCAAGCGAGGCATCTGGGAGCTTACGGACAAGGTTCCTATGACCGATCAACTTCGATATATCGGCCAGAAGCTGGAGGATTCGGTGAAGTCGCTCATCACCGCGCGCCCGGGGATGGTGTTCGAAGGCCTCGGCTTCGACTATTACGGCCCCATCGACGGCCACGACATCAACGAGACAATCAAACTTTTGCACGAGATAGACGGCCTTCCCGGGCCGAAGCTCCTGCACGTCCTCACTAAGAAGGGCAAGGGCTACAAGCCCGCCGAGTCAGACGCGAGCAAATTCCACGGCATTGGGAGTTTCGATCCCGATACTGGCGAGAAACCCACGAAGGGCTGTTCGGAACTGACTTTCACCGATGCTTTCGGCACTGCGATGATTGAGATGACCGAGCGCTTCGACAAGCTCTGCGCCATAACCGCCGCGATGGAAACCGGCACCGGCCTCGATGAATTCCATGCGAAATTTCCGGAACGTTTCTTCGATGTGGGCATCGCGGAAGAGCACGCCCTGCTTTTCGGCGCGAGCCTCGAGCTTTCGGGCATCCCGACGGTCGTCGCGATTTATTCGAGCTTCCTCCAGCGCGCGCTCGACCAGATAATCCACGATGCCGCGCTTCAGAAAATCCCGCTGACCATCGCTGTTGACCGCGCGGGGATTGTCGGCGAGGACGGCCCTACGCACCACGGCGCATTCGATTTGAGCTTTCTGCGCTCGGTGCCGAACCTCATAATCTCGGCGCCCCGCGACGGCGAAGAGCTTCGCAGGTTACTTCTCACGGCGATTTCCAACAAATCGGGGCCGTTCGTCATTCGGTATCCCCGGGGCAAACTCCCCGATTGCCCCGAGGAACGCGCGCTGGATGAAATTCCTATCGGAAGCTGGGAGGTTCTACGCGAGGGCGACTCGGCTGTCGTGCTGGCGGTGGGGAGCATGGTGGCGACGGCGATGGATGTCGCCGAACGCATCGAGACTGAGCTTGGCAAATCGCTCGAGGTTGTCGATGCGCGATTCATTAAGCCGCTCGACGAGGCACTGTTAGGCGAGCTTCTCGCGCGGCATGACAAGATTATCACCATCGAGGAGAACGCGCTGGAGGGCGGGTTCGGCGAGGCGATTGCAGGCTACCTTCTGGACAGGCGATGGGGCGGAAGTCTCCGGCGAATTGGCATTCCAAACGAGTTTGTCGAGCACGGCACGCGCGATGAACTTCTCGCGCAGATAGGCCTCGACGCGGGCGGCATTTTCGCATCGATATCGCCATTCCTCGAAATTCGCCCGATATGACAGTCGCGCCGATAGCGATAACATCCAGCCATTCAAAGGCTTATGCGCCCGCATAGCGAAATTCTCCGCTCGGAGCTTTCTCCGTTCGATGCCCGCCCGATGGGCTGGAGCCAGCTTATGGCGTGGGTTTTCGCCAACAGCTATGAGACCGCCATGTCGAACATCGGCTATCAGTGGCTGTTCGGGATTCTCCGCGAGCGCGGAGACATTTTGGTAGAGCGGTTTTTCGCCGGCGATGCTACCTCACTGGAGAGCGACAGGCCTCTGCGGGAATTCCCGACAATCGCGCTATCTCTGCCATACGAGCTGGACATTCTCAATTTCCTGTCGATGTTGAAATCGGCGGCCATTCCGCTTTTCGCAAGAGAGCGCGAAAACGCGCCAATAATCATCGCCGGCGGCGACGCCATCACGCTGAACCCCTTCCCATTCGCGGATTTCTTCGATATCCTCATCCTTGGGTGCGGCGAAGCATGGGGGAGGAGATTCCCGGAAATCATGCGCAACATGCCCCCCGGAATGGCCGACAGAGATCTAATTCTCAATGCCGCACAGGACATCCCCGGCGCTTGGGTTTTCTCGCGCGGAGTGCTCGGGCAAATCGGGCGAGCGCCCGCGACACGGGAGTTTCCTGCGTTCACGCCGATTCTGACGAGTTTCGGCCATTTCCGCAATATGTTCCTCGCGGAGATTCAGCGGAGTTGTCCGTTTTCTTGCGGATTCTGCTCGTCGCGATGGCTCTCGCAACCGTTCGTGAATTATAGCGCCGAGAGCATTCTCGAAGTCTATCGCGAGCGCGGGCAGGGCGCGGGGCGCGTAGGACTTGTGGGGAGCGCGGTCGCGGAGCACCCCGAACTGGCGCGAATTATCGACGGCTTCTCGGGACTCGGCGCGCGCGTGAGTCCTTCGAGCATCCGCTTCGACCGAATTGACGATGCTACGCTCGCAAAGCTCGCCGACGCGGGCATCCGCTCGCTGACTTTCGCGCCGGAGATTGCCTCGGAGCATCTCGGCAGAAATATCGGCAAGTGGATTCCCCCCGCAAGCATCGTCGAATATGCCGCGAAAGCTGAGAAGACGGGCTTCCGCGAGCTAAAACTCTACTGGATTATCGGCCTCCCCGACGAGTGCGATGATGATATAATTGCAATTGCCGAAGCAATAAAAAAAATCGCCTCCGCAAGCTCCATTGCGCTCTCATGTAGCGTCAACGCTTTCACCCCAAAGCCGCACAGCGCGTTCGAGCGCGAGCCTATGGCCGACGACAACACGCTCAAGCGTAAATTCGCACTGCTCAAGTCATCGGTAGCCGGATGCGCCGTTAAGCTCGACCTCAACTACTCGCGCCAAAGCCGAATCGCCGCGCTCCTCTCGATTTGTGGACGGGAGCTTGCGCCAATACTTGCGAAAATCGCCAACGGCGAGAACATCAAGAAAGCCCTGCGCGAGGGCGGCATCGACATCACTGCGGAAATATCCGCAGGAGAAGAGCCAGAGTGGGGGATGGTGCAGTAGGGGCGCTGGCGCGCGGGTTGCTCCGCAACCCCCGTGCCAGCGCGGCAGAGGGGGGAGGGTCATGTGGCAAAGGTAAAGTTGGCGGCACCCCGTCTCAAAGCGGATAGATGAAACTCAGGCGAACCTCGCGCGAGAAGGTCTTCGCGTTGCCCATGTTCAAGAGGCAGTCGGCGAAAATCAGCTCTATCTCGAAATCCGGGCGAACCGACCACTTTGCGGAGGCATTGAGATAGCCCCAGCCTTGGCCAAAATCGCCGTCTTTGTCGCTGTCGTTGATTCCCGCGTCATATTCCACCGCAAAGGCGAACATTTTCCCAAGATTTTTATCGAAGCCGACATACGCGCTGAAACCATGCTGGTCTTTAGTTTCGAGCGAATAATTCACTCCCGCGTGAAGGCCGAAATTACCTCCGAAAGTCGCCCAATTCTTGCTCGCCACGAGGAAAAACCCCGGCGATTTTATCGAATATCGCGACTGCCCGCTATTCCATCGGCCATAGCCTTGGTCGTCATATCCCATAACCACAGCGGGATAAGCGTGCGACTCCTGCAGAGGGCGAACTTTGACGTTGAAACTTGGCCGTGGATATTCGCTGGCAAATCCCCTGCCGAGGACGCCATAGGCTCCATAGCTTACGCCGGTCTGGAGTCTCCCCCAAAGGCCGATGGAGAATCCGCCGATAAAACTTCCGCCTTCGCCGAGGTGAATCTCGCCCATCCACGCGCGGTCGGCCAGAAGCCCGGCATTGGGGCGAAGCACGATACTTCGCGGCTGATAATACTCGGGGTTCGTGCCCTGCGCGAGCGTGATGCTCGTCAGAATCAACGAAATAACCAAGAATTGTTTTATCATATGTTACCTTCTTTCAATTTCACTATAATTTACTGAAATTTAAGATTTTAGCAATACAATAACACCCAATATAGCCGCGATGAATTTTGATGCAAAGCGCGGGCGAGTCATCGGCTCGCCACTACGGCGTGTGTTTGCAATGCCCTTGAGGGTCAACCGGTGGTTAGCCGTCCTCAATCCTGTCATTGCGAGGAGTCCATCAGAAGACGAAGCAATCTCGCCGTGGGTTGATGGATTGCATCGGCCTGCGGCCTCGCAATGACGGTGCGGGCGCGATGACACCGCACAGCCAGCGCTGGCGCGCGGGTTGCCTTCGCAACCCCCGTGCCAGCGCCCCCGTGTGGGAGTTTGCCCAAAAAATGAGTAGTAAAGGCACATCAGCGAAAAAATTCCCTTGCCAAAGCAATTTTTCGTCATATATTCTCAATGTTCGACCATTCCATCATTACCAGAATCATTCGCTTAGAAGGAGAAAACAATATGAGCGTCAAGGGGTCATTGTCTATCAAGTCGAAGCTTTCGAGCTATCGCACGACTATTGAAACGGCGTTTTTCGGCAACAACGTCCGACGAGTCAATACCGTAGCCGAGGCATATGAACTCGCTACCAATTCGCCGGGAACGATTGTCACCGACCAGGATGTCATCGAGCCTGAACTTCACGGCTTCCCAAAGGGCGCGAAAGTCCTCGTTTTCAACGACGGCGCGGTGTTCGGCCGTTGCGCCCAGGCGCGAAGGCTCGCCGGCACCGAGGGCGTGGACGAGAAAACATACACGGCGATTCTCCGCGAGGCGATATACAACATGCGCTTCAGGAAGCAATATCACGCCACGGCATACATCGGCCTGCACGAAGATTTCATGGTTAAGGCGAATTTCCTCACCGTCGAGGGCTTCGAGAACAACCTTCTGAACTGGCTTCTCAACTTCCAAGTCCCGACGCCACATTATGACGAGATGTATGCACGCTCCGCCGAGCACGACGACCTCGAGATTCTCATCGTCTCCGATCCCTATTGGTCGCACCCGGACTTCCCGCTTGGGCTGGCCTTTTTCGACCCGGAGCACAACGCCGCCTGCATCCTCGGCATGCGCTATTTCGGCGAGCATAAGAAGGGCACGCTCACGATGGCTTGGGGCACGGCTAACCGCCACGGCTTCGCCTCGTGCCATGCAGGCCTCAAGCGATACGACGAAAGCGACTTCGTTGCGGCTTTCTTCGGGCTGTCCGGTTCGGGCAAATCGACACTCACGCATGCCAAACACGGCGGGAAATATGAGACAAGCATCCTCCATGATGATGCTTTTGTCGTCGATCTTCGCGATGGGAGCACAATCGCTCTCGAACCGTCCTATTTCGATAAAACCGCCGACTATGCAATCGGCGAGCCGGACAACAAGTTCATCCTTACGGCGCAAAATGTCGGCATTGCCCTCGACGAGAATGGCAAAAAGACGCTCGTCACCGAAGACATCCGTCAGGGCAATGGCAGGGCTATCAAATCCAAGCTGTGGTCGCCGAACCGCGTGGACAGAATAGACGATGAGCTGAACGCCATATTTTGGCTCATGAAAGACCCCACGCTTCCGCCGCTCACCCGTCTCGAAGGCCCCGCAATCGGGAGCACGATGGGACTCACCCTCGCCACAAAGCGCACAAGCGCCGAGAGAGTCGTCGGCACGAGCCTCGAAGCCCTCGTCGTAGAGCCGTATGCTAACCCGTTCAGGACTTGGCCTTTGGCAGTCGATTATGATAAATTCAAGTTCATGATTGAGAAGGGCGTAAAGTGCTACGTTCTCAACACCGGCGCGTTCCAGAATAAGGACATCCCAAAGGAAATCACGCTCGGCCTTTTGGAGCAGATTATCGAGGGCCGCGATGAATTCGTGCCGTGGCCGTCGGTGCCGGGGTTCTCATATTGGCCAGTGCGCGGGTTCGAGCCGGACATGACAAGCAAAGAATTCCGCGACCGCTTCAAAATTCGCATGAATGAGAGACTTCAGTTCATCGAAAGCAGGGCGAAAGAGAACGGTGGCTTCGATAAGCTCCCAAATGAGTGCGCGGAGGTCGTCAAGGGGATCCTTTCCGAGCTGTAATTTCCGAAAAGGAGCTGTATGAAGAGCTTCCGCAAAGAGCTATTTTTCGAAACCGACACGCGGAGGGCGTTCATCAACATCACGCCCGAGGTCGAAACTGCGCTCGCCGAGAGCGGCATACGAGAGGGCATCCTTCTCTGCAATGCGATGCACATCACAGCGAGCGTTTTCATCAATGACGACGAGGCGGGGCTTCACGGCGATTTCGAGCACTGGCTCGAAGAACTCGCTCCCGAGAAGCCCCACAGCCGATACGCACACAACACTTTCGAGGACAACGGAGACGCGCATCTCAAGCGAACTATCATGGGGCGCGAAGTCGTAGTGGCAGTCACGCGCGGCGCGCTGGATTTTGGGCCGTGGGAGCAGATTTTCTACGGCGAGTTCGATGGCAAGCGGCGAAAGCGCGTTCTAATCAAGATTATCGGCGAGTGAGCATCACTCGAACGGCGGGATGAGGCCGTCCTCCATGAGCCTGTGAACCTTTTCGCGCGCATGGGCGATGGTCTCGGTGGCGATATCGAGAAGCTCCTGCTTTGTGGGCGTAAGCCTCGCTATGCCCTGCTCGATTGCTTTCATTCCGACGGCGGTTGCCACTTTCGGGAAAACTTCCCATTCATCCATGCGCGGGATTATGTAATCCTCGCGGAGGCCATTTTTTCGTGCGATTTCGGCGAGCGCGCCGGCGGCGGAGATGCACATCTCGTCGGTGATTGCCTTCGCACGGACATCGAGCACCCCTCGGAAAATCCCCGGAAATCCCAGCGAGTTATTGATTTGATTTGGGAAATCGCTCCTGCCCGTGGCGACAATCCTCGCGCCGGCGTCGTTTGCATCCCAAGGGTAAATCTCCGGCACGGGGTTGGCGCAGGCGAAGACTATCGGGTCTTTCGCCATCGAGGAAATCCACTCCGGAAGAATCACGCCCGGGCCGGGACGCGAGAGCGCGATAACGACATCCGCGCCCTTCATAGCCTCGGGGATTCCGCCGCGAATCTCTCTCGGG
>DSAF01000205.1 GCA_011388305.1 Candidatus Zixiibacteriota bacterium | reverse complement strand
TCGCCCTCATCATTTATCTCGATGCGAAGATTCGTAGGGGCGGGATGTATCCCGCCCGCAAACGAGACGGGACGCATACATGCGTCCCCTACAATGCAATTGCGAAATGAACCGTAAGGGCATGGCGGCGATATGCGCTCGCTATTCCCTCTTTTTCGCCGCTTCCCTAATAAGCGCTTTGCCGATAACGTCGCGCTGGATTTGGTTCGTGCCTTCGTAAATCTGCGTGATTTTCGCGTCGCGCATCATCTTCTCTACGGGATATTCGCGCATGTAGCCGTATCCTCCGAAAACCTGCACGGCGTCGGTGGTGACGGTCATCGCTATGTCGCTGGCGTAGAGTTTCGCCATGGCCGAGAGCTTCGAAACATCGCGCTCCCCGCGGTCGATGCGGTTTGCGACATCATAGACGAATGCCCGCGCAGACTCGACCTTGGTGGCCATGTCGGCGAGCATCCACTGGAGGCCTTGGTTAGCGATTATGGGCTTTCCGAACTGCTCACGCTCGCGTGCGTAATCGACAGCGGCATCGAGCGCGCCCTGCGCGATGCCCACGGCTTGCGCCGCCACGCCCGGGCGGGATTTGTCCAGCGTCGCCATAGCGACCATGAAGCCCATACCCTCGCGCCCAATGAGGTTCTCGGCAGGGATTCGGCAGTTCTCGAAAATCAGCTCGCGGGTCGCGCTGGCGCGGATGCCCATCTTGTCTTCCTTTTTGCCGTAGCAGAATCCCTCCGCGCCGTCCTCAACGATGAACGCCGACGCGCCTCGTGCGCCTCTCGATGGGTTCGTTAGCGCGATGACCGTGTAAATCTTTGCCTCGCCGCCGTTGGTGATCCACTGTTTGGTGCCGTTGAGGATGTAGCTGTCGCCGTCGCGGACGGCTGTGGTTTTGATTCCTCCGGCGTCGGAGCCTGCGTTAGGCTCGGTGAGGGCGAAGGCTGTAAGTTTCTCGCCCGTAGCAATTTGTGGAAGGAACTTTGCCTTTTGCTCATCGGAGCCTGAGAGCAATATCGGCATTGTGCCGAGGCCGGAAGCCGCAAACCCAAGCGAGATTCCACCGCATGCCCACGAAAGTTCCTCGGTGACGATGGCCATCTCGGTGATTCCTCCGCCGAAGCCGCCGAATTCTTCGGGGATAAAGACGCCGAACAGATCGGCATTGCGGATTTCATCGACGATATCCCACGGAAAATCGCCTGTGCGGTCATAGTGTTCGCGGACGGGAACGATTTTCTCGCGGGCGATCCTGCGCGCCAAATCGCGAATCATGATTTGTTCTTCGGTGAAATAGGGCATGTTTCCCCCTTAACAATAGGCTTAACATTTTTGCTCGATGTGCTCTGTTTGCACTATTCCCGAGACACATCGATTTTTCGCGCTGTCCGTCTTAGACATCGGCAATGAAAATATGATTATTATTCCCTTTGTGCAAGCATTTTCTGTTTTGCTGTTTTGCGGCTTGTAATGGCGAAATCCTGCGACAACATAAATATCGGCCTTCGCAAAGCCCCATGAATAAAGCGCAAAATAGCTATTGCAAAAGCAATTCGACGCGAATATTATTTGCACATAAGAACTTTTTTTTCGGAGGAAAAATGAGATACTCGCTGGTTGCTTCTGCTTTAATCGTCGTTCTCTCTCTATCTGCCTATGGGGCAAGCGTTTCCGGGCGCGTGACTGACGAGTCAGGCGTGCCGGTTGCATCGCTTGAGATTTACCTTTCGGGCGAATGGACATGGGAGTCCACTTTCACGACTTTGGATGGAGAATACCGCTTCACAGACCTAACTGTCGGTTGGTATTACATCTATCCCGACTGGAGCGTTATTGCCACGCCTTGGGAACACGAGGCCTACATTACTTCCGAAACGGATCATATCTCCGGCCTCGATTTCGTTATCCGGACGCCGCCAGAGCCGGATGCTTCTGTCAGCGGCCGCGTGACATTTTCCGATGGCACTCCGGTTGTTTTCGTTGAGATTTACGCTTGGGGCTGGACAACGCCGTTCGATTACGAAACATATACCGACTCCGATGGCTACTATACTCTGCCGCTCCCCGGAGGCGACGAATATTATATGTCCTGCTGGTATGGCGGGTTCGAGGCTTCGCCGGAGTCCTACGAATTCTCGATTTCATCGGGCGACAGCCTCACGGGCTATGATTTCGTCATGTATCCGGACACATTCCACGAGGAGATGGTCATAGTGGCTTATGTTATGACCGAGGACTACGAGGGATTTCCCGGAGTTCGCGTCTCCTGCGTGGATGAGTTCGGCTGGATGCCTATCGCCGGAGTCACCGATGATTACGGCGAAGTATATTTCTATGTGTCTGAGCCGGGGAACTATTACATCACGCCGGAGATGGATGGCTACACTTTTTCGCCTTCTGCCGAGACAGTCTATGTCGATGAATGGTCAACATGGGTTTGGGTTGAATTTATCGCATCCGGAGGCACTCCTCCGCCCGAATTCGGCATTGAGGTTTTCGCCGAGGACAGCGCTGGAGCGCCGGTGGAGTCGCTCTTTATCGAGTGGCGTCCGGTGGGCGAAGGAGCCTGGGTGATTGCCATGACCGATGATGACGGATATGCATATATCAACCTGCCGTCTGCGGGGAGCTACGAGCTGAACACCATGCACCCGAACCCATCGGCGATAATCACGCCACCGACTATGATAATTTCCGTGGACGCCGATGATCCGGTGGCGAGGGCGGATTTCACCGTGCATATCCCAAGCTCTATCGACGAGGCGCCGAAGCCGGAGCAAACAGGAATTTCGCTCTCGCCCAATCCGTTTAACTCATCGCTGAGAATCTCTGCACTGGGTGGCGCGAACATCGAAGCGATTCAAGCATTCGATGTGGCCGGAAGGATTGTCTTCGATGAGACATTCAACTATGGCCGCGCCATCGTGGATTGGACGGCCCCCGATGGTCTGCCCGCCGGGGTCTATTTGCTCAAAATAACGGCTGGCGGAAGGACTTTCACGGCCAAGGCGGTTTTCGCCAAATAGAGGCTATCGCAAGAAATTTCATTTTCTCCTTTACTCTTAAGGTGTAGGGCTTTATATTCTCATTACTATGTTTTCGAGAGTTATAACAGCCGCTTTATTTGGAATCGATGCTTATCGCGTCGATGTCGAGACCGACGTTTCCGCTAAACTGCCGTCGTTCAATGTGGTAGGCCTCCCCGACAGCGCGGTGCGCGAGAGCAGAGAGCGCGTGATGAGCGCCATCAAGAACTCCGGCCTTCCGTTCCCGCAAGGGAAAATCACGCTCAATTTGGCTCCCGCCGACATCAAGAAGGAGGGGAGCGCGTTCGATTTGCCCATAGCACTGGGGCTTTTGCGTGCGATAGGCATTATCAGCGGAGATTACGTCGATAATATCTACGTTGTCGGCGAGCTTGGCCTCGACGGCTCTGTATCGCCGATAAAAGGGATGCTTTCCATCTCAATTTTGGCTAAAAAGGAAAAGGCCGACGGCATTATCGTGCCGATTGAGAACGCCCGCGAGGCCGCAATCGCGCAGGGCGCGCCGGTGTATCCGGTCTCGACGCTAAAAGAGGCCGTGGACTTCGTCTGCGGCAATCTCGACATCGCGCCGTTCAAGGCCAGCGTGCAGGATGTTTTTATGGCCGCGAGCGCATACACTGCGGATTTCAGCGATGTTCGCGGACAGGAACACGTTAAGCGTGCGCTGGAGGTCGCCGCGGCGGGCGGGCATAATGTCCTCATGATAGGCCCTCCCGGCTCCGGCAAAACCATGCTCGCGAGGCGTTTCCCGTCGATATTGCCGCCGCTTTCGGTCGAGGAGGCGCTGGAGACGACGAAGATTCACTCGGTAGCGGGCGTGCTCCCCGGCGAGACGGCGCTCGTCGCGACGCGACCATTCCGCGCGCCGCACCACACGATTTCCGATGCGGGACTCATCGGCGGCGGGGCGTATCCGCGCCCGGGTGAGGTCTCCCTCGCGCACCACGGCGTTCTCTTCCTCGACGAGCTTCCCGAGTTCAAGAAGAATGTGCTCGAGGTCATGCGCCAACCCATGGAAGACGGCTTCGTCACTATCGGCAGGGCGGCCGTGACGCTGACTTTTCCCTCGCAGTTCACGCTCGTGTCGGCAATGAACCCTTGCCCCTGCGGATACTTCGGCGACCCGTATCATGAGTGCACATGCACCCCCGCGAGCATCCAAAACTATGTCGGGAGAATCTCCGGCCCGCTTCTCGACAGAATCGACATTCATATCGAGGTGCCGGCGGTGAAGTATCACGAGCTTTCCGGGCCAAGCTCCGGCGACCACTCGAACGACATCCGCGAGCGCGTGGCCGCAAGCCGTCGCTATCAAACTAAAAGGTTCACGGACATCCCGCAAGTCCACTGCAACGCGCACATGGGGACGAAGCTAATACGCGAGTTCTGCAAGCTGGATGAGCCTTCTGAAGCGCTACTTAGAATGGCAATAACCAAGCTCGGCCTTTCGGCAAGGGCGTATGACCGCATTCTCAAGCTGTCGCGCACAATAGCCGACCTCGAAAGCTCGCCGGACATCGCGCCGCACCACGTTTCCGAGGCGATTCAATACCGAAGCCTCGACCGCAAATACTGGCGGGGCGGGTAGTTGAGAGCTTATAAACAGAAAAAGGGCGACCCAACGGGCCGCCCTTTTTATTTATGACATTTCTGACAAGTTGTCATCTCGAGCGAAACGAGAAATCTCGATTACTACTCGAAATATCAATCCGAAACATTCTATTTACACCAGTCCGGTCGTGAGGAACTGCATAATCGATTTCTGGATATGCAGGCGGTTTTCCGCTTCGTCAAATACAACGCTCTGCGGACCGTCGATAACCTCGTCGGTGATTTCCCGTCCGCGCTCGGCTGGAAGGCAGTGCAGGACTATCGCGTTGGGCGACGCGTGCTTGAGAAGCTCGGCGTTAATTTGGAAATTTCCGAGAAAAGTGGCTTTTTCAGTGGCCTTCTCCTTCTCGCCCATGCTCGCCCAGACATCCGTGTAGATGACATCCGCGCCGTTGACGGCCTCGATTGGGTCATCGGTGAGCATGATTTGGCTCATGCCCTCGGCTTGTGCCTCCGCAAGGATGGTCGCGTCGGGCTGTGTGTCCTTGGAAGTGCCGATACGGAGGTCGATTTTAATCTTCTTCGAGAAGTTGAGCCAGCTGTTGACAATGTTGTTGCCGTCGCCGACATAGGCTATCTTCATGCCGTCAATCGAACCTTGATGCTCCATAATTGTAAGCGCATCACCCATGATTTGGCAGGGGTGAAGCAGGTTCGTAAGTGCGTTGATAACCGGCACATCGGCGTATTTCGCCAGCTCCTCGACCTCGGACTGCTCGAACGTTCTTATGACGATGAGCGAGACATAGCGCGATAGGACTTTCGCGATGTCGTGGACGGATTCACGCTTGCCCATGCCGATTTCCGCGTCGGTGATTACCATCGGGTGGCCGCCGAACTGATACACGCCGACATCGAAGCTGACGCGGGTGCGGAGGCTCGGCTTGCGGAAGATAAGCGCTACTGCTTTGCCGTTGAGCGGCTTAGGGCTATCGCCCCAGCTGGTCATGTGCTTGAGAACTTTGGCACCCGCAAGGATGTCTTTAACTTCTTTTGGGGTAAGTTCGTTGATTGATAAAAAGTCGCGTTTCATTTTGTCCTTTCGCTAAAAGTAAAGTTGTCATCGACGGCAAAGCTACACTTTATAAGAAAAAAGTCAAGCGAAATCGCTTGCAGATTTTCGCGCGGCCATAAAAAATTCGCGAATACCGTCATTGCGAGGACTGCCGCCTCGCGGGGCGACGCGGCAATCTCGTTCGCTAATAATTAGACGAGATTTCTCCCCTATGGGTCGAAATGACAGGGAATTAGTCAGTTTGCTTCGTCGTCCTTCGGACTCCTCGCAATAACAAGAAATGATTGTTGTTTCTCCGAAACAGGCGTATCCTGCGTCCTCCCTACATACAACCTCATGAACATATCCTTATGCCCCTAATACAAAACCTATAACACATAAACTATTCTCCGTAAGGCATTTAGTGAAAAATGAATGGTAGGAACGGGTCTCAACCCGCCCGCACGGGAGGGCACAGGGCCCTCCAAAACAGATTGCGGACGCAAAACGAACTTGACAATCGACGGCTTCAAGGTTAAATTCCTTACAGTAAGTAATATATCAAAGGATGGAACGACCATGAGAATGATTCAAGCCGCCTTCTTCACGCTGATTCTGGTGCTATCGTCGATGGCAATCATGCCGCAATACTCCGATTTTCACCTCGCACAAACCTCGGACATCATCGTCATTGCGCGAGTCGCTCGCGAGGGGCGCGCGGAGTTGATTCAAGGGCACAATATATGCACGCCTTGGCACATCGAGGTCGAGCAATACCTCAAGGGCAACGGCGCCGGAGAGCTTGTATTCCACACACAGGGCGGGCAATTGCCAAATTCATCGACCTTGCTGTGGGTAGAAGACCAAGCCGAGCCGAGAGAGGGCGAACGCGCGCTCATTTTCCTCTGGGAGGGCAATGGGAATTGGTTCGTGAACGGCCTCTTCCAGGGATACCGCACGATTTCTCACGGGCTTATAAGCGACTATTCTTTGGAGGAATACGCGAACTATATCATGCATCTCGCCCATGGCGAGGAAATCCCACTGCCAAGATTGCGGCCGATGGCGGAAACTTCCACGATGGCAATCACCGGCTTCACTCCATCTTCGGGCGTGGCCGGCGACGGCACTGTGACCGTCACAATCACCGGTTCGGGCTTCGGGCATTCCCTCGGGACGGTCGAGTTCACATTCTACCAATGGCCGTCATCCACGCCCACTTATCTCCCCCCCTCGTGGACGACAATCCACTATTGGTCGGACACCGAGATTCGCACGGATGTTCCTGCGCGTGCATCCTCAGGCCCCATCCGCGTGACGCCGAACTTAGGCTCGCCCATGGTCAGCCCAACGAACTTTTATGTCACTTTTGGCTATCAAGGCAACCGATGGGAGGCGGCAACCCCAGTCTGGGTGACGCTCGATTATAACGAAACAACATTCCCTGTAGCTGGTTGTCATGCGGCAATGCAACGCGCCCTCAACACTTGGTCAACCGCGGGCGCATGGTGGAGATACCAATGGGGCGATACGACCTCCCGTGGCGACGCTGATTTTGACGCCCGCGACGATCACAACGTAATCCACTTCGGCTACTTCTCCGACCCATCGCCGCCATTGGGCGTATGCCAAATCTACTTGAGCGGTTGGGGGATTATGTATATCGTTGAGATGGACATCCGCCTCAACGCCGCACATTCATGGTCAACAAGCACACCCGCCACCGATAACGATGTCGAGTCGATTACGCTTCACGAGGCGGGGCACGGATTGCAACTTATGGATGTTTACGGCATAGCGGACATCGGCAAGGTCATGTTCGGCGTTTCCACAACGGGCACTTATCTTCGGACGCTCCACGCCGATGACAACGCCGGAATTATCTACATCTACGGCTCCGATGCGACGGAAATCGAGGAGCCTGCCGAAATTTTCACGACGGCGGAGATGTCTCTCTCGCCGAGACCCGCGAGGGATTTCGGCCACATCGAGCTTAACCTCGCCAATGCGGGGAATGTCCGTGTCGAGATTGTCGATATTACCGGAAGAACCGTCTCCGTGCCGTTCGACGGCAGGCTCGAATCGGGCCGCACCGCCGTGCCGTTCGACATATCCGGCGCGCATCCGGCCGGCGTGTATTTCGCCGTCGCCCGCGTGGGGGGTCAAACGCTCTCGGAGAAGCTCGTGCTGGTGAAGTAATCTCACATCACCACGGATGGCCATGAGCACGAGAAGGGGCGGGGTTCAAACCCGCCCTTTGTTTTTCGACTTGACAACGACGGGAATGCATATTAACTTAAATACACGATGTGCCATCCAAAAGGAAACCGCCCGATTTGCGAAAGGAGAGCGAAATGAGCCTTGAAAGCTATGAAAAATGGCAAACCGAGCGCGAGGAGAAAAAGCGCAAAGAACGCGAAAACCTCGCCGCCGCAAGACAATTCTACCAGCCGGAAGTTCAGCGGCTTATAGGCAAGCTCAAGCGCATTGTGCCGGAGTGCGGCCTCAACCAAACACAGCTCTCGCGCCTGTCCGGCATCGCAAAGTCCACGCTCACGCGCATCATGCGCAAACGCCACGATTCCGCGCGCTTCGACACGATTGTCCGCCTTCTCGCCGTCGCGGGATACCGCATAGAGATTGTGCCAATCGACCCGCGCGATGACATCTTCCGCGAACTACGCAGACTCAAGCCCCCGCCACTGGAGGATGCGCGGTGAAAGCTCTTGACTTTCTCTAAATGAAGCATTATATTAGGTATGTAAAACTACTTGAAAAGGTGCAGTGGATGATGAAAAGCTTGAGATTAGTGAAAAAATTTTTCCTGCCAATTTCTATTCTACCTTTGCTGTTCAATCCTCTCTATGCTTCAACTTATATTGGGGTTTCACTGGGGCTGAATATTTCCCCAGGAGATCATGACACAGGCGAGTATGCCCATGTCCCGTCTTCCAATATTTTTATTGCTATGGAAATAGGGGCATCGCAAGTTAAAACACCACGATTAGCATTTAGTTCAGGAGTGAGGTATTCACAAAAGGGTGTTAAGACAGACAAGCCTTTCAATTGGCAATGTATTTCTGAGCATCTTGACCTCATTGCTCGATTGAAATACTATCCACTTAATCCGGAGTTATATATTACCCCGTTTATTTCTGGAGGTCCATATATTTCATACTTAGTAAAGTATTTTGGCCTTGATTATAAAGAATGCGATCTTGGTTTTCATTTTGAAATTGGTGCAGACTTTGGCTTTCCGGTCGATAGATATGGCTTCGGAATAGAGTTTGGGTATTCAGCAGACGCGCTGACAATTTGGGGAGGTTGGTTAAATCCAATTACGTGGACGGATGAAGATGGTAATATAGTAGAAATATCTAATTATTCTCTTGATTTGCCTTCGAGGCATCTCTAGTGGGCATTTATCATTTACTTCAAAAATGCCTAATTATCTCAATGAAAAGGGGGAGTTAATGAAAAACGTTATGTGGTTGGTGGTAATTGTTTTACTCTCAGCTGTGCTTTATGCGCAAACAGAGAGCCAGTCTTCGTTTTTGCTTTCACTGTCTAACATGTCATCGGAAGATTCACTGGCTCTAAAAGAATGGTTCACAGACATGTCAAGAGATCATTTAAGAGCTCGCTTTTATGTCGATACTATTACCACAAGACCCCGTTTGAGTTGGCTTGTTTGGGGTTCTTTGATACAAGTTGGAGGAACTCTAATCATATCGAATAGCAATGCTTCCGATGATGATAAGAGCAACCAGATACTTGTGGTAAATATGATTGGGGTAGCGATTAATCTATTGGCAATCTTATCAAAAGAGGAGACTACTGTTATTGTGCCGAAGCACCCTGCAAGTTTTTATCCTCAAGGCTATAGAGCCGTGGATAGGTGGTGAGGCAAATGGTAAAACACCACTATAAAGGAGGACACCGTGGAAATCGAAGACATGAAAACAATCGAAGCGTTAAATGAGGAATTAGCACCAATTAGAGCAAAATTGGAGGAAATCAAGAAGCAAAAATTAACCGAAGTTAAACAATCAATATGGGGGGGATTTCAAAATTATTTTAGAGAAAAAGGTTTCGAGGTTGTGGTTGGCAGGGGGATTACAGCTTCTATAGGAAACAGTAAAATAGTATTGCATTCTCAACAATCGGAAAGTTCGCCGTTTGCGATTAGTGTCATGGTGGAGCCTATTAACGAAAGATACGACCTTAAAGTCATAAGAATCCCAATCGTTAAAAGTGTACGCATTGGGATTTGTGAAAGCACTAAGAATAGGTTAAAGCAAGAAATAGAATCTCTTGAAAACGAGATTAAAGACAAAAAAAAGGAAATCCAACGATGTAATGATTTCCGATTCATATTCGTCCTTGAGTCAAATGAGTCAGATAAAAAAGGTAGTCCTATAGAATTCGATGATTTATATAAAGCATTTGATTATATCATGCAACTTTAAACGAAACTCCCATGTGTTGAGGCAGAAAACGGGTGAGTAACCCTCCCTTATACCCTCAAACATTCCTTGAGTAGCCCGCAGGCTTCCCAAAAAATTCCCCCGCCTCTCGAAAATACGCGGCAATATCCCCGTCCGCCCGCAAAACTGTTCAGGCAATAGTCATTTTTGTTTAGGAGAAAGTCATTCCTGTTTATGGGAAAGTCATAACTGTTTTTGCAATCGTCATACTGGTTCTTGAGAAACTCATTTGTATTCATGAGAAGATGATTCTTGTTCATGATAAAGCCCCTCCCCTACCGTCGTGGTGTTGGTAGGTTGCCGCCCTTGGTGCGTGGGCGTTTAGGCTCTTCCCATGCCGAGATATTGCAGGCCCGCCGATTCGGCCTCTCGCGGGTCAAACAGGTTGCGGAAATCGGCAAGCGTTCTGCCGCGCATGAGCCGTGCGATTTCCTTCGGCGGGATTTCGCCGAACTGCGGCCATTCCGTCGCAACAACGAGGACATCCGCGCCGGCGATGGCGTTTTCGGCTGTGGCGGCGTATTCTATTGTGTCGCCAAGCTCGCGGCGTGCGAGCTTTTCGGCCTGCGGGTCGAACGCGCGAACAACCGCGCCTTGCCGTGTCAGCTCTCCGATGAGCTTGATTGCGGGCGACTCGCGGACATCGTCCGTGCCGCCTTTGAACGCCAGCCCCAAAACGCCGACGGCTTTCCCGCGCAGGCCTCCGACGGCCTCGGCGAGCCGCCCGATTAGCTCGATTGGGATTCGCTCGTTGGTGCGAACCGCGGTCTCTACAAGCATCAGCTCCGCGCCGAAGGAGCGCGCGATGTGGATGAGGCCGTTGGTGTCTTTCGGAAGGCAACTTCCGCCGTATCCGGGGCCGGGGAGCAGGAATTTCGCGCCGATTCGCTTGTCCATGCCCATGCCCTTGGCGACATCATGCGTGTCCACGCCAATTTTGTCGGCGAGGAGGGCGATTTCGTTGATAAAGGTGAGTTTCAATGCGAGGAAAGCGTTAGATGCGTATTTGACCAGCTCGGCCGACTCCGGCGTCGTGAACAGGAACGGCACGCCCTCGTCTATTTGCGGTTTATAGACCTCGGCAAGTTTTTTGCCCGCCTGCTCGGTGTCCGCGCCGATAACGACTCTGTCCGGGTGGAGGAAATCGCCGACGGCGGTGCCCTCGCGGAGGAATTCGGGGTTGCTGATGACCTGCACGTTCTCGGGCGCGCCGTGTTCG
>DSAF01000114.1 GCA_011388305.1 Candidatus Zixiibacteriota bacterium | reverse complement strand
TAGAGCATTATCGAAATGAAAATCTCTTTTATCGTCAATAGATTCCCTTGTATTTCTGAAACTTTCATCCTGAATCAAATTATTGCGCTCCTTGATCGCGGCCATGATGTGACTATTTTCGCGCATAATACTGGGCGCTCATCCTTGTTTCACCCAATTGTTGAACAATATCGTTTATTGGAGAGAACCTTTTACTTTAAAACTCCACCGGGGAATTATTTAAAGAGATTATTAGAGGGTTTTTTTATTGGAGTAAAAGGCTTGTTAAAAGAACCTGCTTCTACTTTCCGCGCATTAGATTATTTTAGACTAGGTCGTCATGCTTTATCTTTGAGGCCTTTATATCTCGTCGAACCTTTCATTGGGAGGGGAGATTTCGAAGCAATTCATTGTCACTTCGGCCCGAACGGCCTTGATGGTGTTTTGATTAAACAACTGTTAAAGCTTAACGCCAAAATTGTGGTCACTTTTCACGGATTTGATATTAATGTCCTGCCAATTAGATATCAGGAAAATATCTATTCAGAATTGTTCAAAAAGGTCGATGCTTTCACCGTAAATACAGAGTTTTTACGAAGTAAAGCTCTTAACCTTGGATGTCCTCAGGCTAAGTTAGTTACTATCCCTGCCGCATTAGATATTAAACAGTTTGACTATGTCGAAAAGTGTATTCCTATTTCGGGGGTAGTTCAGTTGGCAAGTGTAGGACGACTTACAGAGGTCAAAGGGACTGAATTTGCGATCTCGGCAGTGGCTCAATTAGTTAACGATGGCTACAAGGTCAAATATAACATTATTGGAGATGGCCATTTAAGACAAAAGCTTCAAACACAAGCTGATAGTTTAGGCCTCTTAAAAAATCAGTCAATTATTTTTCATGGCGAATTGACTGCCGATAAAGTAAGATCGGTTCTATCGAAATGCCATATTTATGTTCATCCGAGTATAATACACGAAGATGGTGCAGAAGAAGCACAAGGTTTAGCAATACAAGAGGCTCAGGCTTTAGGACTTCCTGTTGTTGCAACTAATACTGGTGGAATTCCTGAAGGACTAATAGATGGTATATCGGGCTATTTAGTTCCAGAACGAGACCCAGAGAGTATTGCCCAAAAAATACAATTTCTTATTGAGAACAGCGAACTTTGGCCTCAAATTGGGCTTGCAGGCAGAGCATTCGTCGAAGATAAATATGATATAACTTATTACATAGAAAAAATTGAAGCGCTTTATCGCGGTATTATTGATTAGGTAGCCATGAGAAGTTTTAGCAGTAATGACGGAAAACTCCCAGCGGATAATAAACTGCCTTTTGTGAGCGTAATAGTTCCGGCATACAACTCGGAGAAGTTCGTTGCCGAGTGCATAGAATGCTTGCTCCGCCAGGACTATCCACGGGATCGATTCGAGATAATCGTCGTGGATAATGGATCGACCGATGGAACTATCGAAAAGATAAGCGCTTTTAATGAATTACTAATACTATTTGAAACAGATATTCGTTCAAGTTATGCCGCGAGAAATCGGGGGTTAGATTCTGCCAGAGGAGACATTATTGCATTCACCGATTCCGACTGCACGCCGGAACCCGATTGGATTTCTTCGGGAGTTAGATGTCTTGAAGAAATGGACGCCGAGCTTGCGGGAGGGAGAGTAAAGTTCAAATATTCCTCTAAATGCACGGCTTCCGAGCTTATTGACAGCTTCTCGAATATGCAAATCGAGACGGATATTCGCGAACGAAATGTTGCCAAAACGGCAAATCTCTTTTGTAGAAACTCTGTCTTTGAAAATATCGGCTCATTCCTCTCTACCGCCCGTTCAGGGGGCGATGTAGAATTTACAAAACGAGCAACAGACGAAGGGTTAAAGTTAATCTTTTGTTCGCAGGCTGTTGTTGGACATCCGGCGCGCCGCTTTAGGGAGTTAGTTAGGAAATCATTCAGAACCGGTTATGGAAAAGTAAATATTGGGAGTGTCTCACCGCTTCGGGCATTTGCACAATTCGCCAGAGGACTTCTCAGTCCGCCGAGGTTCAGAAAATGGGCGAAACGAATAGAGGTAGAAGAATTAAGCGTGAACAGTTTTAAGGTTGTGAGAGTCGGATTTATGAGGCATTTTGTGGATTCTGTATATCTTTTTGGGGCATTCATCGGAAGTTTACATGCAAATAAGAAGTTAAACCCATGACACTTTACGATATCATATTGCGCTCGGCATATTCGGGTCTTAAGCTTTTTCGTTCGGACGGCAGTTTGCCTCCCGGTCATAACGGTCCATACCACGACGCGGAAACACCGACGAGGAATACAGCACATTGGCTTATAATGTTTGCGAAGGCACACGAAATATCTGGAGTTAGCGAATTTCATGTGGCCGTCGAGCGATGCGCGAATTATATTGTCGGAGAGGATGCCTTTCCCGAGAGTAAGGCTTTCCATTGCAGAAACGATCCCCATAAAGACTCCACTAACGGCCTTATTGGCCAAGCGTGGTGCTTTGAGGCTCTTTCGATGGCTTCGGCACTGCTCGGCGACAAGAAATACATTGCCATGGCAATCGATGTATATCGCCGTCACCCGTTCGAGAGAAAGTTCGGGCTTTGGCGGAGAATTGAGATCGACGGTGAGCCGATGGACTTCGACCTAACATTCAATCACCAGCTATGGTTTGCCGCGTGTTCAATGCTACTATCGAACGCTGATAACGAAATCGCAACCGATGTCGCCGAGTTTCTCTCGATGACAAACAAGACTTTATTAATAAGGAAGACAGGCAGAATTGCCCACGCCGTGCCTTTTAGCGCAGTAGATTCAAAGCTCAAGGCAGTATTGAAAGACATTCGGCAAGCTCTCAGGTCAAATAAAAAAATCCGAACGCACAATTTCCTCCGCGAAGTGGGATACCATCAGTTTAACCTATATGCGTTCGGGATTTTGCATGAGAGTATGCCCGAGCACCCAATCTGGAAAGATGATAGAATCAAAAGAGCGTTGAGGTTCATCGAATCTGACGAGTTTCTGGCGAATATCGGTTCGAGCCAATACGGCTATCCTTATAATCCGCCCGGGTTCGAGTGCGCGTTCGCAATTAGTAGCTTTGAAACCCATTTTGAAAAGCCGCACAAAAAGATGCGGCGTTGGGTTCAAAGCCAAATTGATAATTGCATCGACCGCAAGACATGGCTTATGTCTCGCAATGCCTCGGATATAAACACATGTTCTGCAAGAATATACGAGGCCGTTCGCCTTCCGGACATGGAGCTTATATGAGTCAACTCAACAATAAACATAAGGTCAGCGTTATCGTTCCGGTCTATAACGGCGAGCGCGAAATCGGACGGTGCATTAAAGCCCTTCTTTCCCAGACATATCCCGAAGAACTGACTGAGATTATCATAATCGACAATGGATCAAGCGATGGGACATGTGACATTGTGCGCGCTTTCGAGGAGGTAAAATTGCTCTTCGAACACGATGTGCAAAGTTCATACGCGGCGAGAAACAAGGGAATAGCGAATTCCAGGGGCGATATTCTCGCATTCACCGATGCCGACTGCACACCGCTCGAAGATTGGATTGAAAAGGGCATTGACTGTATAAACAACGGCCACCCTCTTGTCGCAGGTAGAATAGTCTTCGAAATTTCGCCATCGCGAAGACCTTCGGAAATTTACGATACTCTGTTTCACATGAATCAACAGGAGACCACAAAATATGGCGTCGCGGCCACCGCAAACCTTTTTGTTACTAAATCGGTGATGGAAACTGCAGGGGATTTCCGATCGAATTTCATCTCCGGAGGGGATACCGAGTGGTGTATCCGTGCTACCGGCAAGGGCTTTGCGCCGTATTATTGCGAAAAAGCAACCGTTCAGCATCCGGCAAGAGCAGGGATTCGTGAAAACCTGAAGAAGGCGCGGAGGCTGGGGCGCGGAAGGGCCCAATCCATGCTCATGCATCGTTCGAAGTGGATAGCCGCGCTGGAGACTATCGCGTTCTTTCCGTATCGAATTACGAGACACGTATGGCAAGTTGCCAGGGCGTTTCGTGCAGGAAAGATAGGACTTTGGGAGACAATCGCGACTGCATCGATAGCTAAACTCATGTTCACAGCGACAACTCTCGCACAGTTGAAACAAATTCTGAAGCGATGAAACGAATAATCTTCATAATGGAGGACGAGCGCGGCGGCGCGGAGAAATCGCTTGAAGCTGTTGCACTAGCCGCCAAGGCCGAGGGGCACGAACCGACGGTTATGCGTTTCAAACTCCCGTTCAGTCGAATCATCCTTGCCCCGATAGCGAAATTGGTCATCCCGAAGATTATTCGCGAAATCGAACACACCATCGCGGAGAGTAAGCCGGACGAGGTGCACTCGCAACATTTCTTCGCGCCAATTTGCGCCAAGATTTGCGAGCACCGCGAAGTCCCATTTTATTTATATCTGCGTGACATGACTAATTTCGGCCATTTCGATCGCAGAGATTTTTCAGGGGTGAAGCGGCTCTTATATCAGCCGTTCTTCGCATTTTACGCGAGGGCGCAAAAGCGCGCTATCCGCACAGCCGATGTCGTCATCGCCAACAGTGAGTTCATGGCGCGAAGGTGCCGAGAGAAGTTCGGTGTCGAGGCGATAGTTCGCTATCCCGAAGTTGACCTATCGCAATTCGAGGGCATCAAGCCGTCAATGGAGTTCATCGGCATGATGGGCACATCGAAAAGCAAGGGCATCGACATCTTCATCGAGCTGGCGCGGAGATTGCCTCACGAGCGATTTCTGCTCGCGGGCAGAGACCTGCCGACAGGGCTTCCGCCCAATATCGAGTTCGTCGGGTGGGCAAGGCCTCGGGAGTTTTACTCAAGGCTAAAGATGCTTATCGTTCCATCGCAGTGGGAGGAGCCTTTCGGGCGAGTCGCTATCGAGGGCATGGCATGCGGAATTCCAGTTTTAGCCTCTGCGGTAGGCGGTCTTCCGGAGACCGGCGCGGAGACAGTGGAAGATTTCGCGAGTATTGACGCGTGGGAATCTGCAATCCGCAGTGCATTGCACAGACTCGACGAGAAGGGTATTAAATGAAGCTCGCAGTCGAGGCCAGTATATTGGCGCGGCCGCTTGCCGGCGTGGGAGTTTATACGAGAAGCCTCGTCTCCGCGATGGCCGAGTTGGACGATGTAGAGGAGATTGTCCTTTTCTCCATCGGCGATGTCCCGGAGTTCGCCTCCCCGAAAGTGCGCACCGTCCGATATCGAAGCCGAGTTCAGCACTTCGCCATCCAGCTCGAACTTCCCAAGTTGTTGAAAAACAACGGGATAGATGTCCTTCACGGCCCGAATTTCTACCTGCCATTGCGCGGGAAAACCCCCTCGGCGGTCACAGTCCACGACCTCTCGGCGCAGTTCTTCCCGTCGCATCATTCGCTCAAGCACAGGCTGTCGCAGGCTTTCCTCAAGCCTTCGATTAAGCGCGCGGACGCGATAATCGCTGTCAGTAAGGCCACTGCGGACGAAATCGCACGATACCGCCCGAGCTACGCTGGCAAGGTTCGCGTCGTCCATAACGGCGTCGATGAGCGCTTCACGCCGGCTCCGCTATCCGAAATCGAGTGCATACGCGTGAAATTCGGCCTGCCCGAGCGATTCATCCTTTTTGTCGGCACGCTCGAGCCGCGCAAAAACGTCCAGCGCCTCGTCGAGGCTTTCGCCGAAATTCGCCATCGAGTCCCGCAGAAGCTAATCATCGCTGGCGGCAAGGGCTGGCTATATGACGATATTTTCGCGTCTGTCCGCCAACTCGGCATCGAAGACAGCGTAATGTTCATCGGATATGTCCCGTTCGAGGATCTTCCCGCGCTGTATTCTTCCGCCGATGTGTTTTGCTATCCCTCGCTCTATGAGGGCTTCGGCCTTCCAGTGCTCGAGGCTATGGCCTGCGGAACGCCGGTCGTGACGTCGAACTTATCGAGCATGCCGGAGGTTGCCGGAGACTGCGCTATCCTCGTCGATCCTTCGAGCGCGGAGAGCATCGCAGATGGCCTGCGCCGCTTGGCCCAAGACGACGCATTGCGAGAAGATTTCAAGGCGAGAGGTCTCGCCCGCGCCAAGGAATTCACATGGCAAAACTGCGCGCGAAAAACGCTTGATATTTATCGTAGCATAGTGTAAATTTGAATTGATGAAAAGTAATCCCAATATCGCCATCGTCCACGACTTCCTTATGCAGTCTGGCGGCGCGGAGGAGGTTCTCCGCGAAATCAAGGCGTTGTTTCCCGACGCACCGGTCTTCACGCTGGCCTATGATAAAAAGCGCGTCCCGCCGGACTTCACCGAATGGCAAATCGAGCCGGTGGGCTGGTCGCAGAGGCTTCCGCGGATGCACAAGTGGTATAAATACTACATGCCACTGTATCCCACGATGATCGAGCAGATGGACCTCCGCGAGTTCGACCTCGTGATTTCGAGTAGCTATCTCGTCGCGCTGGGCGTCCTCACCCGTAGCGAAACCGCGCATCTTTGCTATTGCCACACACCCATGCGGCAGGCATGGGAACTATATTTCGACTACAAACACGGATACACGCGCACTGGGTTCAGGCCCAAGCGCGAGCTGTTTAAGTTCTTATACCCCATAGTTTTCAATTATATCCGCATGTGGGACAAGCAGGCCGCCGACAGGGTAGATTTCTTCTCCTGCAACTCCGAGACCACGCGCCGTCGAATCTCCAAGTTCTACGGCAGACCCTCAGATGTCATATATCCGCCGGTGCATACGGAGAATTTCTCGCCGGTAAAAAGCTCCGAAATCGAGGACTATTTCCTATGTCTCTCGCGGCTCGTGCCATATAAACGCTTCGACATTGCGGTCGAGGCGTTCCGCAGGCTGGATTTGCCGCTCGTCATCGCAGGCGACGGCCCACAGATGAGCGATCTTAAGAAAATCGCAGGCCCGCGAACGAAATTCCTCGGATGGGTCAGCGACGATGACAAGCGCGAGCTGTTGCGAAAGTGCCGCGCATTCGTTTTCCCCGGAAGAGAGGATTTCGGCATCGTCCCCGTCGAGGCGCAGGCCGCAGGAAGGCCTGTTATCGCGTTCGGCGCTGGTGGCGCGACCGAGAGCGTCATCGATGGCCAAACCGGCATCTTCTTCCCGGAGCAAAGCCCCGAATCGCTTATCGAGGCCGTCAAAGCGTTTGATAAGATGGACTTCGATACAGACACAATCGTCCGCTCGGCGTATAGGTTCGACGCCGCCGTGTTCCGCGAAAAGTTCCACCGCTGGGCCACTGAGCGCTTCGAAGAGTTTCAGCGCAATCTTTAGGCGAATCTTCTGCCAATGCCTTCCGACTTCAGTTGTTTGCAAATGCTCCGGGGGCGCTGGCGTCCCACGGATGCAAGCGCCGGATGGGGGAAGGGGGTCGCGATAAAGCAACCAGCCTGCGATTTTCCGCTTGCGAATTCCAACTTCAACCCTAAATTCAAAGATAAAACACCGATGGGAGAACTATATATGGTCTTCTTGGCGGCGTTCGCCTTCTCGATGCCGCTCGCCGGATTTTTCATCGAGAGGCTCGGCCCGCGCCTGACCGTCATCGGCATTACCAGCCCGTTCGCGCAGGAGGTCGTCGAGCTGTCGGCAATCTCGGCGGCGCTCTCGGCATCAATTTTCGGCATATTCAACGGCATCGGAAGACCGCTTTTCGGCGCACTAACGGACAAATTCGGCCCGAAGCGGTCGGCCGTTCTGTCGTTCATCTTGATTATCATTGCGTCGCTACTCGTGCTCACCACGGGGAGCAGTCCGGCCGTGTTCTACGCGACCTGCGCCATTTTCTGGATGCTCCTCGGCGGATGGCTCGCTATCGCGCCCGCCGCGACGGGCGCTTATTTCGGCCTCAAGCACTATTCGAAGAACTACGGCTTCATGTTCACGGCATACGGAATTGGCGCGCTAATCGGAATGCCCATCTCCGGCGGCCTCAAAGACGCCTTCGGCAATTACATTTATACTTTCTATCCCATTATGGGGCTTGCGGTTATCGGCATTATTGTTGCGCTTTTCACCCTGAAGAAACCGCAAATAGAATAAATCACGGCAGGCAGAGTCGCAACGCGCTCAAAATATAACTTGCAAAGGGCCTTGCGTGAACATATACTTATGCTGAAGACGCTCGCCGCCCTGCAAGTTAATACCGCTATGTCTGTAAGAAGCAAACCGCGACATATTAACGGCTTCACAATCATTGAGCTTATGATTGTCGTCGTGATTGTTGGCATACTCGCGAGCCTCTCGCTGATGTCATACCGGAGGGCTATCCGGCGCGCGAAGCTCAGCGAGGCGAAGATTGCCCTCAAGCAAATCTGGAATTGCAACGAGTTGTATTACTCCGAACACGGACGCTACTTCGGCCCCAAATACGACATAGGCGAGGAAGGCCTCTCCGAAATCGGATTCAGCCCCCTAAGCGGCGACCCGCTATTCATATACTCAATCGTATTAGATGAATCTCCCAAATATATCGCCGAACCTAAAAGGCCTTCAATCGGGGGCGACGGTTCCTTGGCCGGATACGAGCTTCAAATGGATTACAACGGCAATCTCTTCGTTTTTGAGCCGGGGGACGGCTCGATTGACGGCAGAACACGAGTCGCGCCCACTAACGGCCTCAGATCCAGCGAAATACCAACCCCATAGCCGTGGAATCAACACAAGCAGTTGTGTAAAACCAAAACCAATTAGACAAAAAATGCCCTTTGCCCGAAAAAATCGGAAACAAGGGCATTATTGCTCACCCTGACGCTTATGGAGGCGCGAGCGAATAGCGCTAATTACTTGCGCTTCTTATCGAGAGTCTTCGTGCCGACGTCTGTAATTTGATAGACGCCTTTGGAGATATTCTTCAGTTTATTTGCCGTCCGGAGACTGGCCACCCTCTGGTGGAAATTCACGCGCTCCTCTTTATTGTTTTCCACGGCGTAGAAGTCTTTGCTCTTGAAGGGCTTGCCCAGCCACTCGGCGAAAGCCAGTATCTTCTCGGGCTTCGAGAGTTTATTGAAGCTATCGAGGTGTTCCACAAATCCCACATCGGATTTGGGTTGTTCCGGCTTGGCCATCTTGGCCTGTTTGACCGGTTTGGCCTCCACGACCTGTTTGACCGGCTTGGCCATCTTCGGCTTGGCTTTCATCTCCTTTGGCGCATCACACGGAACCATCTGGACGAGGGAGAGGATCTTCTCAAATGCCTCGGTCAGCATTTCATCGGAAGACTCCAATGCAATATGCATGTCTCCCTTGTTGTATTCCACTTTACCCATCTCACTCCTTTGGTTAAGATTAACAACTATGCTATAATATAAAGGATTTTTTTACTATGTCAATTTGTTTTTGTAAAACTCATTTTTTACAATGAAATCGCATAAAATGAATGTGCATTCATAACAAAATATGTATTATTTTACTAATATCTTATTTGGACTTGAAAACCAAACCGAATTCCCGCGGAGTCTTAATGACAAAATTTTATGGAGGTTAACCGTGAAAGAATCAAGCAAATCGAAAGCCCTTAAGGGCGATGGGAACTACTGGGACGGCGGGACTTTCCGCCAGAAGAGCGTCGAAATCGCCGAGGGCGGCGGTGTTCGCGCGCTCATCGACGGCGCATGGCAAGAGCTTATGCCGGTAGAACTGCCGGAGCGATTTCTCAAATGGAATTTCGGCGCGCGCAAGAAAATGATTGAGGGCATCAAAGCCGGTCAAATGCCCACTACCATGGCCGGGCCGCACAACGCGTCCGTCGCGACATGGGGTGCATTGCGTAGCGATTCTGTTATGAAAATTAACAACGCCGTCAAAGGCACGGGCTTTCTTCCAAAGGCGGAGCTGATTGCCGAGGTCATCCAGAGGCTCGATGATACCATCGATTCGCCAATGGAGGAAAAACTCGATGTCCTTCTCGAATTATATTCCGCAGGCAGAGACGTTTTCGATATTACACGGCAGGTTTCGCTGGAGCTTTACGCCACGCCGGATTTCGAGACCGGCTCGTTCATCAACCAGATGACGAACCCCGCTTGTTCACTGGTCTATATGGACATTCCGTCATACGAGCTGAAGTGCGTCGCGCAACTTCTCCATCCCGACGACCCCTCGCTCGGCGAATATGAGAAGCACATAGTGGATTACATCAACCTCATCCACAGCTATTTTCACGGGGAATTTTCGAAGCTTTTCATCGCGGTCGTCTATCACATAATCGAGGTGTTCGACAACTCGCCGGCGCACAAGGGGGTGCGGCTCGCACCATAAAAAAAGGCGCGGACAACGCCGCGCCTCGAAATGGTAGCCCCAACGGGAATCGAACCCGTGTCGCAGGCTTGAAAAGCCTGTGTCCTAACCCCTAGACGATGGGGCCACGCGAAAATCATGGGTGGGCAAGGGGATTCGAACCCCCGACATCTGGAACCACAATCCAGTGCTCTAACCAACTGAGCTATGCCCACCGTGAAACTGCGGGAGAGTTTCCGCGAAAGCAACTGTGGGATTGCGCAAACAACATGCGAAAACCCCCCGCGAGTCAAAAGAACAAAAAGCCGCCGAAAACCGTGCCGGCGGTTCGGCTCGGATTTCGCATCTCGCCTAAAATACTAAAGAACGACGGTCAAGTCAATATAATAATCGAAATTTTTTCGAGCGAGGATTCCGAAGGACGACGAAGCAATCTCCTACGCCAACGGACGAGATTTCTCCCCTTATGGTCGAAATGACAACTCCATTAACTATCCGGAAACTCGATTGTCGGTGTGGGGGGCGCTGGCGCGCGGGTTGCACCCGCAACCCCCGTGCCAGCGCCGGATGGGGGTCGGGCGCGCTCCGCTCAGAGAAGGCCGAAAATCTCGAACGCCTCCTCAACGCGGGACACCGGACGGATATCGAGGCCGGACTTGATGTCGTCGGATATCTCCGAAAGCTCCGCCATATTCTCCTCGGGGATAATCACCCGCGAAAGCTCCATGCGCTTGGCCGCGACGAGCTTCTCCACAAGCCCGCCAATGCGCAGAACCCTGCCGGTGAGCGAAATCTCGCCCGTCATGGCCGTGTCCCTCGGAAGCTCTTTCCCCGAGTAGAGCGAGGCCAGCGCGCTTGCTATGGCAATTCCGGCCGAGGGGCCATCCTTGGGCACCGCGCCCTCGGGAATGTGAATATGTATCGAACCTTTGGGAACCGGCTCATCGCCCATGATGCGCCTAAGTCGGCCTCTCACGAAAGTAAGCGCCGTGCGCGCCGACTCTTTCATGACATCGCCAAGCCTGCCGGTGAGAACGAACTCCTCGTCGCCCTCGACCATCGCTGTCTCAAGGCGCAGAACCTCGCCGCCGTAAGCCGTCCACGCGAGGCCTAACGCCTCCCCCGGGGAAAGCTTCTCCGGCAAAGGCGATCC
>DSAF01000120.1 GCA_011388305.1 Candidatus Zixiibacteriota bacterium | reverse complement strand
TAGGCGGCCTCCTCCGGCTCATGACAGACCCGCTCGACCCCCGCGATGACTTCTCCGTCGCGCTTCTCGGTGCGGAGACCATCCCGAAAGACCGCGTGCTCGAAGCCCTCGACATTCACACAAGCCAAGTCATGGCGAAATTCGGCGAGCTTGAAGAATATTTCGAAGAAAATCGCGAGGAGATGTCATTCGCATACCGCGCAATATACTCGAGACTAATAGAGCAATATCGCGCACATATCGAGTGGCTTGAGAATTTCGTGAAACAGGTCAAAGACCTCTAACGCTCGTCGTCAGATTCGCCCGCCCAATACTCTCTCTCGACGTCCTCGGGATCCCTGCTCTCCACCCCGTCGCGGACGAAGTTTGTCGTCGCCGACGCAAATAGGCAATCACGCAGAAAATCGAAGTCGAGCCTAAAAAAGCGGTCGCAGGCATGGCGAAGGTGCGCCGATGCCTCATCCGCGAAGAAGCAGTTCACCACGTTAAGTCCCATGTCTTTAACGGCGTTGACCGCCGGCGCATAGTCGCCGTCGCCGGAGACTATGTATGCCACGTCATAAAGCTTCTTTGCGCCGAAGCGCACGAGGTCGATGGCCATGCGAACATCCACGCCCTTCTCGACAAGCTCATCGCCGCGCTTCTCGATTCGCCCCGGCATCACCTGCATATAGGGGACTTCCTGAAGGTAAGACAAAAACTTCTGCTGTCCGTTGAAGAGAAGCTCATCGTCCTCTTTTCTGAACACGGCGGTGTAGAAATAGGCGCGGACAAGCTCGTCTTTCCCCGCGATGGCGCGGATGAACTTGCCATAGTTAAGGTTATAATTGCCCACATTTTTTTTGAGGCCAAAATACAGATTGTTGCCGTCGATGAATATCATCGCGCGTTTGGACATGTTTTCCTCCTACAAAACGAGCAAATGCTCATAGTTTGTAAGGGCGAGGAGATTCTCGCCCTCACGAAAATTGAAAATGAATAGTTGAAATAGAAATTCCTATCTCGTTAAATCTCATCCGGAATAGGCCAGCGGAGAATTTTCAATCGTGCCGCTTTGCCCTCATCGAGCCTGCCGATGGGCGTTTGCGTTGGTGCGCTGTGCAAAATCTCCGGGTTCTCGCGTGCCTCGCGCGCGATTTCAATCATCGCGTCGGCGAAGCTGTCGAGGCTGGCTTTGCTCTCCGTCTCCGTAGGCTCTGTCATAAGCGCCTCCGGCACGATGAGCGGGAAGGACATAGTCGGCGCGTGGAAGCCGTGGTCGAGAAGACGCTTGGCAACATCCACGTTCCGGATGCCGAACTGCTTGAGGTTCGTGCTGTCGATGACGAACTCGTGAAGCGGCGTGTCCTTATATTGCAAGTTGTAGTGGCCGACGAGGCGCGAGAGAAGATAGTTCGCGTTCAATATCGCCCATTCCGTCACTTCCTTAACGCCATCTGTGCCGAGCATTCGGAGATACAGCCACGCCTTCACCATGACGAGGAAATTCCCATAGAAGCCCTGCATTTTGCCGATTGAGTCCGGGCGGTCGAAATCGAAGATAGGCTCTCCGTTCTCGTCCCTTCGGACAACAGGCCTCGGAAGGAACGGCTCGAGATGGTCGGCGACGCTAAGCGGGCCTGACCCCGGGCCGCCGCCGCCGTGAGGTGTGCTGAAAGTCTTGTGCAGGTTAAAATGCGCGACATCGAAGCCCAAGTCCGCCGGACGGACATAGCCCATCATGGCGTTGAGGTTCGCGCCGTCCATATACATCTGCGCGCCGACGGCGTGCGCCATCTCACAGACCTTCACGATGTCTTTCTCGAAAAGACCGAGCGTGTTGGGGTTAGTCACCATGAGGGCGGCGGTATCCTCCGAGAGCGCGGCTTCGAGGGCGGCCAGATCGATTGTGCCGCGCTCGGTGCTCTTAATCTCGACAGGCTCGTATCCGGCGAAGACTATGCTCGCGGGGTTCGTGCCGTGCGAGCTGTCGGGGATGATGATGTTCTTGCGCGGATTGCCGTTCTTCTCGTGATATGCACGAATCATGAGAAGGCCGGTAAGCTCGCCATGCGCGCCCGCCGCGGGCTGAAGTGTATAGTGATTGTGCCCTGAAATCTCGCACAGCATCTCGCCCAATTGCGCCATAAGCTCGATTGTGCCGTATGAGGTTTCCTCGGCCATGACCGGATGAGTGTGCGTGAATCCCGGCAATCCTGCGGCGTCTTCATTGGCCTTGGGATTGTATTTCATCGTGCAACTGCCCAAGGGGTAGAAGCCCTTTTCGACATGGTGGTTGAGGTTCGAGAGGCGGACGTAGTGCCGCATGACCTGCACCTCGGCCAGCTCCGGAAGGCCGATATTCCCCTTCCGAAGGAGCTTCTCGGGAATGTCCGAGGTCTCCGCGGGCGGCACATCGGATGGCGGAAGGCTCGCGCCGGTAAGCCCCGGACGCGACTTCTCAAATAGTGTCGGCTCAATAATTTTTGTTGTCATCATTCGACCTCGTCTTCAATTAGAGGTTCATCTTGAATTTTCTCGAGAAGAACCATGCGGTTCTTGGGCGCCATGTATGCGCGCATAAGGTCGCGGATGGCCGGATAGTTCGACGGCTCAATCCACGTCTTCTCGATTGTCAGCCAGACATTGTAATCGACTGTTCCATCGCCAATTTCCGAGGAGACGCGCAGGCGGCCGATTTCGTTGGTGAATTCCACCGGCTCGCTCGCCCAGAGGACTTTGTAATCCGGCGGCGTATTGAGCCGAAACGAGTAATTCTCATTGAACGGCGTCCGAAGAACAAGCGGTTCGTCGCGCTCATCGAGGCTCGTCGAGATGGACGTGCCGGCAAAGCCAACCGGATTCTCCGGGAAATTGAAAATCATTATCTCGTCTTGAATAAAAGCGAAGTCATCGGAGACGAATCGCAAACTGAGCGACGGCTCGATTTTCAAGTCTTCGAGGTTGGAAAACTCGAAAGCATCGCTCTCGGCTAACTCGCCGCCGCCGAGGTTCGATGCTATTTCCTGAACGCGCTGGCCGGCTTGCCTCGGGCGCGCATCGCGGAAGATCCGCCTCACCGTGCGTCCATAGTCGCCGCGGAATTCGGCGGACATCTCGCCGGAGATTCCGCCCTTTGCGTCGAGGGTGATGTTGTATGTCTGCCTCATGCCGTTCTCGTCCGGCGCGATTGGCGGGACGGGCAAAAGCGCGCCCTTGCCCACCGAGACTACGAAAGCTTTCTCGTCGTGATAGCCGGGGAGTCTCGTCGGGTGCGAATAGTCGTCCTCTGTCCAGAACCAGAGGCGGCCTGTGGCGTGTAAATCCACCGAGATGGTCATCCTGCTGAACTGCGCAAGCGTGGGGACGCTCTCTTTTACGCGGGCGTTGCGCGGCGGCAGAAGGACGAAGTCCGGGTTGTAATTCCTCGCGCGGAGAAGCGCCGCCAGAAGGACGCTTCGGTCGCGAGAGTCGCCATATCCGTTTTCGAGAACTTGCGTGGCGCTGTTGGGGAAATAACCCACATCATTGATATCAACATCGATGTGGCGGATGTTATCCGCAACCCACGAGGCCAAAGCCTCTATCTCGGCGACTCCCATTAGCTCGCCGACAATTTCCTTGGACTTGGCGAGAATTTCCTGACCCACCATGGCTCTGGGCGAAAACTGCGCCTGAAGAAGGTCGGCCATGACCGTCCAGCTCTTGGTGGCGGAGTAATAGACACACGGGAGAATGTCTCTGCCGAGCGGCCCCGAAGGCTCGGGCACCATGCCCTCCCAATTGGAAATCTCCCAGATGTAGCGATTGCCCTGAATTTTCGGCTCGGGCGCGCCGTTGGCCGAGAGATATACAAGCTCGCGGTCGTCCGGCACCTCGATTACGAGGTGGTATCCCAAAACTGGATCGCTCTTTGCGAGGAACTCTATGCCGCCGAAGGGCTTCTTGGGCTGGGCGAAAGTCTCGATTTTGCCGGAAATCTCCACGATGGAGCTGTCCGAGACGCCGGGGACAGTCACGACGCGTTGCTTGAGGTTGGCATAAATTCCGGCGTCGGCGAGGCCGGGCGCAGTCATGTCGTTAATCTGCACGCTCTCGACCACCGCCACGACGAAGCCGCCATCCTCGGTAGGCGTGATGCTCCGTGCGCGGGTGAGGTCGATTTCCTCGTATGAGGAATCGAAGTTATACTTGAGGTTCGAAACCTCGCGCCGCCCCATGAACGTCAGCACCTTATATTTGTCGTGCCACTCGACTGTGTATCCGCCCTCGGAGTCGAGCTTGATAATCTTTTCGCCCCAGAGATGCACAAGTTTGGCCTCGGGGTAGTCCTCTTTGCCCGGCGCATTGAGTATCATCTCGCTGGTGGCGGTGTCAACAAGCGTGTCCGCCTGAGGTGGCACTGCGAATAGTGCGCCCGTGATGATTAGTGCGAAAATAATTGTTATAGTTGCGAGCCTCACAGCGCACCCCCTTCCTCGGTGAGAATAATCATTCCCTGACTCACCGCCGAGGATTTTCTTATCGTATTACGATAATCCGGATAGTCCTCCGGCGGAATTTGCGGCTGTTTGACATTGAACGATGACTCATAAGTAATTGTATTGCCGTCGATTGTGTAATCCACGAAGAACTCTGCCGCGTCATTGTCCATGCGGACAATCTCCGGAAGCGATTTCGATGTGTAGCCGCCGGGGAGCGTGATGGTCTCGCGCGATTCGCTTCCAAGCGTGAACTGGATGTTCAGCGGATAGTTGCGCTCTGCAAGGCCGACGGTTTGTCCCAAGACAAGCCCCATGATGTCGAAAGCCCCCGTCGCCAGCGGCGAGCGGACAAGAAGATAGTCCCCCGCGACAATGGCGTAATCGGGAATCTCGTATTCTATCTCAATAATGACGGCTTCCCAGAGGTTCTCTATCGGCGAGGGCGAAATCGAGTAATCGGTTAGCCGCGCCGACGGGTGAACCTGTTGCTTTATCATTTCCGTCCAGAAGCGCTGTTGTTGCGTGGCTTCCATCTGCTGGAAAATAAGCCGCAGAAGCTGGTCGTATATGCCTTTGCCAGTGATGGTCACCTTGCCGATGTAATCGCCGTTAGGCTCGATTCTGCTTTCAGCCGTGATGCTCCCCGACTGCGTTTCCGGCGGAAGCACGGGCAAATATCGAAGGTCGTCGCCACCCTCTTTGCAGATGAGCACGGCCTTGTTCATGTGATATGCCGGCAGAAGGTCCATGCTCAAAGCATCCGTCGGATCCATCCAAATCTCGTTGCCCGCGCGGTCATAAGCCACAACAATCATGTGGTTGAACTGGTTCGACGCGACATCGTAGAAAACATGTTGCATCGGGTTCGAGAGCGCGACATAGGACTCGAATCCCGCCTCGTTGAGCATGACTGCGAGCAGGGCGGATTTGTCCTTGCAGACGCCGCTTTGTGCTTGGAAAGTCTTGCGGACATCGTGGGGCGTGATGCCCTCTTTGTCGCCCAGCGAGATGCCGATGTATCGAATAACCTGCGCCGCATAAATCGCAATCGAGCGGATGCTGTCGTAGTCGGACTCGGCGTCCTTCATGAGGTCGGCAACCGTCTCGCGAATCGCGTCGTCGGCGACCATGTTAGGCTTGGAAAGCTCATAAACGCGTTGGGAATATTCCTCCCAAGTCGTGTTCGATGCGAGAACTTTGGTGAGGAATTCTCCGGCGTCGGGCATGGCGTCCTCCGACACCAACGGCTCGAAACCCTCGCCCCACCAGTGATATACGCGGAGCGAGTCTTTCACCGTTTTCTCGGCGAATTGGACTTTGCCCTCCGGATCGTTGAAAACCTTCCAGTTCATCGTCTCGGAGATGGGCACGACGAGCTTGGACTCGGTGCGCATAATCGGCTCGGAGCTTTGGAACCCGAAGCGCGCATCCATCATGTCATCGAGCATCGGTTGAACCGTCTCGATGCGGAGCGCGAATTCAATCGCGCATCCCACCTGAAGCTCTGGAAGGTGGATGACCTTTTGGCGGAGATTTGACCAATAAATGTCCATTCCCGCGTAAGTATCCATCGTCTCGTCGGTGATGTCGTCTTCCGTGACATAGGCCACGGACGAGTCGGGGTATATCACCCGGACATAGACGATGTCGATTGTCATCTGTTGCGTGTCATAGGCCAACGGAATCGTGCCGTAGTCCTTGGTGGACTTCATGGTCATGAGCTTAATCAGGCTGTAATGAGCGCTGACCTGATTGCCGTCGGGGTAGAAGAACGTCGAGTCGAAATCTACGACGGTGACGGTGTGAGCGTTAGGCCAGTCGGTGCGGTCTCCGGCGTTTTCGATGAGTTGCATGATTAAATCCGGCGCGCGTTCCATAGGCTCTATCGACCATCTGTCGATGGAGAGTCCGCGGGATGCGCC
Source organism: Candidatus Zixiibacteriota bacterium (assembly GCA_011388305.1). Taxonomy (GTDB): domain Bacteria; phylum UBP14; class UBA6098; order UBA6098; family UBA6098; genus UBA6098. The sequence continues at coordinate 5,347 of DSAF01000120.1, read as the reverse complement.
GCAGGATGAGATAATCGCCAGCGCAAGCGCAAGCGACATCAAAATTAGTATTCGAGCGAGTTGTCTCAAAATACCTCCTTGGGAAGTTGAGATTTGAGAGAGGATAATCGTCTCCGTCATTGTGAGCCGTCCTGTCATTTCGACCCGCAGGGGAGAAATCTCATTGAACAAAGGAGATTTCTCGTCGGCTTTCGGTCTTCTCGAAATGACAGAAGTGAAAGCCTACTGGAAATGACAGCTTAGCCTCGTTGAAATGACAGAGCGAAAGTTCCGGCTCCGTTCTAAAATTAAAAATCTTTCAATACCTCGGCCAATGCCTCGGTGAATTCGTCCATCTCCTCGACCGTCCGTTTTTCCGTCACGGCGATGAGAAGTTCGTTCTCGCGTTCGGGGTAGAACTTCGAAAGCGGCACACCCGCCAAATAGCCCATGGGGATGAGCGGTTCGAAGACCTCCTCCGCCGGCACGGGAAGTTTCACCGCGAACTCTTTGAAGAACGGCTCGTCATATGCCATCTCGAGGCCCTCGATTTGCGTGAGCTTGTCGGCGAGATAGTGCGCCTTGTCATAGCAAAGCCTCGCGACGGTCTTGATTCCCGTCTCGCCGAGTAGCGCCAGATATACCGACGCGCCGAGCGCGCATAGCGCTTCGTTCGTGCAAATATTGCTTGTGGCTTTCTCGCGGCGAATGTGTTGCTCGCGCGTTTGGAGCGTCATGACGAACCCGCGCGTTCCGGCCTCGTCGGTGGAAGCGCCGATGAGCCTTCCGGGCATTTTGCGGACGAATTTATCTTTGGCGGCAAAAAGCCCGAGGAACGGGCCTCCGAAGCCAACCGGATTGCCAAGCCCTTGCCCCTCGCCCACGGCGATGTCCGCGTCATAATCCCCCGGAGGGGCGAGCATACCCAAAGAAATCGGGTCGGTGACCGCGACGAGAAGCGCCTTGCGCTCGCCAATCGCCTCGCGGAAAGCGAAGCCGTCCTCGATACAGCCCACGAAGTTCGGGCTTTGCATGATTACCGCGACGGTGTCGTCGTCTATGAGCGACTTGAGCGCTGATATGTCCGTCGCGCCGCCTTTGGTCGGGCAGATGACGATTTCCGCGCCGTTGGGGTGGACGTATGTCCGCAGAACCTCGATGTAGCTTGGGTGGACGTGTCCGGAGACGACAATCTTGTTGCCTTTGACACTCGCCAGAGCGAGCATTCCGGCCTCGGCGACCGCGCTCGCGCCGTCATAAACGCTGGCGTTGGCGACATCCATGCCCATGAGCATGGCAATCATCGACTGGAACTCGAAAATCGCCTGAAGCGTTCCTTGCGAAACCTCGGCCTGATATGGCGTGTATGCCGTCTCGAACTCCGGCCTGCCGATGATATGATGCACCGCCGATGGGATGAAGTGGTCATAAGCACCCGCGCCCAGAAAGCTCATCCACGACTGGACGTCGAGGTTGTCCTCGGCGAGCATGGCGGCCTCTTTGAGCGCTTCATACTCCGAGAGCGGCTCGGGAAGCTCTATCGGCTTTTTCAGCATAAGTTCTTTGGGGATGCCCTTCTCGAGAAGCTCCTCGATCGAGGAAAGGCCGAGTGCCTCGAGCATTGCCTTGCGATCCTCGGGGGTGTTAGGAATGAAACCCATTTCTACCTCACATTAGTGAATGTCATTTTCAGCAGAGAAGCGCATGGACGAGCTACTCGCCGATAAGCTCTTTATATTGCTCGGCGGTGAGCAGATTCTCCGTCTCGGACTTGTCGGCTATTTTAATGCGCACCATCCAGCCGTCGCCGTATGGGTCTTGGTTGATGATCTCGGGCGTGCCATCGAGTGCGTCGTTAATCTCGACAATCTCGCCGGAGAGCGGTGCGAACAAGTCTGTGACAGCCTTGACGGCCTCGATAGTGCCAATCGACTCGCCCTGTGCGACATCCTCGCCGGTTTCGGGCAGTTCGATGAAGACGATGTCCCCAAGCTCACCCTGTGCATAGTGCGTGATGCCTACTGTCGCAATATCTCCCTCGATTTGAACCCACTCGTGTTCTTTTGTGAAGATAAGATCTTTCGGAACCATTTTTTCCTCCTCAATTTCGATTATGACCATCGGGTCATATTGTTTCTAAGAACGATTGAATAGTATAAGATTTTTATACGCGAATTTCAAGCGTTATTCGTGACAAGTCTCTGGCTACCTCAAAAAAGTTTTGCGTGGAGAGTCCAAGGAGAAGGTTCTTAGCTATATCACTCTCGTATCGAAAAGTTCATTATCGGACTGCGAAATTTTTGTTTACAACGCTTGTTCTGTAATTTCGACCAGAAGTGGAGAAATCTCCCGTATTGTAAAAGAGATTTCTCGCTGTCGCTCGAAATGACAACGGTAATGATAGAGGCACGGCACGATATGCCCGCCGGCACTCGGATGACTGCGATAGAATCGGGCGAGCCGCCTGTTCGCCGTTGTTTGTCGTTGCGTTTGCCGGCGCCCTCTATCTAAAACAGGCCGACTATGTTCCCCTCGGCGTCGATGTCTATGCCCTCAGCGGAGGGCACGGTCGGAAGCCCCGGCATGAGCAGAATGTCTCCGCATACCGCCACAACGAAACCCGCGCCGGCGTTTACATAAACATTATCGACATTGATGTTGAACCCGCGCGGCCTTCCGCGTTTTGTTTTGTCGCCGGAGAGCGATGCCTGCGTTTTCGCGACGATGACGTGAAGCTTGTCGAATCCCAACGGCGTGAGGTCGTGGTCGATTGCGCGCTCGGCGCGTCTGGAATAGGTAATCGTCTCCGCGCCATATACTTTCTTTGCGATAGCCTCGATTTTCTCGCGGATGGGCATTTCGGGGGAATAGATGGGCGTGACCTTCGCGCCCGATTTGACTTTCTCCGTGACGGCCTCGGCCAGTTCGATACAGCCATCGCCGCCGCCGCCGAACGGGTCGCATATCACTGCATCGACGCCCATTCCGCGGGCGTGGTCGAGCGTGAGCTTTAGCTCCTCATCGTCGTTGTCGTCGAACTTGTTCACAGCAACGAGGACGGGCACTCCGTATTGTCCCATAATCTCGATATGTGCGTCGAGGTTCTCAAAACCGCGGACGAGGGCGTCATTGTTTTTCTCCGCCACATCTTTCTTCTCGACGCCGCCGTGGTATTTCAGCGCCCGAAGCGTAGTCACGAGGACGATGCTATCGACATTGAAATCCCCCACTTGCGAGACGAAGTCGAGGAACTTCTCGCCGCCCAAATCCGATGCGAATCCGGCCTCGGTGATTGTGATGTCCGAGTGCGCCTGCGCGAGGCGAATCGCCTGTATGGAGTTCGTGCCGTGGGCGATATTCGCGAACGGCCCGCCGTGGATAATCGCCGGAGTGCCTTCGTTTGTCTGAACGATGTTCGGTTTGATTGCATCTTTGAGAACCAGTGCCATCGCGCCGACGGCTTTGAGATCGTCTGCGGTGACTGGCTTGCGTTTGCGGGTGTATCCCACGACGATGCGCCCGAGCCGCTTCTTCATGTCGTCGAAATCATCCGCGAGGCAGAGGATGGCCATTATCTCCGATGCGACTGAGATGATGAAGTTGTCCTCACGGGGGAAACCGTTGGAGACGCCGCCGAGGCCGATAGCGATATTGCGGAGCGCTCTGTCGTTCATGTCCATAACGCGCGGCCATGTGATTCTCCGCACATCGATATCGAGCCTGTTGCTGTGATGGATGTGGTTGTCGAGCATGGCGGCGAGCAGGTTATTCGCCGTCGTGACGGCGTGGATGTCGCCGGTGAAGTGCATGTCGATTTCGTCCTCGGGCAGGACGAGGGATTTCCCGCCGCCGGTCGCGCCGCCCTTGATTCCGAACACTGGCCCCAAAGATGGCTCTCGAAGTGTGACCACCGATTTCACGCCGATTTTATTAAGTCCCATAGACAGGCCGATTGCCGTGGTTGTTTTGCCCTCGCCGGCGGGCGTGGGAGTGGTGGCAGTCACGAGAACTTGTTTGCCCTTGGGCTTTTCGCGCGCTGACGCGACCGCATGGGGATTGATTTTCGCCTTGTATGGCCCGTAAAAATAGAGGTCGCCCTCATCGAGGCCGATTTGTTTTGCGATTTCCGCGATTGGCTTCATTTGATAGCTCATTTGGTCTCCTTTAATTGCCAAAATTATACGGATTTTCAGCTCATAGTCAACCGATGATTGAGGTTCTGCAGGGGAAAACGGCGGATTTCAACATGAAAGAGCATGTTCCGAAAAACAACAGGCGACCCACCGAGTCGCCCATGCGCAGGAAATCACAGGATGACGGCAAAAGGCGAGGGCGTTGGGGAACAACCATACAGCCCGTGGAGATCTACTCGAGAATGACCAATCTCTGCGTTCTTCGGACGCCATCGGCCCACATTGAGAAAAGATACACGCCCGAGGCAAGCTCCCCGCCGTAATCCGACCTGCCGTCCCATCGGACGCTGTATTGCCCCGGCTCGATATACTCGGGCTTGGAATGACGGACGACTCTCCCCGTGATGTCATAGATGTTCCAGCTCACAAGGCGCGGGCGCTCGATAATCTCGAACGGGACACTCACGCGCGCGTTGAAGGGATTGGGATACGGCCGCCCAAGCTCGACTGTGTTCGGTCGGTCGAGGTTCGCCGGGGAGATGCCATAGAAGCTGGGATATCCGCCGCCGTAGTAAATCTGGACGATATACCAACTGAACGGCGACATCGAGATGTTATCCCATCGGAATGCCATGGCGAGGTCGGTAATCGGAATGCCGGGCACAAACGGAAAATACCACTCCGAGTTGTCCAAATCAGAGGCATTCGCGAACGCTACCTCGTCGGGGAAAAGCATATCCCTGCCGAACGGGACGCCCTGCGCCAAGGAATATCCTTCCCCCTGATCCGGCGAGTCCTCATAGAGCGTCCAATAGGCGGGGATATTCGGCCCTGTGAACTTACATGTGGTCGCCTGAACGCCAGTGGGGAATTCGAGCACGGGATTGGGATTGTCCCCGACTTTCGGGTCGATGAAGAGCTTGAAGCCGACTATATGCGAGTCCGCCGCGTCGTTGTAAGCCAAAATTTCTATGTTGCAGAATGCCCGCAACGAATCCTCGGGCAGGAGATACAGTTTCTGCCAGATGCGCACAGGATCGCGAATCCATTGGATTGTCATGTAATAGTCCTCGGGCTTGCGTCCGCGGTCGAGGAGCGTCAGAGGTGCGCCGATGCCGGGCTTGTTCGAAAACATGGTATAATCGGCGCGAACAACGATATACGCCCCTTGGGCCGATGTCGGAAAGCCCTCGGTGAAAGGGTCGCCGGAAGGTTTCCCCATGCTGAATCTTCCG